>JANXRZ010000082.1 GCA_025352885.1 Pseudomonadota bacterium | reverse complement strand
TTGGGTCGGGGGTTTCGCTACTCTGGGAGCCATGGAACCGACCTCTGACCTCATAGACCGGGCGCGTGCTTATCTCGACAAGCGACGCGGCGAACGAACCACGCTCGAAGAACTCGGACGCGCAGTGGGCGCGAGCCCTTTTCACCTTCAGCGCTGTTTCAAGCGGACGCTCGGGTTGTCGCCCCGCGACTATCAACAGGCGCTTCGCCTGCAGGACACCAAGCGGGCCTTGGCCGGCGGCAGTCGCGTGACCGATGCGGTGTTCGAGGCCGGCTACGGTTCGCTTTCGCGCTTCTACGAGAAAGCCGCCGCCGACCTCGGCATGGCCGCGCGTGCGTACCGCGCAAAAGGTAAGGGCCTGTCGATTGGTTATACGACATTCCAGTCGCCCCTTGGCTGCGTCCTGCTCGCTTCAACTGAACGCGGGCTGTGCTCGGTCAAGCTCGGCGACGAGCCGGCGCAACTCACGCGCATGCTGATCGATGAGTTCAGTGAAGCGAACTTAACGGAGGAGCGCCGCAGCCTCATGGAAATCCAGCAGCGTGTCCTGGCCTTCCTCTCGGGCGACGCCACCCTCACCAAGCTCCCGCTTGACATCCGCGGAACGGTTTTCCAGCAGCGCGTGTGGGCGGTCCTGCGCCAGATCCCACAGGGCGAAACCCGGACTTACAAGCAGATCGCTGTCGCCATCGGCGCGCCAAACGCAGTCAGGGCCGTCGGCAGTGCGTGCGGTGCGAACCCCGTGGCGCTGGCCATCCCCTGTCATCGCGCGCTTCGCACCGATGGCGGACTGGGCGGTTATGCGTGGGGAATTGGCCGCAAGCAAAAGTTGCTGAAGATGGAGCGCAAGCGCAGGGCCTGAACGACGCAGCGGCTACAATCACGCCTCCCCAAGGGAGGGTTCATGCCAGCGTATCCGCACCTGTTCCAGCCGCTCGACCTCGGCTTCGTCAAGCTGCCTAACCGCATCATGATGGGCTCGATGCATACGGGGCTGGAAGAACTCCCGGATGGGATCGAACGGCTCGCGGCCTTCTATGCGGAGCGTGCCGCCGGCGGCGCAGCGTTGATCGTGACCGGCGGCTTTTCCCCCGATGACGCGGGGAATCTCAGCGGCCATGCAGCCGAAATGGCTTCCACCTCCGATCGCGATCGCCACAAGCCCATCCCGCGCGCGGTGCATGAAGCAGGCGGCCGCGTCTGCCTCCAGATCCTCCATGCGGGCCGCTACGGCAAGCATCCGCGCATCGTTGCGCCTTCCGCCATCCGCTCGCCCATCAACCCGAACTCGCCGCGCGAGCTGACTGCCGCCGAGATCGAAACGACCATCGACGCTTTCGCCCGCTCCGCGGTGCTCGCTCGTGAAGCCGGGTACGACGGCGTGGAGATCATGGGATCGGAGGGCTACCTGATCACCCAGTTCCTCGCGCTGCGCACGAATCAGCGCCAGGACGACTGGGGCGGCAGTTTCGAGAACCGCATGCGCTTTGGCATCGAAGTCGTGCGCAGGACGCGCGCTGCGTCGGGCAAGGACTTCATCCTCATCTACCGCCTGTCGGCGCTCGAACTTGTAGAAGGCGGCCAGACCACCGAAGAGATCCTGACCATGGCGCGGGCGATCGAGGCCGCGGGCGCCGACATCATGAATACGGGCATCGGCTGGCACGAGGCACGCATCCCGACGATCGCGCAGGCCGTGCCGCGCGGCGGCTTTGCGTGGGTAACGCGCCGTCTGCGCGAGGCGGTCAAGCTGCCGCTGGTCGCGTCGAACCGCATCAACGCCCCTGAGATCGGTGAAGAGATCATCGCGCGGGGCGATGCGGACATGGTGTCGCTCGCGCGCAGCATGCTTGCAGACGCCGAGTTCGCGAACAAGGCCAAAGCGGGTGACCGCGCGGGCATCAACATCTGCATCGCCTGCAACCAGGCCTGTCTCGACCACATCTTCTCCGGGCAATTCGCCTCATGCCTGGTCAACCCCCGGGCGGGGCGCGAAACGCAGCTCGCCTACCTTCCGGCCGCTCGCAAGAAGAAAGTGGCCGTCGTTGGCGGCGGACCCGCAGGGCTTTCCTGCGCGGCGATCGCCGCCGAGCGCGGGCATGCGGTCACGCTGTTCGAGCAGGCGGGAGAACTCGGGGGCCAGTTCAACCTCGCCAAG
Organism: Pseudomonadota bacterium; assembly: GCA_025352885.1. Classification (GTDB taxonomy): domain Bacteria; phylum Pseudomonadota; class Gammaproteobacteria; order Burkholderiales; family SG8-39; genus SZAS-79. The sequence continues at coordinate 57,236 of JANXRZ010000082.1, read as the reverse complement.
CGCATCCCGGGCAAGCAGGAATTCGCCGAGAGCGTCGCCTATTACGCGGAGCGCATGAAGCGCGCCGGCGTGACCGTATCCCTTGGCGTGAAAGCGAGCGACGCCGAGCTCGCTGCGTTCGACGAAATCATCCTGGCCACGGGCATCGATCCGCGCCGGCCCGACATTCCCGGCATCGATCATCCGAAGGTAGCCGGCTACGTGGACGTCCTGCGCGGAAAAATCACGGTCGGCCAGAACGTCGTGATCATCGGCGCGGGCGGCATTGGCTTCGACCTCGCGCTTTACCTGCTCGAAAAAGAGGGCCATTCGCAAACCGATCCCCAAGCGTTCGCAACCCACTGGGGCATCACAAAAGACCCGGCCGCATCTGGCGGGCTCGACGCAAAAGGTCCGGCGGCAGCTCGCCCACCCCATCGCATCACCATGCTCAAGCGCTCCGCCACCCCCTTCGGCAAGACACTGGGCTTGTCCACCGGCTGGGTTCACCGGATCGAACTTGCCCGCAATGGCGTGGCCATGATCAAGGGCGTGGAGTACCGCAGGATCGACGACGCCGGCGTCCACATTACGGCCGACGGCAAAGAGGCCTGCATTGCGGCCGATACGGTAATCTTGTGTGCCGGGCAGGACGCGAAGCGCGACCTGCTCGCAGGCGTCGAAGGCCGGGGCAGGAAAGCGCACCTCATCGGCGGGGCCCGGGAGGCCGGCGAACTCGACGCGAAGCGCGCAATGCTGGAGGGCGCGCAGCTGGCGGCGAGCCTGTAGTTTTTCCTAAAATGACAAACGAATTGGCCGGACAGAGGCTCTGCTGTTAGGGCTACATAACTTAAAGTCAAACTTTCTTGATGGCCGACCTGGGACCGCCATGAATGCACCACCCGCACCGATCGTGCCGCTCACGGCCATCGAAGCCCGGACCGTTCTCGGGCGCATCGGGAAAAATATCGAGCGGGTCCTCCAGGGCCAGCACGGCGCTGTTCGCAAACTCCTCGCGGCGTTTTCCGCCGGCGGCCATGTGCTGATCGAGGACGTCCCCGGCACCGGGAAGACGACGCTCGCCAAGGCCCTCGCCCAATCCATCGGCGCGCCTTTTGCCCGCATCCAGTTCACTCCCGACCTCCTGCCCTCCGACATCCTCGGGGTCTCGATCTACAACCCGCGCGAGCAGCAATTCGAGTTCCGCGAAGGCCCCGTCTTCACGAGCATCCTGCTGGCCGACGAGATCAACCGCGCGAGTCCCCGCACGCAGTCGGCGCTGCTTGAGGTCATGGGCGAGGCGCAGGTCACCGTCGAAGGCCGCACCCAGATGCTGGACCCGCTCTTTTTCGTGATTGCCACCCAGAACCCGGTTGAATTCCGCGGCACCTACCCGCTTCCCGAGGCGCAGATGGATCGCTTTGCCATGCGCCTTGCCCTCGGCTACATCGATGCGGCCATGGAAGTGGCCATGCTTACCGCGCAGGAGCATGAGCATCCGCTGGCTTCGATCAGTGCGGTCGCGACGCACGCCGAGGTGTCGGGTGCGAGAAAAGCGGCTCACTCGGTGCGCATTGCCGACGAGCTCAAGGCTTATGTCGTGGCGCTCGTGCGTGCCACGCGTGAAGCCGCGTCCGTCCAGCTCGGCTGCGGACCGCGCGCCTCCATCGCCCTCACACAAGTGGCGCGCTCGCTTGCACTGATCGACGGCGAGTCCTTCGTGCACCCCGAGCATGTCAGGGAGGCGGCGCAGAGCGTCCTCGCGCACCGCATCGTCCTGCAGCCCCAGGCCCGTTATGCCGGATCGAGCGGCGCGTCGATCGTCGCGGACGCGCTCGATTCCGTCCCGGTCCCGGCCTAGGCTCACCGCCTGAATGCGGCGGCTTCATTACGCGCTGCTTTGCTGGGTTACGGCGTTCGATGCTTTTGTGCGCGCGCGCCTGACGGGCGCCGGAAAACTCGCGGCGGCCAGTGCCTTCATGGCGGCGGTCGTCGGCCTGGACACGCACCAGTCGCTCGGGTCGCAGGTCTTTGCGCTGCTCACGGCGATGCTGGCGATCTCTGCGGTCCTGAGCCTCATGTTCAGGGCCCGTGTGGAAATACGCCGCACGCTGCCCCGGTTCGCCACCGCCGGTGAAGAGCTTACCTATCGGATTTCAGTAGGGAACACGGCCAATAAACCCCTCGCCGACGTTGAGATCCGCGAGCGGTTCGGAAACCTGCGGCCGACCTATGAAGAGTTCAGGCGCGCGCGCGACCCTCGCGCTTCCCAGCGCAACTGGGTCGACCGCAAAGGCGGTTATTTTCGCTGGCGCCACCTGATCGAGCGCAGGTTGCCGGAGCGCGCCACCGGTGGAAAACTCGGCCACATGCCGCCGGGAACAGGCGGCGAAGTTCGCGTAAGCCTGGTGCCGCGCAGGCGCGGCGTGCTGTCGTTCGATGGCATCGACCTTGTCCGGCCGGACGTGTTCGGCCTGGCTTACGGACGCGTCGCCAAATCGCTCGCGGATCGTCTCGTCGTGCTCCCGAAACGCTATCGGCTGCCCCACTTCCTTCTCCCCGCGCAACGGCTGCTCCAGCCGGGCGGGCATGCGCTTGCTTCCACGATCGGGGATTCGGAAGAATTCCTGAGCCTGCGCGAATACCGTCCCGGCGACAGCCTCCGGCGCGTGCACTGGAAGAGCTTCGCGCGCACGGGTGAGCCAGTCGTCAAGGAATACGAAACGGAGTTCTTCGAGCGGCACGCATTGGTCCTCGACACCGGTGCCGAGACGGAGTCCGATGTCTTCGAAGAAGCCGTTTCGATTGCAGCCTCTTTCGTCTATACGATCGACACGCAGGAATGCCTGCTCGACCTCGTCTTCGTCGCGGGCCAGCCGGAATGCCACACCGCAGGGCGCGGCGAAGCCTCGAACATTCACCTGCTTGAAATTCTCGCGGGGCTCGGACCTTCGGAGCCCAGTCAGTTCGACCAACTTTCACGCGAGGTCCTGGCCATGCGCGCCACGCTCTCGTCGGCCGTGCTGGTGCTGCTCGGCTGGGATAAAAGGCGCAAGGCCCTGGTCGCCGCGCTCACGGCCTCCGGCCTTGGCGTCCGGGCGCTTCTGGTCAGCGAAAAGACGCCGGAAGACGCCGAAGGCCTGCTCGTGTTGAAACCCGGGCAAATCGAAGCCGGGTTGGCGCGACTTTGACCATGACCTCGCCCTTCCACATTCATCCGATGCTTATTGCCGCCGCCCTCGCGTTCTGGGGCTGGCAGACCAAGAACGGTTATGCGGCGGCCGGATTCGCGCTGGCCATGCTGCTGCCGGCGATCACGACCCTCCGGCTCGAGTTGACCGAGCGCGACCAGCATCGAATAGCAGACCTCACGATGGTCCTGTATGTCGCTGTCGCCGCTTCGCTGGTAGCAAACGACGGCCTGCGGACCGGGGTTCACGATTCGCTGGTGTGGCTGCCTGGTGTAGTGATGCCGCTCATGCTTGCACAGGTCATGGACGTCAAGGGAAGGCTTCCGCTGACCGCCCTCTTCAGGTACCTGAGAAAGGTCAAGGCACGCGGCGAGAAGGTTCGCGACCCGATGGTCGACCTGACCGGCCCGTACCTCGCAATGATTTTGATTTCGGCCAGCATGGCGAACCAGGCGGGCTATGGCTACTTTGCGGGCGTCACCGTCATTGTGGCCGCAGCGCTCGCGCGGATCCGGCCTTCCCGGGTCAGCCTGGCGGCGTGGGCTTGCGCGCTCGGCCTTTCGGTTGCCATGGGCTTCGCCGCCCAGGCCGGCCTCTACACGCTGCAGTCCGTGATCGAGGACTGGATCATCGACTGGCAGGTCGGCGATCCCGTGCTCGACCCGTACCGCAGTTCGACAAGCCTCGGCGAGTTGGGGCGACTGAAAGCAGACGACGGGATCGTCATGCGCGTCTACGCAGGCAAAAACGACCCCGACAAGCCAAGCCTGCTGCACCAGGCCAGCTACAACCAGTACGCGGGCACATCCTGGCTGGCGCGGCACGGCTCCTTGGAGGCGCTCGCCTCGCGTGGCGACGGCACGCGCTTCGCGTTGGGCGGCAAAGGGGCGCCTGATCCGGACACCGACGCAAAAGCGCTTCGCGTGTCGCAGAAGGTGCAAGGCGGACGCACGCTTCTCGCGCTTCCATTCAACACAGACAGCGTCGCCGACCTTGTTGCAAGCCGCGTGCGCAGCAACGCATTCGGCGCCGTGCAGGCAGAGATGTCCGTACCCTGGACGTTCTACAACGCGCTCTATGGCAGCACCGCTTTAACAGCGCCGCCCGGCTACGCCCCTGCGGATGCACAGGACCTCGTTGTGCCCTCGAAGGAGCGCCCCGCCCTGCAAACAGTCGTGGAGCGCCTGGCTTTGGCAGCCCTGCCCCCGGCAGAAGCCGCTCGTCGCGTCACCGCTTACCTCAGCGGTTTCGAGTACGCGACTGTGCGCAATCACCCGTTCTCGGATCTCCTTCCGGGCAGCGAAACGCCGCTGGCCGAATTCCTCAATACCACGCACCGCGGACACTGCGAGTATTTCGCGACCGCAACCACCCTGCTCCTGCGCTCAGCCGGGATCCCCGCGCGCTATTCGACCGGCTTTGCAGTTCTGGACTGGAGCGCATGGGAGGGCGCCTGGATCGTGCGAGAGCGTCATTCGCATGCCTGGGCAAGGGCATTCATCGATGGCCGATGGGTAGATGTCGATTCCACGCCGCCTAACTGGTTTGCCGACGAGGAGTCGCTCGCACCGACCGGGCAGAAAATCGCCGATTTCCTTCGCTGGCTCGGCTTTCGCTGGAGCACGCGCGACGGCAGCGAGACTCGGATGCTTGCATGGGGCGTGGTGGCGCTCGCGGCCCTCATCCTCGTCTGGAAACTGGTGACCGAGGGAGGACTCGTGCGACTCGCGCAGAAGGTTGGGAAGGGCCGGCAGGATCGCCTGGGCAGCGATTCGGAGTTTTACGCGCTCGAAGCGCAACTTGGAAAGTCCGCGCCGCGCCGGGCAAGCGAACCCTTGCTCGAATGGATTGCCCGGTCAGCCGCGGCCCTCGGCGCCGAGACCCGCATCGAGCTCGAAAGCCTGGCGGGCCTGCATTACCGCTACCGGTTCGATCCGGCGGGGCTCACTGCCGACGAGAGGGCCCATCTCGCGAAAGGATGCACTCAGCTCTTACCCACCCTGCGCCGCGTAAAATAGGACCCCTAAACAGGAGAACCTCATGTCAAGCGGCGCACACGTCGACCCGTCCAACAAGAAGATCGCGCTCCAGATCGCCATACTCGCGGTCGTCCTCGCCTTTTCGGAAACGCTTGGCAAAGGCGCGCAGACAGCGGCGCTCAGCTACAACATCGAGGCGTCCAACCTATGGTCCTTCTTCCAGGCGAAGACACTGCGCCAGACGACGATGCGCACAGCTGCGGAAGGGCTCGATGCCCAGTTCGGCGACAAGGCTTCCGAGGCCGTGAAAAAGCAGATCGACACCTGGAAGAAGACCGCCGAGCGCTACCAGTCCGAACCGGAAACCAACGAGGGCAGGAAGGAACTGGCCGCGAGAGCCAAAAAGGCCGAAGAGAAGCGGGACCGGTCGCTTGCGTCCTACCATCACTATGAAGTTGCCTCGGCAGCCGTCCAGATTGCGATCGTTCTTGCATCCGCCGAGGTCATCACCAGCGTTATCGCGCTCGGATGGGCCTCCGCCGCACTAGGCGTAGCCGCAGTCGCTTTCTGCCTCATCGGCTATTTCTGGCCGATGGCGGTGCATCTCTTCTAACCCATGCGGCGTCTCGTTCTGCTTGGTTGCCTCATTTCATGCACGGCGATGGCGCAGGATCGGGAGGTGCAACGCTAGCGTTGCCAGGACGGCCGTCGGGCGCCGTCGATCCCGTAGCGCTCGATTGCATCAGCGACCGTCTGGCGTTCGATCGTGCCTTCATCGGCCAGCGCGGCAAGCGCCGCGACTGTGATGTGCTGTCGGCTCACTTCAAAGAAGTCACGCAAGGCAGCGCGGGTATCGCTGCGACCGAAGCCGTCAGTGCCGAGACAAACATACTTTCGCGGAACGTAGGCTCGGATGAGTTCCGGGACCGCGCGGACATAGTCGCTGGCGGCCACAATCGGCCCGGTCGTTCCCGACAGCTGTTGTGAAGTCCAGCTCAGGCGGCGCTCGGCAAGCGGGTTCAATCGATTAGTACGCTCCGCTTCCATCCCGTCGCGCGCAAGCTCGGTAAAGCTCGTGATACTCCACACGTTCGCTTGGATTCCCCAGTCTTTTGCCAACAGTTCGGCTGCAGCAATTGCTTCTCGCAGGATGGTGCCGGACCCCAGCAGCTGGACGGCTGCACCTTCGCGCGACTGCAACTGGTACATCCCGCGCAAGATGCCCTCTTCGGCTCCCGCGGGCAGGCCCGGATGGACATAGTTCTCGTTCATCACGGTGAGGTAGTAGAAGACGTCTTCCTTCACTTCGAGCATGCGGCGCGCGCCGTCCTGGACGATTACCGCAAGCTCGTAGCCGAAGCACGGATCCCAGGCACGAAGGTTGGGGATCGTGGCCGCAACCAGGTGGCTGGAGCCGTCTTCGTGCTGCAACCCTTCCCCTGAGAGCGTAGTCCTACCGGCCGTGGCGCCGACCAGGAAGCCGCGGGAGCGCTGATCGGCGGCGGCCCAAATAAGATCGCCTACGCGCTGGAACCCGAACATCGAGTAGTAAACGTAAAAGGGCAGCATGGGCTCGCCATGCGCGCTGTAGCTGGTGGCAGCCGCGATCCATGAGGACAGGGCCCCTGCCTCGGTGATGCCCTCCTCGAGGATCTGGCCGTCTTTCGCTTCCTTGTAGTAGAGAAGCTCGTCCTTGTCCTCCGGTTCGTACAACTGGCCTACCGCGGAATAGATGCCGACCTGGCGAAACAGGCTTTGCATGCCGAACGTGCGCGCCTCGTCCGCGACGATAGGCACGACGCGTCGGCCAAGATTCGGGTCCTTCAGCAATTGCGACAGCATCTGCACGAAGACCATCGTCGTCGACTGCTCGCGGTCCCGCGTGCCTTCCAGCAGGCGTGCGAACGAGGCGAGCGGCGGCACTGGAATCGCTTCGCACTCGACGCTGCGTGACGGCAGAAAGCCGCCCAGCTTCACCCGCCGGTCGAGGAGGTACTTGATCTCGGGGCTGCCCGCCCCGGGTGAGAAGAAGCGTACCGCTTCGACATCCTCATCGGTGAGCGGCAACGCAAAGCGATCGCGGAATGCGCCAAGCGCCTCGATATCCAGCTTCTTTTGCTGATGTGAGCCCATCTTGCCTTGCCCCGATTCGCCCATGCCATAACCTTTCTTGGTCTGGGCAAGGATCACCGTGGGACGGCCCTTATGGCTGGAGGCGGCCGAGTAGGCGGCAAATATCTTCACGGCGTCATGCCCACCGCGCCGAAGATGATCGATATCCGCGTCGGTCATGTGGGATACCAGTGCCTGGAGATCGGGATATTTGTTGAAGAAATGCTCGCGGTTGAAGCGCCCGTCGGTCGCCGCATACATCTGGAATTCGCCATCGACCGTTTCATGCAGGCGCTTGAGCAGGACGCCCTCTTCGTCGCGGGCAAAGAGCCCGTCCCAATCGGCCCCCCAGAGCAGCTTGACGACATTCCAGCCGGCGCCGGCGAACAAGCCCTCGAGTTCCTGGATGATCGACCCGTTCCCGCGCACGGGGCCATCGAGCCGCTGCAGGTTGCAGTTCACGACGAAGATCAGGTTGTCCAAGCCTTCGCGCGCCGCAAGTGACAGCCCCGCCAGCGATTCGGGCTCATCCATCTCGCCATCGCCAACGAACGCCCAGACTTTCCGATTCGTCGTGTCGAGCAAATTGCGATCGGCGAGATACCGCATGAACCTGGCCTGGTAGATGGCGGTGATCGGGCCCAGGCCCATCGAGCCGGTGGGGAACTGCCAGAAGTCGGGCATCAGCCAGGGATGCGGATACGACGAGAGACCCTGACCGCCCGTTTCGCGGCGATAGCTGTCCAGCTGCGCTTCGGTCAGGCGCCCTTCGAGGAAGGCGCGGGCGTAGACACCCGGCGCCGAATGCGGCTGGAAGTAAACGAGGTCGCCGCCTTGGCCTGCGCGAAAGAAATGATTGAAGCCCACTTCGAACAGGTCGGCGGCCGAAGCGTAGCTCGCAATGTGGCCGCCGAGTTCGGGGTGCGCACGATTGGCTCGCACCACCATGGCGAGCGCATTCCATCGCACCAGGGAGCCGAGCCGTTGCTCGATCTCCAGGTCCCCTGGGAATTGCGGCTGATCGGCAAGCGAGACGCTGTTCCGGTAAGGCGTGTTCATCACCGGCGGCATGGGCACGCGCCGCGCACGGGCGTGCTCGAATAACTTGCGCAGGAGGAACGTGGCGCGCTCCCGGCCCTCGACCGCGACAAGGGCATCGAAGGCGTCGAGCCATTCACGGGTCTCGGCGGGGTCCGCGTCGGGCGGATTCACACGCCAGAAGGCGGACGAAACGATGTCGGAGAGGTCGGTCATGCACCCAGTCTAAGACAAGGGTCGTGCGCAGGTGCTGCCGAAACTGGAAGCAATTGCCTCCTTGTTCGGCATAAAATGTCATTTCTCCATATATCGGCAGCACAAAATGCTTCTAAAAGAACTCGACCCGGTCGACCTGAAAATATTAGCGCGGCTCCAGGACAACGCTCGCTTGTCCAATGTCGAGTTGGCGCAGGCAGTCCACCTCTCTCCCTCCCCTTGCCTCAATCGGGTCCGGAACCTGGAGCAAAGCGGGATCATCAGCCGTTACGTGACGCTGCTTGATCCGCTCGGGCTTGGATTGAAAGTGAGCGTCTTCATCAGCGTGACGCTCGAGAAGCAGGTCGAATCGGCGCTCGAGGTCTTCGAGCGGGAGATCAAGGCGCGCCCCGAAGTCATGGAGTGCTACCTCATGACAGGCGATGCGGATTACCTGCTGCGCGTTGTCGTCCCCGACGTACAGGCGCTCGAGCGATTCATCCTCGACTTCCTCACGCGCATCCCAGGCGTGGGCAATATCCGGTCAAGCTTTGCGCTCAAGCAGGTGAAATACCAGACGGCGCTGCCGCTGCCCGGAAGTCCGAAGCCGCCCATCAAATCGCCTGCCCGTCGCCGCAAATAGCAGATGCCTTGCCTTACTCCCCTGCAATGGCAAGTGCGGTGAGGCCCAGGCCCACGCACGCAGGCACCCCATAGCGTTCAAATGCGCCCGAACGCCCCTGGCCGACGACCGCGACCGGGACATCCGCCAAATCGATGATCCCGGCCCCTTGCGAAAACAGGGCCTGCCACCATCCGGCCCTGCGTTTAACGCCAAGGACGATTTGGTCGACTTGAAGCCGGCGCGCCAGATCGGCGGTCACGACCGAAACCTGCCCGGCGGCGCAAATCGTCCGGAAGCGTATGCCCGCATCGTCAAGGAACGCTCTGGCTTTCGCTAGCGCCCTTGACGAGCGCTCGGCGCGCATCTCTTCGCGGGAACGTTTGGACGTAAAGCGCGCCGCGTACGACGGCAGCAGCGGCTGCACGTTCAGGAGGAGGATTTCGTTGTCCGGCCCGCGCAGGGTTGAAGCCGCAAAGCGCACCGCCGCCAACGAAGCACTCGAGCCGCTCACTGGAATAAGCAGTTTCATGAAGTCTCCTTTACGGGTTGCGCCGACACGTTACGGCGCCGGTTGGACAATTGCGCCAACCCAAGCGTGCCAAGAATGAAGACCAAATACACCGGCCAGGTCAACCGGTTGCCGATCCAATCCTGTACGAAGGGCTCGCCCAGTGCCATCTTGGCCGCGGTCCATGCCAGGACCGCGCCGCCAACATAGATGATCGAAGGAAAACGCTCGATGCCTTTGAGGATCATGGTGGATCCCCAGATGACGATCGGCACGCTGATTACGAGACCGCACACTACGAGAAGGAAGCTGCCGCTCGAAGCGCCAGCGACCGCGAGAACGTTGTCCAGTCCCATTACGGCGTCGGCCACGACGATGGTCTTCATGGCGTCGAAGAAGGATGAGGCAGGCGACACGTCCTGCGCGTCATCGCCTTGCTCCGTGAGCAGCCTGTACGCGATCCAGAGAAGCATCAGGCCGCCGGCCAGCATCAGGCCTGGGACTTTCAGCAGCCAGACAACCGCCATCGTCAGCAAGGTGCGCACCACGATTGCGCCGACCGACCCCCAGACGACCGCCTTCGTCCTCAGCTTCGGCGGCAGGTTGCGTGCTGCAAGCGCTATCACGATCGCATTGTCACCGGCCAGGACCAGGTCAATAAGGATGATTGCCGCAAGTGCGGATAAGAACTCGGGTGAAGCGAAGTCCATGGCCGGTCTCCTGATCGTGTATGGGCCGATTATGGAAACGCGCCGTTTGCAACAGGATGATGAATCGTCATACGAGAGCCACGCCGCCCGGACCCATTGCACAATGCAATGCTGCCGCGCCTTGCCAACGTATGAGCCGCGCTGGTACTCTTCCTTACCCCAAAGGGGAGTAGCTTTTCGCAGGGCAGCCGTCATCACGGGAGCTTTTCACCCCGGTTGCCCTGGCAGCGCACAGAGCGCTGCAAGCGAGACCTTTGCCAGTCAGGCAAAGGTCTTTTCGTTTGCGCGAGGCCTTTACCTGTAAGCAAATGATCGCGCTTACCATTGAAGGAGCCCTCATGCGTCATGCAGCACTTCGCAGGTATTTCCGGCACGGCATGCTTCCGCAACTGATGGTGTTCGAAGCGGTTGCCCGTCTCAGCAGCTTCACACAGGCCGGGGAAGAACTGTGCCTCGCCCAGCCAACGGTTTCGGTACAGGTGAGGAAACTGTCTGACAGCTTGGGATTGCCGCTCCTGGAAACCAAGGGCCGGAAAGTCGTGCTGACCGATGCCGGCCGGGAGCTCTACGAAACCGTCCAGGTGCTATTCCGGTTTTTTATCGCGGCAGACGACCGCCTGGAGGAACTGAGAAAGCTGCGCGGAGGAAAGGAGCGGCCTGGCGTGCCTCCAAACGCGAACATCCTGGATGGAACTGGTGCCGGCTAGAGGAGTCGAACCCCCGACCTTCTGATTACAAATCAGCTGCTCTACCAACTGAGCTAAGCCGGCTCCGGGCCCCTTGTTGAAGGGTCCGGTAGTATAGCGAATCGGTATAGCGAATCGGTATAGCCAACAGCTTCTGGAGCCAGCGTGGGACCGTTTTCTAAACGTATGGGATTCGTATTCGGCGCGCTCGCCTGCGCGCTGCTGCTCGGGTACGGCTTCTATCTTCAATATCACGACGGCCAGAATCCCTGCCCGCTCTGCCTTGTGCAGCGAGCGTTTTATTTTGGGTTGCTGTTCGTCTTCGTTGTCGCCGCACTGCATGGCCCGAACAGTACCGGCTGGCTCATCTACGGCGGATTGGGACTAGTGCTCGCACTGGGAGGCGGCGCCACCGCAGGACGGCAGGTCTGGTTGCAACATCTCCCGCCTGACAGGGTCCCGAAGTGCGGACCAGACCTTTATTTCATGCTCGACAATTTTCCACTGAGCAAGACCCTTACAAACCTGTTTCGTGGGTCAGGCGAGTGCGCCGAAGTGACGTGGCGTTTTCTCGGCCTGTCGATTGCCGAGTGGTCGCTCGCATGGTTTCTCGCTTTTGGGGCGCTCTGCCTCTGGGCGGTCATGAGAAGGGCGCACTAAGAGGCGTTCCGAAACTCGCTCTTCAGACCGCTCACCAAGCGGACGAGAACCTCGCGGAACTGCGTTTCCTCGCAGCCCATCAGGACTGCGTCGTCCAGTGCATCCTGGCAGGCGGCCTGGATCTCCTCCAGATTTTCGCGCAAGACCTTCAGTTTCTCGACGCAGGCGATGATTTGACCGTCCGACCCACGCCAGATTGGTTCAGGCAGAGACCCGTTCATGGTGCATGCTTTCCAAGGAAATAAGTTCCCTGTAGACCTCGCCGAGCAGGATTAGTGCCGGCCCGTCAAAGCCCTGCGCGGCCATGTCCGGAAGGTCTCCCAGCGTGCCTGCAACTCTTCGGGAATTCGGCAGGGATGCATTTTCAACGATCACTACCGGCGTGCGGGCCGATTTTCCCGCATCGATCAAGGCAGCCGAAATCGAGGCAGCTTCGCCAAGTCCCATATAGATGGCCGACGTGTCGGTGGCCAGTACGGCCTGGATCCAGTGGCCGGGCGATTCGCCTTCTCCAGAGCGAGGCGTAACAAAGCTCGCGCTTCGGGCCACTCCCCGGCGCGTGAGGGAGACGCCAAGATCTGCGGCGGCCGACAAGGCCGAGGTTATCCCTGGCACGACTTCGAAAGGAACGCCTGCGGCGGCCAAGGCGTCAATCTCTTCCTGCGCACGACCAAAGAGCATCGGGTCGCCCCCCTTCAACCGAACTACGCGACGGTGGTTGACCGAAGCATCTACGAGACGTTTGTTGATGAAACGCTGTGCCGAAGAATGACGGCCGCAGCGCTTGCCGACGGCGACTTTTTTGGCCCCGCGCGCCATCTCCACGATGGCGGGGTTTACCAAGGCGTCGTAAAACACGATGTCGGCCTCGGCGAGCAGCCGCGCGGCTTTGAGGGTAAGCAGATCGGGCGCGCCTGGACCCGCCCCGACAAGGTAAACCGTCCCCCTCATATCCCGAGCGCTTCAGCCAGGGTAGGCCCGTCATACCAGTCGATATGCGTTCCGCGGCGAATGATCATGTCGCCGTAATGGGACGAGACCGGTATGAATGTGAGATCGGTTCCGGACAGCGGCGGATTGAGCGCGAGAAATGCGTTGCGCTCAGCCTTGAAGGCTTCGTATTCGAAGCCGGCGCGTTCCATGCCGTCCACAGCGACGACCACGCGCCCGGGGGGCAGCGGGATCCGACCGGGCGCGTGGCCAATTTCGAATTTAACCAGCGCTGCGCTTCCTCCGGATGCTTGAGTGGCGTTCATGCCGCCCTCCGTCGAAACAGGGGTTGGGGACGCTCGACCGATGCCTGGTATGCCTCGCTGAATGCAGACAGGCTTTCAATTGCCTTCGAGGGCTCGGTCGGGCTGCTTAAAACGAAGCTGTCGAAGCCACAGCGCGAGAGATAAAAAAGGTTGTCGCGCAGCACTTCCCCCACTGCCCGGATTTCGCCTTTGAAGCCGTGCCGCTCGCGCAACAGACGCGCCATCGAGTAGCCCCGGCCATCGGTGAACTGCGGGAACTCGATGGCGATCACGGAAAGAAGATGGATCTTGGCAACGACGTCATCAAGTGAGTCATCGGTGCGCACGAGCACCCCTTGCTCACCTTGCCAATGAGCCAGGGGCACGAGCGCGGAAAGGTCATGCAGCGCGGCGATCCTGCCGTGCCTGATGGTGAGTGCCATAAACACCCTCCTTGAAAGGTTCGGCGCCGACGCGCCAAACGGTGTCCACAAAGCGCTCCACTTCACTTTCGCGCCGCTCGAGATAGACCTTGATCAATGTCTCGATCACGTCAGGCACTTCTGCGCGGGCAAACGATGGACCGATGACTTTTCCGAGAGCAGCAGGTGCGCCAGGACGCGTCAAGCCCTGGTTGCCGCCGATCGTGATCTGGTACCACTCCTCCCCGTGCTTATCAACGCCAAGCACGCCTATGTGCCCGACATGGTGGTGACCGCACGAGTTGATGCAGCCGGAGATATTCAGGTCGAGCTCGCCGATGTCGTGTTGGTAATCGAGATCGTCGAATCTCTGCTGGATCGCATCTGCCACCGGAAGCGACTTGGCATTGGCAAGGGAGCAAAAATCGCCACCCGGGCAGGCGATGATGTTGGTGATGAGCCCGATATTGGGCGTTGCCAGGCCCAGATCGCGCAGTGCGCTCCAGAGGTCGTGCAGATCGGCCTGGCGCACGTCGGAGAAGATGAGATTTTGTTCGTGCGACACGCGCAGCTCGCCGAACGAATACTGTTCGGCCAACGTTGCGACCGCCTCCATCTGGTCCGCGGTCAGGTCCCCCGGCGCCAGCCCCGATTTCTTCAGCGACAGGGTGACGGCCGCATAGCCATCGACTTTGTGAGGGTGAACATTACGTCCGGCCCACGCGGCGAAAGCCTTCTGTTCGGAAAGACGAGCCTGATACGTCGCATCGTCAGCATTCAAATGCTCATACTGCGGCCGCGTGAAACGGGAACGGATACGCTCAACTTCTTGCTCGATCAGAGTGGCGGGGCCCTCCGCGAGGTGGGCCCACTCAGACTCGACCCTGCCCGCAAAAGTTGCGACGCCCAATTCCTTCACCAGGATCTTGATCCGCGCCTTGTACTTGTTGTCCCGGCGCCCGAACTGGTTGTAAACGCGAAGGATGGCATCCAGGTAGGTCAGGAGGTGCCTCCAAGGGAGGAACTCCCGGATGACCGAACCGATTACGGGCGTCCTGCCCATCCCTCCCCCGACGATGACCCTGAAGCCGATCTCTCCCAGCGCGTTCTTGATCGCATGCAAACCAATGTCGTGCAGAAATGTGGCCGCCCGGTCCTGTTCGGCGCCATTTACGGCGATCTTGAACTTGCGCGGCAGGTAGGCGAATTCCGGATGGAACGTGGACCACTGGCGAATCAATTCGCACCATACGAACGAGTCGACGATTTCGTCACGCGCGACGCCGGCGAAATGGTCCGTTGTCGTGTTGCGAATGCAGTTCCCGGAGGTCTGGATCGCGTGCATCTGTACCTCGGTGAGTTCACCCAGGATTTCAGGAACGGATTCAAGCTTCGGCCAGTTGAACTGGATGTTCTGGCGTGTCGAAAAATGCGCGTAACCCCGGTCGTACTTCCGGGCTATGAGGGCGAGTCGGCGTAACTGGCGCGCGGAGAGCAATCCATAAGGGATGGCTACCCGGAGCATCGGCGCGAGGCGCTGGATATAAAGGCCGTTTTGCAGGCGCAACGGGCGGAACTGGTCCTCGGTTAACTCGCCGGACAGGAATCGGGTGGTCTGGCCCCGAAATTGGGTGACCCGCTCATCCACGAGTAGTTGGTCGATCTGGTCATACACGTACATCGCGCAGGCCTTGGTAGCTAGGTCGGCCCCAATGCTAACTATGGAGCCTTAGATCTCAAAATAATTAGGAGTGACTGGCTTATACGATATAGTTATAACAATGAAACTACATCAACTTCGCTATGTGGCGGAAGTCGCTCGGCAGGGCCTGAATGTCTCCGCGGCCGCCGAGGCGCTCCACACCTCCCAACCCGGGGTGAGTAAGCAAATCCGGTTGCTGGAGGAAGAGCTTGGCTTCGACATCTTCCAGAGAAACGGAAAGCGCGTGGTGTCGATAACTGAGCCTGGGCGTGCAGTGCTTGCCACCGCCGAGCGAATC
Organism: Pseudomonadota bacterium; assembly: GCA_025352885.1. Classification (GTDB taxonomy): domain Bacteria; phylum Pseudomonadota; class Gammaproteobacteria; order Burkholderiales; family SG8-39; genus SZAS-79. Next base: position 41,896 of record JANXRZ010000082.1, on the reverse strand, counting down.
ATGAATGAGGCGGCCAATCTGAAGCGCGCCGGCCAGGAATACGCCGATGAGGCTGCCGGGACGCTAAGGATCGCAACGACGCATACGCAGGCGCGTTATGCACTCCCTCGAGCAGTGGCAACCTTCATGAAACGGTATCCACGTGTCCAGCTTTCGATTCACCAGGGAAACCCGACGCAGATCTGTGAACTGTTGCTAGCCGGGGAGGCTGACGTCGGAATTGCCACTGAGGCCATATCGGAATACGAAGACCTCGTGTCGCTACCTTGCTACCAATGGAATCGATGCGTGGTCGTGCCGCCGCGCCATCCGCTCCTGAAGGAAAAAGTTCTGACGCTGGAATACCTTACCCACTACCCAGTGATCACGTACGACTTTGCGTTTGCGGGCCGCTCCTTGGTGAACAAGGCGTTTTCCTCGCGGGGACTGAAGCCGCACATCGTCCTTTCGGCGTTGGACGCGGACGTAATCAAGACCTATGTGGAGCTTGGGCTGGGGATCGGGATCATGGCGAAGATGGCATTCGACCCCAAAAGGGATCGCACTCTCCGGGCAATCGACGCAGCGCACCTGTTCGAGTCCAGCACGACGCGGCTCGGCATCCGTCGCGGCGCCTACCTGCGTGGATTCACATATGAATTCATCGAGTTGTTCGCCCCTCACCTGCCGCGGAACTCGGTGGCGGGCGCCATCACCGGCGAGACCGGCAGCAACTACCAGCTATAGGCCGGTTACTTGACGCGGCGAAGCGCGGGTCGCCCACCAGCGGCGGGCCGCGGGGGGTCGGGCGGCACGTCCTGGCCTACCGCCGAGGACGGCTCGCCATCGGCGTGGACCTGGACAGGGGGCTTTGAAGGGTCGAGATCGAACGTCATGCCATGCCCGGTCTCCCGGCCATAGATCGCATAGACATTAGTCACCGGCACGGAGATTTGCCGGGCGACACCACCGAATCGGGCGGAGAACTCGACGAGGTCATTGCCGATCTGCATTTTGTGGACGGCCGTCGGCCCGATGTTCAGCGTGATCTCGCCGTTTTTCACGTACTCGGCAGGAACCTGCGTACGCGAATCGACTTTCACCGCAAGGTGGGGCGTGTAACCGTTGTCCACGCACCATTCGTACAGTGCGCGAAGAAGGTAGGGTTTGGTAGGTATTTCGCTCGTTGGCATGCTGGCAGGACCGCCGTTCAAGCGCTATTTGCGCATCACCTTCTCGGACGGGGTCAAAGCTTCGATGAACGCCGGCCGGGAGAAAATCCGCTCGGCGTATTTCATCAACGGCGCGGCCGGCTTGCCCAGCCGGATGCCGTAGTGGTCAAGCCGCCAGAGCAAGGGCGCGATCGCCACATCGAGCATGGTGAAGTCGTCCCCGAGCATGTGTTTCGTCCGCGTAAAGATCGGCGAGAGCTCGGTAAGCCTGTCGGTTATGTGAGCTCGCGCGCGCTCGACTTGCTTTTCTTTCCCCGATTCGACGGCCTCGATCTGCGAAAAGAGCTCGACTTCCATATTGAAAAGCATGAGCCGCGCCCGCGCCCGCATGACCGGATCTGCCGGCATGAGCTGCGGATGCGGAAACCGCTCATCGATGTATTCGTTGATGATGTTGGATTCATACAGCACCAGATCGCGCTCGACCAGCACCGGAAGCCGGTTATAGGGGTTCATGACGGCGATGTCTTCCGGCTTGTTGTACATGTCGACATCGATCACCTGGAAATCCATACCTTTTTCGTAAAGGACGAACCGGCAGCGATGGCTGAACGGACAGGTGGTGCCGGAATAAAGTTGCATCATGATGCGAGGACCTTAGAGTAAAAAGCCGGACGGCTGGCCGTCCGGCTCGAAGCGTTTAATGGGTGTGCGTCACCTTCTACCGGATCTAGTGAATGTCCTTCCAGAACTGCCGCTTCATCGCGTAGGCAAGAACGAAAAGCACACCCAGAAAATAAAGTACGACGACGCCTATCTTCTTGCGCTGGACGGCGGCCGGTTCGCCCATCCAGACCAGGTAATTGACCAGGTCGCGCACCGTCGTATCGTATTGGGAAGTGTTCTGCCGCCCTTCGGAAATCTGCGTCCACTTGTACTCGGACGATTCGTGTCCACCCTCTTTTGTGGAAACGAGTTCCAAGCCTCTTTCCCCTTGAAGCGTCCATAAAGCATGCGGCATGCCGACGTTCGGAAACACGGCGTTATTCCATCCCGTGGCGGTTTTCGGGTCCCTGTAGAACGTGCGCAAATACGTGTAGAGCCAGTCGCCGCCTCGCGAACGCGCAATCACCGTCAGGTCCGGAGGCACCACCCCGAACCACGCTTTACCGTCCTTAGGCACCAAAGCTGTCTTCATGGTGTCGCCGACCTTGTCCCCGGCAAAAAGCAGGTTGTCCTTGATCTGCGCTTCCGTCAGGCCGATGTCGTGCAGCCGGTTGAATCGCATGTACTGGGCTGCATGGCAGTTGAGACAGTAATTTGCAAAAGTGCGGGCGCCCGCCTGCAGGCTGATTGCATCGCGCGGGTCGATCGGCGCCGGATCGAGTCGGTAGCCTGCCTCGGACGCCTGCACTGCGGGCGCCCCGAATGCCAACACAAAAGGGGCCACGATGAGGGCGAGCAACATTCTCTTCATAGTAGTCTCGATGCTCATGTCGTCACCCGCTCGGGCACGGGCTTGCCCTTGTCCATGGCCGTGTACCACGGCATGAGGATGAAGAACGCAAAGTACAGAAGGGTGAACACGCGTGCTGCTACGGTGGCGCGGTCGGCATTGCCCAGCCAGGGCCCGAACTGGCCCCAAACGTTCGTGGGCTCGGTGCCGAGGTACCCAAGCAGGAGGAACGTGACCACGAAAATCGCGAGCGCCGACTTGAAATATCCGCCGCGATAGCGAATCGACTTGATCGGATCACGATCAAGCCACGGCAACAGGAAGAGGATCATGGTTGCAAGGCCCATCGCCAGGACGCCCGGGAACTGTGAGTTGAACAAGGGCGGGACGGCGCGAAGGATCGAGTAATAAGGCGTGAAGTACCAGACCGGGGCGATGTGGGGAGGGGTCTTGAGCGGATCGGCCGGTATGAAGTTGTTGTACTCGAGAAAGTACCCGCCCATTTCCGGCAGGAAAAACAGGATGGTCGCGAACACGGCAAGAAAGATCACTGCACCGGCCGCGTCCTTGACGGTGTAATACGGATGAAACGGGATCCCGTCGAGCGGGCGTCCGTTGACATCTTTGTTCTTCTTGATTTCGATGCCGTCCGGATTGTTCGAACCGACGTCGTGCAGCGCGAGAATGTGCGCCGCGACCAGCCCGATCAGGACGAGCGGGACCGCAATTACGTGCAATGCGAAAAACCTGTTGAGCGTCGCATCCGAAACGACGTAGTCACCCCGAATGAGGAGGGACAGATCGGGCCCGATGAAAGGAATGGAATTGAAAAGGTTCACGATAACCTGCGCGCCCCAGTACGACATCTGCCCCCATGGGAGGAGGTAGCCAAAGAAAGCTTCTGCCATGAGGCTCAGGTAGATGATGACGCCGAAGATCCAGACCAGTTCACGCGGCTTCTTGTACGAGCCGTATAGCAATGCGCGGAACATGTGCAGGTAAACCACGATGAAGAACATCGAAGCGCCCGTTGAGTGGATGTACCGGATGATCCATCCACCCGGTACGTCCCGCATGATGTATTCGACCGAGCCGAAAGCGAGCGTCGCGTCGGGCTTGTAGTTCATCGTCAGAAAAATACCCGAGACGATCTGTATGACCAGCACCAGGATCGACATCGCGCCGAAGTAGTACCAAAAATTGAAGTTTTTTGGCGCGTAATACTCGGACATGTGCTTGCGGTACTCTTCACCGACCGTCGGCATGCGCTCGTCGAACCAGTTCCACATTGCGGCTATCGGGCTGGGCATTTTGCTTACGCTCCCTTCTTATCGTCGCCGATCAGGATCGTCCCATCGGAAACGAATGCATAAGGAGGCACCGGAAGATTTAGCGGGGCCGGAGAGCCCTTGTATACGCGTCCGGCCAGGTCGAACTTGGAACCGTGGCAAGGGCAATAAAACCCACCTTCCCACGTCTCGCCCATTTCCGCCTTGGCTTCCATTGGTTTCATCTGCGGAGAGCAGCCCAAGTGGGTGCACACACCCTCGAGCACGACGAACTCCTCCTTGATCGAACGGAATTCATTTTTTGCGTAATCCGGCTGTTGCGGTACTTCGGACTTGGGATCAGACACCATCGGATCGCTCTTCTTGATTCCGTCGAGCATCGCTTTCGTGCGCCGAAGAATCCACACAGGCTTACCGCGCCATTCGACCACTTGCATTTCACCCGGGGCGAGCCTGCTGATGTCCGCTTCTACCGGCGCTCCCGCAGCTTTTGCCCTTTCCGAAGGCAACCAGCTGGCGGCAAATGGAACCGCCGCACCGACTGTCGCCAATCCGCCCGCCACAGTGGTCGCCACGACCAGATTGCGACGAACCTTGTCGACTTTTTCGTTTTGACTCATCAAGGAGACCCCGTTTGAAGGTTTTTGGTCCGGAGAACGCCAAATTATACCGTTGCGTCCGTCCAAATGCCAAATTTTGGCCTCTAACTAACTGAATTGGGAGCAGTTTTGACCGTAGGGCCGCATCGTCTGTACGTGGATTGTTGCGGTGCGTATGTTAGATTCCGCCAATGAAGCGCCTCTGGCTGGTTTTTTCACAAACGGCGACGGTTTGCCTTGCGTTGCTGTTCGTCATTTCCACCTTGAAGCCGGAGTGGTTGTCTTCCAAGCCGGTGTTACCAAGCCTTGGAAACTCGACCACATTCCAGGCGGTCCCCGACATCCCGGCGGGTGCGGTTCGCGCAAATTCATATAACGAGGCCGTAAAAAAGGCCACGCCATCTGTCGTCAACATCTTCACCAGCAAGGAAGTCCGCACTCCGCGTCACCCGCTGCTGAACGACCCGCTGTTCAGGCGCTTTTTCGGCGACCAACTCGGCGACCAGCCTGAGCGGGCGTCCAGCCTCGGCTCGGGCGTGATTGTCAGTCCGGACGGGTACATCCTCACCAACAGCCATGTGGTCGAGGCGGCGGACGAAATCGAAGTACTGCTTTCAGACGGCCGGAAGCTTTTGGCAAAGCAGGTCGGGAACGACGCGGAAAGCGATCTCGCTGTCTTGCGAGTCGAGAGTGGACAGCTGCCTGCGATCACTTTCGGATCGTCGGAGCAGCTCAGGGTGGGCGACATCGTCCTGGCGATCGGGAATCCTTTCGGCGTCGGCCAGACAGTCACTTCCGGAATAGTCAGCGCTCTTGGGCGAAACCAACTTGGAATCAATACATTCGAGAACTTCATCCAAACCGATGCGGCGATCAATCCCGGCAATTCAGGGGGCGCATTGGTGGACGCGAACGGAAACCTGATCGGCATCAACACGGCCATTTACTCGCGGTCCGGAGGATCCATGGGTATCGGTTTCGCCATCCCGGTGGCGACAGCCCGTCAAGTCATGGAGTCCATCATCAAGACCGGCAGCATGACGCGTGGATGGATCGGCGTGGAAGTACAGGAAATTACCCCCGCGTTGGCCGAATCCTTCAAATTGAAAGACACGAGGGGCGCCATCATCGCCGGGGTCCTTCAAAGCGGCCCTGCCGACAAAGCCGGCATCAAGCCCGGCGATGTCTTGCTGGGTATCGAGGACAAGACGGTGAGCGACCCGCAAAACATGCTCACGCTTGTCGCCGCACTGCAGCCCGGGACAACCGCCCGTCTCAAGGTTCGGCGTGGCCTGGACGAACGGGAGATAAAGGTGGTCGTGGGCAAGCGACCCAAGCCGCAGCCGGAGAAACAGTAGTCGCCGTCCACTGAGTTAGAGCATCGCGTAAGCTTCGATTACAAATTCAAGCACCCGCTGCAAACAGCGGCACAAATCTACCCTGAGGAGGAAAGATGAAGAGCATTTTTCGATTGCTGGTTTCAGCGGGAGTCGCCTTGTCCGCGAGCGGCGCCCTTGCCCAAATCAAGGAAATCCGGATCGCGCATGTGTACGACAAGACAGGCGCCCTGGAGGCGTACGCAAAACAATCGCAGGTCGGGTTGATGATGGGACTGGAATATGCGACTGGCGGCAAGATGGAAGTGCTGGGCCGCAAGATCGTAGTGATCGAAAAGGATGGGCAGCTGAAACCCGACGTTGGCAAATCACAGCTTGCCTCCGCATTCGGCGATGACAAGGCGGACATCGCCATCGGCCCGACGTCTTCTGCGTCAGCGCTCGCAATGCTCCCGGTTGCCGAGGAATACAAGAAAGTGCTGTTAGTCGAACCGGCAGTCGCCGACTCGATTACCGGAGACAAATGGAACCGGTATGTCTTCCGCACGGCGCGAAACTCGACCCAGGATGCAATCGCTGGAGCGGTCGCCCTTCCGCCAAATGCACAGATTGCCATGCTCGCCCAGGACTACGCGTTCGGCCGGGACGGCGTCAAGGCATTCAAAGAGGCGCTTGCAGCCATCGGCAGCAAAGCGATGATCGTGCACGAAGAATATGTGCCGCAAGCGACCACCGACTTCACCGCGCCTGCGCAGCGCATGTTCGATGCATTGAAAGACAAGCCCGGTGCGAAGGTCATTGGTATCGTATGGGCTGGGGCTCACCCGCTTTCGAAGATCGCCGACTTGAAGCCCGAGCGTTTTGGCATCGCCCTCGCGCCCGGTGGAAACATTCTCCCCGTCATGAAGTCCTGGAAAGCCTTCGCAGGGATTGAAGGCGCGATCTATTACTACTACGGGTTTCCTAAAAACAAGATCAACGATTGGCTGGTGGCAGAGCACAAAAAGCGCTTTGCGGGTGCGCCGCCCGATTTCTTCACCGCCGGCGGCATGGCAGCGGGAATTGCAGTGGTGGAGGCGATCAAGAAGGCTGGTGGAACCGACACGGAAAAGTTGATTGCGGCCATGGAGGGAATGACTTTCGACTCGCCGAAGGGACCGATGACTTTCCGTAAAGAGGACCATCAGGCGATGCAGCCGATGTATCAGTTCCGCATCAAGAAGCAGCAGGCAGACGAATGGGACCTGCTGGAGCTTGTACGCGAGATTCCTGCGAAAGAAATTCCCGTCCCTGTGCGCAACAAGAGGTAATGCAAGGCCCGGGCGGCGTTTTCCAGCAGATGTCCACCGCACACCCGATCCTCGAAACGCGCGGTCTCACCGTGCGTTTCGGGGGTCATGTCGCCGTGAATGGCGTCAGCTGCAAATTTCACCCGGGCACGCTCACTGCTATCGTAGGGCCCAACGGCGCGGGCAAGACGACTTACTTCAACCTCATCTCAGGCCAGTTGCGATCGAGCAACGGACAAGTTCTGCTCTATGGCAGCGATATCACGAACGACCCCGCGCCGGTCAGGACAAGCAAAGGGATAGGTCGCGCGTTCCAGCTGACCAATCTTTTCCCGTTCCTGACCGTGCTCGAGAACGTTCGCCTCGCCGTACAAGCCCATGCCAAGGCAGGACTCAATCTGTTTTCGATCTGGACTCGCCATGTCGAGTTAACAGAGAAAGCCGAGCACTACCTCGGACGGGTGGGACTCGTCGAACGGCGTGCTGCCCTCGCCTCGGCGCTCTCCCACGGCGATCAACGCAAACTTGAAGTCGCCATGCTGCTTGCGCTCGAACCGGACATCTTCATGTTCGACGAACCGACCGCGGGGATGAGCGTTGATGAGGTCCCCGTGATCCTCGATCTCATTCACGAAATAAAGGAACAAAAGGACAAGACCATCCTGCTCGTCGAGCACAAGATGGACGTCGTTCGGTCGCTCTCGGACCGCATCATCGTCCTGCACCAGGGAGAATTGGTGGCCGATGGAATTCCGGCCGAAGTCATTTCCTCGCCAATCGTTCAGGAAGCGTACTTGGGAGTCAGCGCCAGTGCCTGACGCGCTTCTAACCCTGGCCGGAGTGAATACACATATCGGGCACTATCATATTCTCCAAGGCGTCGATTTCTCGGTCCCGCGCGGTGAATTGACCATGCTCCTGGGACGAAATGGGGCGGGCAAAACGACAGCGTTACGGACGGTGTTAGGACTTTGGAAGGCGTCTTCCGGGTCCATTCGGTTCGAAAACAAAGAAATTTCGCAGGCAGATACGCCATCGATTGCCAATATGGGCGTCGCCTACGTTCCCGAGTCGATGGGCATCTTTGCCGGCTTGTCTGTAAAGGAGAACCTCGTACTGGCCGCACGCAAGGGCGCGCTTGACGGCTCGCGTCTTGATTGGATATTCGGCTTTTTCCCGGCAATGAAGAAATTCTGGTACCTACCGGCGGGGCTGTTGTCAGGCGGCCAGAAGCAAATGCTTTCGATCTCCAGGGCAATCGTAGAGCCTCGCAAGCTGGTATTGATCGATGAGCCCACGAAGGGCTTGGCTCCCTCAATCATCAACAACCTGATCGGCGCGCTGGCCGAGTTGAAAAAGACCGACACAACCATCCTCATGGTCGAGCAAAACTTCCACGCCGCTCGCACGTTGGGTGACAGCGTTGCAGTCATGGATTCGGGCCGCATCGTACATTCGGGGCGGATGGCGGACCTTGCAGCCGACGAGGCGTTGCAAACCCGCCTTTTGGGGCTGTCGCTGGACGTGCATCAATGACGCCCTCAACAGTCACCGGGGATACGGGAGCCTTACCCAAATCTTCAGTGGATTTCGTCCCAATGGCCCTGCTGGCCGGTTTGATCATTGCTTCGTTCTTCATGATCGGCAGCGCCTCTACGTGGGTCACCCTGACAGTCGCGGGCCTTGCGATGGGGCTGCTCATTTTTATCATGGCCTCCGGTCTCACCCTGGTATTCGGGCTGATGGATGTCATGAATTTCGCACACGGGCTTTTCATTGCCATCGGCGCATACGTGGCGGCCTCGTTGATGAAAATATTCTCCGCCTCATCGAGTTCCGAAAGCTTCATGGCGAACCTCGGAGCGCTCGCACCGACCCTGGCAGGCGCGATTGCGGCCGCAGCGCTTATAGGGTTACTGTTTGAGCGGGTGATCATCCGGCCCGTTTATGGCCAGCACCTCAAGCAGATCCTGATTACTACGGGCGGCATGATTGTCGCGGAGCAGTTGATTCACGTCCTGTGGGGTCCGGACATCCTTCCGTTACCCCGGCCTGCAACATTGCGGGGCTCCTTCCTGATCGGCGACATCGCGATCGAAAAGTACCGGCTGCTCGCCGTTGTAATTGGACTGACGGTGTTTGGGGCGATGATTCTCGTCCTGAACAAGACCAAGATCGGCCTCTTGATCCGGGCCGGCGTGGAAAACAAGGAGATGGTCGAGGCGATGGGCTATCGTATCCGGCGCCTTTTCATTGCAGTGTTCGTAGTCGGCTCTGCCCTTGCGGGACTGGGCGGTGCTCTATGGGGCATGTACCAGGAAAACATCACTGTCCATATAGGCGCGCAGATGATGGTTTTGATTTTCATCGTCATCATTATTGGCGGCCTAGGCTCCGTCGTCGGTTGTTTCATCGGCGCGCTGCTCGTCGGTCTTGTTGCCAATTACGTTGGATACCTGTCCCCGAAGATATCCCTTGGTTCCAACATCCTCCTGATGATGCTGATCCTGTTTTGGCGGCCTTCGGGTCTGTACCCGGTCAACAAGCAATGAACTTCAAGACGCTTCTATCGGACGATCCGCCGCGAAGTCGCGCGCTGGCTGTGATGCTCGTACTCATCCTCCTGTTGCTGGCTACCGCCCCGTTTGTCTTTTCAGGAACGCGCTCACTGGATGTGGCTGCGAAAGTGTGTGTTTTTATCCTGCTCGTCGCGAGCTATGACTTGTTGCTTGGCTACACGGGCATCGTTTCATTCGCGCACACGATGTTTTTCGGCATTGGCGGGTATGGCGTCGGAATCGCCATGTCCCGGCTCGGCACGAGCTGGCTCGCGATCGGGGGGGGGATCCTTGCCGCCTTGCTGCTGTCGTTGACCCTGTCATTCCTGGTCGGGCTTTTTTCTCTGCGAGTGAAGGCCATCTTTTTTGCCATGGTGACCCTCGCGGTCGCTTCTTTCTTCGCGATCCTCGCCTCGCAATTGTCAGACATAACCGGGGGAGAGGACGGCATCACTTTCAAGGTTCCCGAGGTTTTGCGCCCTGGGTTCACGCTCCTCGACGAACCCCTTTTCGGGGTCCCGATCGGGGGCAGGGTCCTTACTTACTATCTCGTGTTTTTTACCGCCTTGGCGCTCTTCCTGCTTCTATTGAGAGTGGTGAACTCCCCATTCGGCCGAGTGCTGCAGGCGATCAGGGAAAATGAATTTCGTGCCGAGGCGCTGGGTTATCGAACGGTGATCTACAGGACTCTCGCAAACTGCCTGGGCGCGCTCATTGCGACTCTGGCGGGCGTGCTCTACGCCTTGTGGCTTCGCTACACCGGCCCAAACACGACGCTCGACTTCGCGATCATGATCGACATCCTGCTCATGGTGGTCATCGGCGGAATGGGAACAATGTACGGAGCGGCAGTAGGCGCCAGCCTTTTCGTCGTTGCCCAAAATTATCTCCAGGACGTGATGAAGGTAGCGAGCGACGCCACCAAGGGCATTCCGCTCCTGCCCGACCTTCTGCATCCCGATCGCTGGCTCTTATGGCTCGGCGTGCTGTTTATCGTGTGCGTCTATTACTTTCCTTTCGGAATTGTCGGACGCCTTCGGAATCGCGCTAATACGCGTCCTTCCTGAGTAGGACAAGGTCAAATCAGCCCTTGTTCTCCTCGGGGGTCGATTCGGCAAGCGTCGCGTTGGACGGCGAGCCTATGAAGCGTGCGACAAAAATCCCAAGTTCGTAAAGCAGGCAGAGAGGCACTGCAAGCATCAATTGGGAGATCACGTCCGGGGGAGTGAAAATCGCCCCGACGATGAAGGCACCTACAATCACGTAGGGGCGAGCTTCTTTCAACTGTGCAATCGAAACCAATCCGACACGTACCAGGACGACAACCACAACGGGCACCTCGAAAGTGACCCCGAAGGCGACGAAGGTCGTAAGCGCGAATGAAAGGTATTTCTCAATGTCCGTCATCCATGCAACGCCCTCGGGGGCTATCGAGGCCATGAATTTGAAAATGACCGGAAACACGAGGAAATAAGCGAACGACATGCCGATGAAGAACAAAAGCGAACTTGCAATCACCAAGGGCAGCACCAGTCGTTTCTCGTGTGCATACAGCCCAGGCGCAACAAAAGCCCAGAGCTGATAAAGGACATACGGAAGCGCAATTAAAAAGGCAACCAGGAAAGCAACTTTCATTGGAACGACAAACACCCCGACCACGTCGGTGGCAATCATCTGGCCGCCTTGCGGCAACGAGGCCAGCAGCGGATTTGCCAGAATGCTGTAGAGATCCTTGGCCCAGGGGAAAAGGCACACGAAAACGACGACAACTGCAAGCAGGGCGCGTATAAGGCGCGTCCGCAACTCGACGAGGTGCGAGATGAAGGTTTCCTGCGTGCTCATCTTTCGCTTCGACTCACGGCTTGTTGTCGGCCAGTTTGGGAGCCTCTTTCGATTCAGCCTCTGACGCTGGCGTAGACGAAGGACTGATCGCCGTGTCCTCGCTCAGGGGTTTGTTCAATTCCTCCTGCGCCTTGGAGATCCCCGAAGTCAATGATGTCTCTATGCTGGCGGCAGCTTCCTGGACTGAATCCCGCATTTTCCGCAGTTCGTCCAATTCGACCTCCCGGTTGATATCCGCCTTGACGTCTGCGACGTATCGCTGAAGCCGTCCGACCAGGTGCCCGACGGTTCTGGCGACGCGCGGAAGCCGCTCGGGGCCGATTACGATCAAAGCCACGAGTCCGATAACCACCAGCTCGGAAAATCCGATGTCGAACACTTGAACGAATCCGCAGAAACAAAGGGCGTCCCGGAGGGACGCCCTGCACTAACTTTTCGAGGCGGCTTAGGCCTTGGTTTCAGTCTTTCCAGTGACCTGGCCCTCAACCGTCTTTCCGCCCGTCACTTGGGGCGCTACTCCATCTGCAGCCTTGTCGCCGCCTTCGCGCATGCCGTCCTTGAATCCGCGGACTGCCCCGCCAAGGTCGGCGCCCATGTTCCGCAGCTTCTTGGTCCCAAATACCAGCATCACGATCACAAGCACGATCAACCAGTGCCAAATCGAGAATCCACCCATAAAGCCTCCTATGTCCTTCTCGAGATCATCGGGCCGAGTGGTTCTGGTCCGCCGATCACATGCATATGCAAATGATACACCTCCTGATGTCCCACACGGCCGCAGTTGACTATCGTGCGAAATCCATCGGTGGCGCCCGCTGTCATTGCAAGACCGCCAGCCATCGCCAGCATATTGCCCAGTGCGGCGTGGTGCTCCATCCCGGCGTCGTAAAGCGTTTCCACATGCGCTTTGGGAATAATCAGGAAATGCACGGGCGCAATCGGGCGAATATCGTGGAAGGCCAGAATCTCATCATCCTCGTAGAGCTTCTTTGAGGGAATCGCGCCCTGGACTATTTTGCAAAAGAGACACTCTGTCATGACCCGCCTGCCTTCGCCGGCATTCGCGCGGCTTTTTCGTCTACGCCCGAAATGCCCTCCCGCCGTTGCAGTTCCGCAAGCACGTCCTGTGGCCCGAGCCCGTAATGAGACAGCATGACCATGCAGTGAAACCAGAGGTCGGCGGTTTCACGAACAAGGTGCAACCGGTCGCCTCCCTTTGCCGCCAGGATCGTCTCAGTCGCCTCTTCGCCGACTTTTTTGAGGATCGCATCCTCGCCGGCGACCAACAACTTCGCAACATAGGAAGCACTTGGATCGGCAGCCCTTTTTCGCTCCTCAATGGCGGAGGCGATCCGGTAAAGCGCGTCGTGCGGTTCCGATTTCATCGCTTTCCGTAGATCAATTCAGGGTCCTTGAGTACCGGGTCGACAATCATCCACCGACCATCCACGAGATTTCGAAAAAAGCAGCTCTCCCGCCCAGTGTGACATGCAATTCCGCCGACTTGTTCTACACGCAAAAGCAGCGCATCGCCGTCGCAATCCATCCGGATCTCGACTACTTTCTGAATGTGCCCGGACTCTTCGCCTTTATGCCAGAGACGCTTTCGCGAGCGCGACCAATATACCGCCTGCCCTTGCTCGGCAGTCCGAACAAGCGCCTCCCGATTCATCCATGCGAACGTTAACAGACGCCCACTCGTTGCCTCCTGGGTGATGACAGGAACGAGGCCCTGATCGTCCCACTTCAGTTCATCGAGCCACTCTTTGCCCGAGGTCATAGCCGCACTTCCACACCCCTTCCGCGCATGTGTACTTTCGCTTCCCGCACGGTGTGCTCTCCGAAATGGAAAATCGACGCCGCCAGGACTGCGTCGGCACGCCCTATCAGTATCCCGTCCGCAAGGTCTTCGAGGCCGCCAACACCACCGGATGCGATGACCGGTATACCGACAGCATCCGAAACGGCACGTGTGAGTTCCAGATCGAATCCGCTTCGAGTGCCATCACGATCCATGCTCGTCAGCAATATTTCTCCCGCCCCCGCAGCCTGCATCTCCCTGGCCCAAGTCACGGCATCCAAACCGGTGGCGCGGCGTCCACCGTGGGTATAGACCTGCCAGGCATTCCCGTGACGCTTTGCATCGATGGCGACCACTATGCACTGGTTGCCGACCTTGAGAGACGAGTCGCGGACTAAGGCCGGATTCTCGACTGCGGCAGTATTGATGGAGACTTTGTCCGCACCGGCATTCAGCAGTCGGCGGACGTCTTCAACTTTTCTCACCCCACCTCCCACTGTGAGGGGAATGAACACTTTGGCCGCGACTGCCTCAATGACGTGGAGAATTAGGTCTCGACCGTCCGAACTTGCCGTAATGTCGAGGAAGGCGAGTTCGTCGGCGCCCTGTTCTTCATAACGGGAGGCGATTTCGACCGGGTCGCCCGCATCCCGCAGTGCCACGAAATTAACGCCTTTTACAACTCTGCCAGCAGTCACATCGAGGCAGGGGATCACGCGCTTGGCAAGGCTCACCGCCGGATTCAGTGACCGATCGCCCTCTCAGGCGGCAGCGACTGCCTTGTCTGCTGCTGCCTGGGCTTTCTTGAAATCGAGCTTGCCCTCATATAACGCGCGACCCGCAATGGCGCCTACGATTCCTTCCGGCACCAGCTTGCACACCTCCTGCACATCTTCGACGCTGCTGAGGCCTCCTGAGGCGATGATTGGTATGCGAATGGCCTGAGCGAGCTTAAGGGTGGCCTCGACATTGACCCCGGTAAGCATTCCGTCGCGCCCGATGTCCGTATAGACGAGGGCCTCCACTCCGTAGTCCTCGAACTTCTTGCCAAGGTCTACCACATCGTGGCCCGTCATTTTTGACCACCCTTCTACCGCGACCTTGCCGTCCTTCGCGTCTAACCCGACGATTATGTGGCCCGGGAACGCGTAGCAAGCGTCATGCAGAAAGCCAGGATTCTTGACCGCGGCCGTTCCAATGATCACGTAGGCAACGCCCGCATCGATGTAGCTCTCGATGGTGTCCAGGTCGCGAATTCCGCCACCGAGCTGGATCGGCAGCGAATCGCCTACCGCCTTGATCATCTCGCGGATCACCTTTTCGTTCTTCGGCTTGCCAGCTACGGCGCCATTCAGGTCGACTATGTGAAGACGACGGGCCCCTTCGGAAGACCAGTGCTTTGCCATCGCCGCCGGGTTGTCCGAAAACACGGTCGCTGTGTCCATATCACCTTGCTGAAGACGCACGCATCGCCCGTCTTTGAGATCGATGGCTGGAATGATCAGCATTTTGGTACGTTCACGCTCCTGGAGGGCGCGGTGCAGCTACGAAATGGTTGCATGGACGGTGAAGAGCCGTTTCAGGGATGCCATTCAACGAAATTTCTCAGCAGTTGCAGGCCCGCAGCCTGGCTTTTTTCCGGATGGAACTGGACGGCAAACATGTTATCCCGCGCCACGGCGGCGGTAAAGGGCAGGCCATAGACGCTTTTCCCGCTTGATACGCTGTCATCCGCCGCTTCTACGAAATAGCTGTGGACGAAATAAAACCGGGTGGCGTCGGGAATGCCCGTCCAAAGTGCATGCGACTGCACCTGAAGGACCTCATTCCATCCCATGTGCGGAATCTTGAGCCGGCAACCTTCATTATCTTTAAGCTTTACTGGAAACCGCCGAACCGCACCTCGTAGAACACCAAGCCCTTCGACCTCGCCTTCTTCGCTGGTATCGAAAAGCATTTGCAATCCTATGCAAATACCGAGGAAAGGCTTGCTGCGGGTGGCCTCAACGACCGCTTCGGCCAGACCCCGCGCGCGTAGCTCACGCATACAGTCTGGCATAGCACCTTGTCCCGGGACCACTACCCGGTTCGCGAGTTTCAGGTCATGCGGGTCGGACGTAACTTTTACTCTGGCTTGGGGTGCAACATGCTCGAGCGCTTTGGAAACCGAGCGCAAATTGCCCATACCATAATCGACAACGGCAATGTCCATCCCGCCTATTTCCTACAGCGATCCCTTGGTTGAAGGGACCACGCCTTCAATACGAGGGTCAGCCTCTACGGCCATGCGCAGGGCACGTCCGAACGCCTTGAAAATCGTCTCGCACTGGTGATGCGCGTTGTTACCGCGAAAATTATCGATATGCAGGGTCACCTGGGCGTGATTCACAAATCCCTGGAAGAATTCATGCATGAGGTCCACGTCGAACTCGCCGATAAGTGCACGAGTATAGGTTACGTGATATTCGAGCCCAGGCCGGCCCGACAGATCAACCACGACTCTTGAGAGCGCCTCGTCCAACGGAACATAAGCATGGCCATACCGCCGTACGCCGGCTTTAGCCCCCGCTGCTTTCGCAAATGCCTGACCGAACGTTATGCCGATGTCTTCAACGGTGTGATGGCCGTCGATGTGAAGATCACCTTTCGCCTCAACCTCCAGATCCAGAAGCCCATGGCGCGCAACCTGCTCGAGCATATGTTCCAGGAACGGCAATCCTGTTCGGAAGCGAGCCGCGCCAGTCCCGTCGAGGTTGACTTTAACCCGGACCTGCGTTTCCTTCGTATCGCGAACGACTTCGGCCTTGCGCATGATTATCCCTCAGAGCGCTTCACGAAGCGCGGACAAAAGAATGCGGTTTTCTTCCGGCGTCCCGACCGTTATCCGGAGGCAATTGGCGAGCATTGGATGAGCACCATGAAAGCTCCTGACGAGGACACCCTGTCCCTTCAAGGACTCGAAGGTTCGCTGCCCATCGGCGACTCGGACAAGGAAGAAGTTCGCTGCCGTGGGATAAACCACCAATCCGCCGAGAGCCTCGAGAGCAGATTTTAGCCCCGCGCGCCCAGTTCGAATCACCGCTGCCTGTTTTTCCAGAACGTCTAATTTTCCCAGCACGAAAGTGGCTGCTGCCTGTGTAAGCACGCTCACGTTATAAGCTTGTCGGACCTTATTGAACTGGACCGCCCATTCAGGCCTCGCAGCCAGGTAACCGAGGCGGATTCCAGCGAGTCCAAGTTTAGAGACCGTCCGCATCACTGCCAAATTAGGAAACTCCGCCAACCTGGGCATGAAGCTATGCTGAGCAAAAACGTGATAAGCCTCATCGAGTACGACTAATCCTTCTGCCGCGCGGATGATCGCCGCAATCTCGTCTTCGGGGTACAAGACGCCGGTCGGATTGTTCGGATAGGCGATGAAAATCAACGCAGGCCGATGCTCTTGCACGGCAGCCAGGAACGCTTTTATATCGAGCGAAAAATCGTCTCGGGTCAGCACCCCTATTGGCTTCATTCCCATCAAGATCGCGTTCATCCTGTACATGACAAACGTGGGATCGGGAAACATGACGGCGCTACCCGGCCTAGCCATCGCCAGAGTGAGCATCTGTATCAAGTCGTCGGATCCGTTTCCGAGCAGCACCTCCATCCCCTCCGGGATGCCCATTTTCTCGGCTAGGAGGTTCCTTAAGTGCCGGCCAGTGGGGTCCGGATACCGGTTGATTTCCGCTTCGGCAAGCACAGCGCCGAGCTCGGCACGCATTTCCGGGGGCAGTCGATACGGATTCTCCATCGCATCGAGCTTTACCATGCCGTCACTGAGCGGCACATGGTAAGCATGAAGGTCGAAGACCTCCCTGCGAATCAGCTGTTCTGGGGTTTTCGCCATGATCATCTGAAGCGATATGCGGCCGACAACGCATGCGCTTGGAGTCCTTCGCCCTCGGCCAGCGCAACCGCCACTCTGCCGAGGTGCTCAGCACCCGCTCTGGACACATCAATGAGGCTCGTGCGCTTCTGGAAATCGTACACCCCCAAAGGCGACGAAAATCGCGCCGTACCGCCAGTGGGAAGGACGTGATTCGGGCCGGCGCAATAATCGCCGAGCGCTTCAGACGTGTACTTTCCAAGGAAAATGGCCCCCGCGTTGCGCAACTTCGGAAGCAACTCATCAGGGTTATCGACCGACAGCTCGAGGTGTTCCGGCGCGATGCGATTCGCGATCTCACACGCCTCGACGAGGTCACGAGTGAGCACGAGGGCACCATTTTCCGAAAGGGCCGCCGAGATGATCGAACGCCTTTCCATCGTTGGAAGGAGCTTCGCTATGCTGGAAGCGACTTTATCGAGGAATTCGGCGTCGGCGCACAACAGGATTGAGCGCGCATTTTCGTCGTGTTCCGCCTGAGAAAACAAGTCCATCGCAATCCAGTCCGGCGGCGTGCTCGAATCAGCGATGATCAGGATCTCCGAAGGTCCGGCGATCATGTCGATCCCCACAAAGCCGAACACCTGTCGCTTGGCGGCGGCAACATACGCGTTCCCTGGCCCCACTATCTTGTCGACACGAGTAATGCTTTGGGTACCAAATGCAAGCGCTGCTATTGCCTGAGCTCCCCCAATCGCAAGTACCTTTCGAACTCCTGCGAGCGCGGCAGCAGCGAGCACCAGCAAATTGCGCTCCCCACCTGGCATTGGGCTCGCCATGACCAGGTCTTTCACGCCAGCGACTTTTGCCGGAATTGCGTTCATCAGGACGGATGATGGATAGGCCGCCTTGCCGCCGGGAACGTATAGCCCGACGCGATCAAGAGGAGTGACAAGCTGCCCCAGGCGCGTCCCGTCCGCCTCGGAGTAAACCCATGACGCCGCGAGTTGCTTCTCGTGAAAGCTTCGAATCCGTCCAGCGGCCGTACGAAGCGCGCTTGCCTGCGCGAAGGTGATTGAATCGAGCGACCGTTGAAGCTCGGGCTCGCAAATTTCAAGCCCGGAAATGGATGTCGCATCCAGCCGATCGAATTTGCGCGAATATTCGAGAACGGCCTCGTCTCCCCGACGGCGTACGTCGCCGATGATCCGACGTGCTGTCGCTTCAACCTCGTCATCCTGTGCGAGACCAACCGCGCATATTGCGTTCAGCTTCGACTCGAAGTTTCTATCGGTCGTGCTGAATCGGGGAATCAGGCGAGTCACGATGTGGAAACCGAAGCTTCGGCAAAGGCTTCGATCATCGGCTGAAGCAGATGCCGCCGGGTCTTGAGTGCGGCCTGGTTCACGATCAGCCGCGCAGAAACAGGCATCACTTCCTCGACAACGACCAAGTCGTTCGCCTTGAGAGTGCTCCCCGAACTAACCAGGTCGACAATCGCGTCCGCAAGGCCCACCACGGGCGCAAGCTCCATCGAGCCATATAGCTTTATAAGGTCAACGTGCACCGCTTTCTTGGCGAAATGCTCCCGTGCAGTTCGCACGTATTTTGTCGCCACTCTCAATCGCGCCCCTCTCCGGATGGCGCCGCTGTAATCGAACCCTTTGCGTACGGCAACAATCATCCGGCAAGCTGCAATGCGAAGGTCGAGTGGTTGGTAGAGCCCCGCTCCTCCGTGCTCGTGAAGGACGTCATGGCCGGCAATGCCTAGCTGGGCCGCGCCATGCTGAACGTAGGTAGGCGTATCTGAG
Source organism: Pseudomonadota bacterium (assembly GCA_025352885.1). GTDB lineage: Bacteria > Pseudomonadota > Gammaproteobacteria > Burkholderiales > SG8-39 > SZAS-79. Next base: position 22,895 of record JANXRZ010000082.1, on the reverse strand, counting down.
GCCCTTACGATAATCAACCGGACGTCCTTGCGGTTCGTATCGATTACCAGCTTGCGGGTATCCGGATCTTCGTGAGGCGTCAGTCCGGCGCGCGCAAGCAAAGGCGCCGTCTCGTCGAAGATCCGGCCTTTGGACAACGCAATAGAAATGAAGTCAGACATTGCCAGATATGGAACTACGCCGAGTGCGCCTGATCCTGCGCCAATCGGCCAACGAGGGGGCAGTAATTCTACTATGCGGCAACCTCCCTGCCGGTGCCGGAACGTTAGTCAGGCAAGCCGCTGGACTCTCGCGCCGAGAGCCGATAATTTCTTCTCTAGGGATTCGTACCCGCGATCCAAGTGATAAATCCGGTCGATTATCGTTTCGCCTTCTGCCACCAGACCTGCAATGACGAGGCTGGCGGACGCCCTCAAGTCAGTCGCCATGACGGTCGCGCCTTGTAGCTTGTCCACTCCCCTGACAACGGCAGTGTTGCCTTGGATCGCAATATCTGCCCCCAGCCTTTGCAACTCTAGGGCATGCATAAATCGATTCTCAAAAATATTCTCGGTTATCACGGAAGTGCCGCTCGCAACGGCGTCCAGGGCCATAAACTGCGCCTGCATATCGGTCGCAAACCCGGGATACGGCGCAGTCCTGACGCCGACAGCTGTCGGACGCCCCTGCATTTCCAGCGAAATGGAATCCGGGGTGCACTCGACTTTAGCTCCAGCTTCACGGAGCTTTTGCAGGGTTGCATCGAGCGTTCGAGGTGATGCGCCGGTCAATCTGATCCGCCCCCTACTGGCGGCGGCCGCTGCCAGGTAGGTGCCCGTCTCTATCCTGTCCGGCATGACCGAGTACTTTGCGCCGTTCAGTTTCTTGACGCCGTTGATGCGGATTAAGTCCGTTCCTGCGCCTTCTATCTTCGCGCCCATTGCAACAAGGCAGTTGGCGAGATCAAGCACCTCAGGTTCACGGGCGGCATTCTCCAGAATGGTCGTACCTTCGGCCAAAGTTGCGGCCATCATCAGGTTTTCCGTACCGGTTACGGTTACCAGATCCATGAGAATGCGTGCCCCATGTAAACGGCTTGTCTCTGCATGAATGTATCCGTGCTCCACCGAAATGTTCGTCCCCATTGCGACGAGCCCTTTCAAGTGCTGGTCGACGGGCCGTTGCCCTATCGCGCAACCGCCCGGCAATGAGACTTTGGCTCGTCCACAGCGCGCTATGAGCGGTCCGAGTACGAGAATCGATGCGCGCATTGTCCGAACCAGGTCATATGGCGCTGTCGGATCGACTAGGTTTTCGGCTCGGAGCGTCATCCCACTTTCGTCGCAGTCCTCGCTTCGTTCCAGGAGAACGCCCATCTGCGCAAGGAGCTTGGCCATGGTTGCGACGTCCATCAGCCTGGGGACATTTGTCAGGGCCAGGTGATCGGCGGTGAGGAGTGAAGCGCACATTATGGGGAGAGCGGCATTTTTCGCCCCCGAAACGCTCACGACCCCATCGAGAGGGCGGCCTCCCTTGATAAGAAGTTTGTTCAGCTTCCTTCCCCCCATTCTGCGGGGGTCAAAGTACGCATCGACAGTGCGTGGATTTCCTGGCGCATCCTGTCGCCCAGTGCCGCGTAGACCAGCTGGTGTCGTTGCACCCTGCTTTTTCCTTCGAACTTACAGCTTACGATCACAGCCTCGAAATGCTGACCGTCGCCCATGATCTCCAAGTGGGCGCATTCCAGGCCGGCTCGGATTCCCTCTTTGACACTGTCTGGCGTTACCATCGAAATTCCACCCGATTGACTCTAATGCCGAAGTTTATACCCGCGTTTGAGCATGGCCAGCGTTATGGCGGACAGGCAAGCAAAACTCACCGCGATGGCCATTAGGCTCGCGGTCGGCGGCACATCGGAGACCCCGAAAAATCCGAATCTAAATCCGTCGATCATGTAAAAGAACGGGTTAAACCTGGACGCCTGCTGCCATAGCGGGGGCAGCGAATGAATCGAATAGAAAACACCGGACAGGAACGTGAGAGGCATGATGATGAAATTCTGGAATGCCGCCAGCTGATCGAATTTGTCGGCCCACATACCGGCAATCAGGCCTAACGTCCCCAGGATTGCGCCACCCAGCACTGCAAAAGTGACGATCCACGGGATTGAGTTGATCGATAAATCAACAAACCAGACAGTCGCGATCAAAACCCCTGCCCCGACCGCGAGGCCGCGACACAATGCGGCAAGAACGTAGGCACCGAAGAATTCAAAGTAGGAAATGGGCGGCAACAAAATAAAGACTATATTGCCGGTCACCTTCGACTGGATCAGACTCGAGGAACTGTTCGCGAACGAATTTTGCAACACGCTCATCATCACAAGGCCGGGCACGAGAAAGGCGCTGTAGCCGATATTTTCGTATACGGTCACTCTCCCTTCCAGAGTGTGGGCGAAAATGAGTAAGTAAAGCAGTGAAGTCAAAACCGGAGCGGCCACCGTTTGGAAACCTACCTTCCAGAAACGCAGCAATTCCTTGTAGAAAAGGGTATTGAAGCTAGTCATCAATGACGGTTCATGATGCGTACGAACACTTCCTCCAAGTCGGGGGCTTGAACCTCGAACTCCCTGATCGCCACCCCGGCGTTGCGCAATTCCGCAAGCACCCGCTCGATTTCGACCAATTTTTCCAGCCTGATCGTGAAAAGGTCACCCTCTTGGGCAATGGGATGGAACGAAAATCGGGCCGGCAATTCCATCCTATCGAGGCGAAGCTTGAGATAAAGCCCGGGAAAAGTTTCGAGAAGATTCTTCGTTGAATCCAGTGCAACGATCCTGCCTGCCTTCAACATGCCGATGCGTGAGCAAAGCAGCTCGGCTTCCTCAAGATAATGGGTAGTCAGCACTATCGTGTGTCCGTCCGCGTTTAGCCGGCGGACGAAAGCCCATAGGCTCTGCCTGAGTTCGACATCGACGCCGGCGGTTGGCTCATCCAGCACGATTACAGGTGGCTTATGGACCAACGCTTGGGCGACGAGAACCCTTCGCTTCATGCCGCCCGACAGCGACCTCATATTCGAGTCACGTTTAGACATGAGGTCGAGGTTGTGCAGGATCTCTTCGATCCATTGGCGATTATTGCGAATCCCGAAGTAGCCTGACTGGAACTGGAGCGTTTCGAGCACTGTAAAGAAGGGGTCGAAGACAAGCTCTTGCGGGACTACGCCGAGCATCCTTCGGGCGGTCCGATAATCAGCGACAACGTCCGCACCCATCACCTGCACGAAGCCCGCATCCGCCCTGGCAAGGCCGGCGATTACGCTTATGAGAGTTGTCTTTCCTGCGCCGTTTGGCCCGAGCAAGCCGAAGATCTCACCCGTTTCGATGCGAAGGCTTACAGCGTCAAGAGCCCTGAGCGCACCATAGTTCTTGCTGACCGCTTCGATTCTGATTGCCGAAGGCATGGAGAAGTCTCAACGCCGTCGCTGTGCGGCCTGAGGCAGCGAATTAACTACCGCTGGACACTGACAATAACTTGTCCACACCATAGAGGCGTGCCAGCGTTTCGAGATCCTTTGGGACGTTAGCAACCTCGAACGGCATTTTTCCTTCGCGCGCCGCTCTCTGCCAAGAAAGAATGGCGGCAAGAAGTGAAGAGTCGAGGTCTGACACACCTCCAAGGTCAAGCTTTGTGGCTCCCTGGCGGATATGCGTGAGACCACTTTGGAGAATGTTGGTAACGTTCGCGAGTGTAACCGGGCCCGACACGACCATCCGATCGCCCTCGCGGCTTATCATTTCCGCTCTGCCCTCGCCGCCTGCCCGTGATTTTTGGCCACTAGGCCCTTGATCAAACCATCTGCGCCGTTGGCTCTGATCTCGTTCGCAAATTCGGTCCGGTAGTTGGCAACGAGACTCACGCCAGCTACGCGAACGTCATACACCTTCCAGCCATTCGGCGTTTTTTCCATATCGTATTCCAGCGTAACCGGTTCGCGACCGCCCTGCGAAATCCTCACCTGGACCGTCACGTCCGTGTCGGTTGGCTTTGCGCGCAACGGACGAAAGTCGAATTTCTGGTCCCTATAAGCGGACAACGCACTTGAATAAGTGCGAACCAGAAGCGTCTTGAATTCATCGGTAAGCTGCTTCTTTTGGTCGGTCGTCAGCTTTTCCCAGTTTGTCGCAACAGCGAGTCGGGTCATTGCCGAGAAATTAAAGTGAGGAAGAACTTTCGCCTCAACCAAAGCCACGACTTTCTTCTGGTTCCCCGACTGAAGGTCCTTGTCTTTGGCGATCAGGTCGAGTACTTCAAGCGTTACATTCTTGACCAAGGTATCGGGGCCTTGGTCCTGCGCTGCGGAGTGACTTACGAGGAACAGCCAGACGAATCCTATCGCCAGGAACCTGCTACTGGCTTTCGACACGCTGCTGCTCTCCTTCTTTGGCCGCTAACGAAACAACAGCGCCCTGCCTTGCAGGGGCTTGTTCGCCACCTTCAGCCGCAACGTCTGCCCTTGGCGCGGGCTGCAAGCGCGCCGAATCGCGCGGCGGGTTACCGTCATAAATCAAATTGCGCCGCCGTTGCAGGTACGCATCCCGCTCGAAGACATATTTGTCCAGCGCCGCCTCTTCGAGAATCCGGCTGGCATCGAGCAGATCGGCCCGTTTACCCACGACACGAGTGCCGTACATCACGTTTCGAGCCGCGATTGGCTTGTGATTGCTTACAGGGTCGAAATGAATGTCGAGGACTTCGCCGACTGAATCGCGAGCGGTGCTGGAGCCGATCAATGGCCAAACGATGTAAGGACCATCGCCGACCCCCCACCTGCCGAAAGTCTGGCCAAAATCCTCGTTGTGCTTTTCTAGTCCCATTTCCGATGCCCAATCGAGCACTCCGAAGCCACCGATTGTCGTGTTGATTGCGAATCGCATCCCGTCATTAGCCGCCTCGATTACCTTGCCCTGAAGCAAGTTGTTGACGGAAATGAATACGTCGGCAAGATTCGAAAAGAAATTGCGGACCCCTGTCTGGACAATTTCTGGCAGCCCGTCTTTGTAAGCTTGTGCGACCGGCTTCAAGACCGCCTGGTCGACCGTCTGGTTGAATCCGTACATCGACCTGTTGAAGCCTTCGAACGGGTCTCGTGAATCACCGCCCGTGGTCGCACACCCCGTCGCCATGACGAACGAACTCAAGGCAAGCAAGAGCCTGCCTTTCTGCGGGATTGTCAGTCTTGAACGCATCACTTGGTTTCCTTGCCGTCTTTCGGGCTTTCTTGCGCTTTGCTGAACATGAATTGGCTGATCAGGTTTTCCAGCACCACTGCCGATTGGGTAAGCTTTACCTTGTCGCCGCTCTTTAGCATCGCCGAATCACCGCCGGCTTCCAAGCCGACGTATTGCTCCCCGAGCAATCCTGAGGTCAAGATCTTTGCGGACGTATCGCGAGGAAACTTGAATCGTCCATCTACGTTCATGCTGACGACCGCCTCGTACGTCTCATTGTCAAATTGGACTTCAACCACCCGACCCACCACGACGCCGGCGCTCTTTACGGGCGCCCGGACCTTCAACCCTCCAATGTTAGCAAACTTCGCCTGCACCTGATACACCTCGGAAGTAGATATGGAGGCGAGGTTTCCCACTTTTAGCGCCAAAAAAAGCAAGGCGGCAAGCCCAAGTGCGACGAACAGGCCGACCCAAAGATCAAGCGTGGAACGGTTCATTTTCCGTTGCCTCCAGTGAACATAAGCGCGGTAAGCACAAAATCCAAGGCCAGGATTGCCAGCGAAGAAGTCACCACCGTCCGGGTTGTAGCTCTTGACACGCCTTCCGCCGTAGGCGGCGCATCGTAGCCTTCGAATACAGCTATCCACGTCACGGCGACCCCAAAAACAAGGCTTTTTATCACCCCATTCAGTATGTCCTGACGCACGTCTACGGCTGCTTGCATCTGGGACCAAAATGCGCCTTCGTCAACTCCAATCAGACGCACCCCGACCAGATAGCCGCCAAATATGCCGGCCGCGGAAAATAACGCTGCCAATAGCGGCATCGAGATCACGCCGGCCCAAAACCTAGGGGCAACTACCCGGGCAATTGGGTCTACTGCCATCATTTCCATTGCAGAGATCTGTTCCGTTGCTTTCATCAGGCCGATTTCGGCTGTAATCGCGCTTCCTGCTCTGCTCGCAAAGAGCAGCCCGGCCACGACTGGACCAAGCTCGCGAACAAGCGAAAGGGCCACCAGCACTCCAAGTGCTTCCGACGAACCATAGCGCTGCAAAGTGTCGTAACCCTGCAGGCCCAATACCATCCCGACAAACAATCCGGAAACCAGGATGATGATTAGAGAGAGCACCCCGGTGAAATAAACTTCCCTGACCACGAGACCGAACCGGCGAAATGAAGTCCCGGAATGTGCGAGCAGGTACACGAAGAATCGCGCGGCAAAACCAAGCCTCCAGATCTTGTCCGTCACGCCGCGACCGAGCCCTCGCAAGAGTTGAGTAACGTTTCCCATCACGCGTTAAGCGCCCCATCTAGGTGGCTTCGATAGTCAGGCGCAGAATAGTGGAAGGCCACCGGACCATCGGCTTCGCCATTGACAAACTGGCGAACAAACGGCTCTTCGGAGTGGCGGACCTCGCTGGGCGTGCCCTCAGCGACCACCCGGCCTTCCGAAACGAAATAAACATAATCGACGATATGCAAGGACTCCTGCACATCGTGTGTGACGATTATCGAAGTCGCCCCAAGCGAATCATTCAATTGCCTGATCAAGCGGGCGATAACGCCCAACGAAATTGGGTCCAAACCGGCGAACGGCTCGTCGTACATGATAAGAGTTGGGTCAAGCGCCACTGCCCGTGCCAACGCAACTCGCCTCGCCATGCCTCCTGAAAGTTCGGACGGCATCAGGCGCGCCGCTCCCCTCAGACCAACCGAGTCCAGTTTCATTAGCACGAGGTCGCGGACGAGTTCCTCCGGGAGGTTTGTGTGCTCTCGCATTTGGAAAGCTACGTTGTCGAAAACCGACATATCAGTAAATAGGGCGCCGAACTGGAACAGCATACCCATCCGACGACGCTGCGAATACAGTTCGGCTCGCGTCAACCCACCCATACTCTTGCCCAGCACCTTCACCGAGCCGGTGGTTGGCGAAAGCGCGCCTCCAATGATTCGCAACAATGTGGTTTTGCCGCACCCTGACCCCCCCATGATAGCTACGACCTGGCCGCGACGGATCTTAAGATCGATGCCCCTGAGGATAGGGCGCGCATCGTAAGCAAACGTCAGCGATTCGATCTGGACTATGTCGGCTTCCACCAATTGACCATCCGCACAATGCAAAACCGCTGATTTTACTAGACCGCGGGAAAAGCGCCTTCCTCATGAGGGACGTTGCAAGGCGCTGCGCAAGGGAACGGTTTCCCATATATTAGAGGGCATGCCATCAAATACCCAATCCAAGATGGCTTTAGAAGCGTCGGGAGTAAAAAAGTCTTACGGTGCCACGACAGTTCTCGCTGGAATCAATCTTGAAGTCCCGACCGGTGCCGCAATCGGGCTCGTAGGATTGAACGGCGCCGGTAAAACGACGCTTATAAAGTGCTTGCTCGACTTCTGCTCCGTGGACAGCGGAAGCATCAGGATCCATGGTGTGTCGCACACATTGACTGCGGCGCGTGAGCGACTTGCGTTTGTTCCCGAGCAATTCATACCGCCCTATTACCTTACATGCCGCGAATTCGTTGAAATGGCCTCTGCCCTTTCCGGAGCCCGGGCCACGCCCGCCCAAATTGAAACGATGTTCGATGATCTGCGTCTAGACCGATCATCACTTGCGCTCCCCGTGGGACAGCTTTCAAAAGGCATGACGCAGAAACTTGGACTCGCAGGGTGCTTTCTCTCCCAACGCGAGTTTTACCTGTTGGACGAGCCGATGAGCGGGCTCGATCCGGCTAGCCGGGTGGCAGTTAAGTCGGTCCTCGCGAGGTTGACTCGAGAGGGACGTACACTTTTATTCACCTCGCACGTACTTTCGGACATGGAGGAGTTGTGCTCATCAATCGCCATACTTGATCGGGGCACTATTCGCTTTAATGGCCCCCCCGGGGAATTCTGTTACCGGTATAAAGAACAGACCTTGGAACGAGCCTTCATGCGCTGCATCGATGTCACAGACTCATCAACCATCGCCTAACGGCAAGCCAGTGCTCTTGATCGTCGATGACGATCATCTGATCACGGACACGCTTACTTTTGCACTCGCCCCTGATTTCCAAGTACACGCATGCGATTCCCGTCACCATGCGGTTCAACTCGTGCGCCAGCTGCCTTTCGCGCCTCAACTTGCCCTTGTGGATCTTGGCCTACCCCCGCGGCCCCATGCTCCCGATGAAGGGTTCGCCCTGATTGCAGATCTGCTGGCGCACTCTCCCCGTATGAAGATTTTTGTGCTTTCAGGGCAGAACGATGCCGTTCACGCGAGGCATGCAAGGGCGCTCGGAGCTACGGAATTCATCGCTAAACCATGCGATCCCCCCGCGCTTCAAAGGGCTTTGCAAAAAGCTTTGGCCATCCAGGCAGCGGAAGTGCAGGGGGAAGGCATAGCGGCGGAGGGGCTCGTCGGCAAAAGTCACGCGATACAACATCTCAAAAGCCAGATTTCGCAATACGCCGATTCGCCTTTTCCGGTGCTGATCGAAGGCGAGTCCGGAAGCGGAAAAGAACTGGTGGCGCGGAGCCTGCATCACCCCTCCTGCCGCCAGACGCGACCCTATTTCGCCCTGAATTGCGCCGCGATTGCCCCTACCTTGGTAGAACCGTCGCTGTTTGGCTACGTAAAAGGTGCCTTTACTGGAGCGGCGACAAACAAGTCGGGCTATTTCGAGGACGCCCAGGACGGCACCTTATTTCTCGACGAGATCGGCGAACTGCCCCTCGAACTCCAGGCCAAACTTCTTCGGGTACTCGAAAACGGCGAATTCCAGCGGGTAGGCGAGACGCACCTGCGTCATTCGCGCGCCCGGATCATCACGGCGACCAATCGAGACCTGCGGCAGGAAATTCGCAAAGGAGCTTTCCGTGCCGATCTGTATCACCGGCTATCAGTCTTCACTTTGCGCGTGCCGGCCTTGCGGGAAATGGACACGGACAGACACCTGCTCCTCGACCATTTTCGCCTTTTTTACGCCCAGCAATCGCAAGTGCAACCGTTTGAACTCGATGCGGGGGCGCGCGCTCGTTGGCTTGACTACCCCTTCCCGGGCAATGTGCGTGAACTGCGCAATATCGTGATCCGGCTTACGACCAAGCACGCCGGTCAGCGCCTCTCGGTTGCGGAATTGGAGATGGAGCTTGATCTTGGGCAGGATGCCGACACTCCCACAGTGCAATACGGTTTGGCGCTCGAAGGGCAAAGCGTGGTTGAACAGGCGACTCTCCACCTCGAGCGCGCAAAACAGTTCAATCTCGATGACATGTTGACCGCCTGGGAAAGAGGGTACATAGAAGCTGCATTGCGCATCGCGAAAGGCAACGTAACCCAAGCTGCCAAAATTCTTGGCGTGAACCGGACTACGTTGTACAGCCGCATGGACGCCGATGAGAAATGATGCAAAACCACTGACTATGGTGCCGCTTTGCTTTACTTAGAACATTTTGGCATGGACGAGGCGCCGTTCCGCATCACGCCGCACGCGGATTTCTTTTTTGAAGGTGCCGATAGGGGAGCCACTCTAGAAGCACTGCTGTACGCGATCCTCCATGATGAAGGGATCGTGAAGGTGTCCGGCGAGGTAGGCAGCGGGAAAACTATGCTCTGCCGGGTACTTATGGAAAGACTCCCAGAGCATGTCGAAATCGTCTATTTGGCGAATCCCTCGCTTGCCAAGGAAGAAATTCTGCGAGCGGTTGCGGACGATCTTCATGTCCAGTTGTCCGAAGACCGCCCCACGATTGCTCTGCGTGAACTTGAAGATCGCTTGATCGAGTCATTTGCCGAAGGTGGGAGGGTCGTCGTCTTGATCGACGAGGCGCATGCCATGCCGGAGGAGACGCTGGAGCAAGTCAGGCTTCTTTCCAACATCGAGTCCAGCCGCCATAAATTGCTTCAGATCGTCCTATTCGGGCAACCGGAGCTTGACGAGGTCCTGGCGAAATCTTCGATGCGCCAATTGAAAGACCGGATAACTCACAGCTTCAAGATGCGGCCCTTGTCTGAAGCCGAAGTTGGCAAATACCTGTCATTTCGAATCAGGGCTGCCGGGTACCGCGGCCCCGATTTATTCAGTGCCAGCGCAGTAACGATGATCGCAAAAGCAGCTAGCGGACTTACCCGGCGCGTGAACATACTTGCGGATAAATCGCTTCTGGCTGCGTTTACTGACAACAAGTATCTCGTCACGAAGCGCGAGGCAAGGACCGCAATAAGGGACTCGGATTTCGGTCGCTTGCTCGCGGAAAAACGTCGGAACCCCTCGGTCTACGCCGCCTGGGCTTTGGTGGCCGGCCTAGCTATCGGCTTCGGCGTCCCGCGGATGCTTCCCCCCGACGACAAACAGGCAATGAGCCAGTCGCTTCCGCCGCCAAAGCCGATCTCCGGTGAACCCCTTGCGCAATCGAAGATTTCAGGCGCTACTGGTCCCGATGTGAAGCTGAAGCAAATTGTGGATGCCCCGGAAGCAGGACAAAAGCAGTCAGTGACGAACCCGGCAGTGCAGGAAGGAAAGGGCACGATCTCGCGCCTAGGCGTGGAAGCCTCAAGTCGCATTTCGGCCTACCAAACTGGGCCGAATCGGTTGCTTAAAGCACGAATCGAGGCGACAAAAGAACGCCTGGCTCGCGAGCCTGACGAAAGCTACAGCATCGAGTTGTTTGCAACCGACAATAGCGATCCGGGAAGGGTGGAGCGGTTCCTTTTGCGCGCCAAAGAACTTGTAGCGGTGGATGAACTTCTCGTATTGCCTCAAGGGACCGACGGGCGCTATCGAATCAGGGTTACGTTCGGCGGATATCCAGACCGCACTGCGGCGGCAAAGGCGGCAGACGCCCTACCCCAAAAATACAAACAAGCTTTCCGGACCGAACTTCGGAGTTTTGCCGAGTTGCGCGACTCGCTATAGTCCTGAAAATGGCTCATTAGCCAATCGGTTAGCGACGGTACTTAATGTTATGACTATGTTATGCTGAGGTATTATCTTTTAGGCCTTGGCGCCATGGCGCACACACGCTTCGTCACGGGAGCCCTCCTCGCCTTCTTCTTGAACGGCTGTGGCGGCCTTGCGCCGGTAAAGCTTCCCGACGCCCATCTGCAGAGTTCTGATGCACAGCGGACCGAAACGAATATTCCACCTCCAGTACGGATGGCGCCCGTCCTGCCAAAGCCAAAACCCTCCGCACGCCCCGAGACATATAGCGTCGTGGTCAGCAATGTTCGAGTACAGGAACTTTTGTTTGCACTGGCTCGCGATGCCAAGTTGAACGTTGATGTGCACCCCAGCGTGACGGGAAATGTGACGCTGAACGCAATAGACCAGACCTTGCCGCAGTTGCTCACTCGAATCGCCAGGCAAGTGGACATGAGATACGAAGTGGACGGAACGAACTTGATTGTCATGCGCGATACGCCCTTCTTAAGGAACTATCACGTCGACTATCTGAACATGAGCCGTATTTCGACCAGCCAACTCGGTGTATCGAGCCAGGTAGCCACAAGTGCCTCTTCCGGAGGATCGGGAGGCGTAGGAACCATCAGCAACAACTCCATATCGACGGTCAATAACATTTCGAACAATCGTTTTTGGGACACACTGGTTGCAAACGTTAGGGATTTGCTGCGTGAAAGCGACAAGCTCATCCCCGGAGCTCAGCCAGCGCCTGTATCTGCGCCTGCCACTCCAACGCAAAGTGGACTGACGCCGGCCTCAGGAAGTGCGGCTCCACCCAGCGTAGCGAGCACCGGTCAATCGACCACCGGGCAAACCGCCAACTCGCAGATGATGGAATTCAGGGAAGCCGCCTCCGTGATATCGAACCCGGAAGCCGGCATTCTCTCGATCAGGGCAACCTCGAGGCAGCACGAGAAAATCCAGGAATTCCTCGATCAGGTGATGACAAACGTGAAGCGCCAGGTGCTGATCGAGGCGACCATCGCGGAGGTCCAGCTCAATAACCAATATCAGCGCGGCATCGACTGGTCCAAGCTGCGCATTGGCTCAGCCGGCTTCCAATTCCAGCAAAGCAGCGGAGCGACGCCGGCCGGAATCAACACCAACGCATTTGTTGTCGGCTATGCCTCGGCCAACCAGAATTTCTCGGTCGCTCTCAAACTGCTTGAGTCATTCGGGGACGTGAAAGTGCTTTCCAGCCCGAAGATCAGCGTTCTCAACAATCAGTCCGCCGTTTTGAAAGTCGTCGACAATCTCGTCTTCTTTACGATCAAAGCCGACACGACCGTAAACCAGACGACCACACTTACAACCTTCACCTCCACGCTAAACTCCGTGCCGGTTGGGTTCGTGATGACAGTCATCCCCCAAATCAGCGATTCCGATAGCGTGGTCCTTAACCTGCGGCCGACTATCTCGCGCAAGATTGGCGACGTTGCAGACCCGAATCCTTCGTTGACCGCGGCTGGCGTAGCAAGCCTCGTTCCTGTTATCCAAACGCGCGAAATGGATTCCATCCTGAGAGTGCAAAGCGGTCAGGTCGCGGTGATGGGAGGACTCATCCAGGATCAGGTGAGTAACACAGAGGACGGCATACCCGGCGTCAATCGAATCCCGACATTCGGCGACTTGTTTCGTCAGCGGAAGGATGCAGTAGCCAAGACCGAGCTCGTGATTTTTCTGCGTCCCACAGTGATCCGGGATGCCAGCATTGACGGAGATTATCGCCAACTGCGAAACCTATTGCCCGACGCAGGCTATCTCAACCGCGTCAATCCGGGTAAAGCCGAGGCTTACGGCGAGCAGCCGGCACAGTGATCACATGAGTCTCTTGCTAGACGCGTTAAAGAAAGCCGAGAAGGCCAAGGACGATGCCCTAAGGCGGGAGCGGTTCTCCGAGGGAACAGGTGCCGATGACACGGTGCTCCAAGTGCGAACGCGCAACGAACTGCCTGACATTTCTCGTCCCCTGGAAATGCATTCGGAAGACATCCCTGGGAGTCGGTCCGAAAGCAGCGACAATCCAGTACCCGATGCATTCTCCACGGCTCCATCGGTGCGGCCATCTCAAGCAGACCCCAGCCAGCGGGAACCGGTAGCAGGCGGACCAGCCTCTCCAAGACGGCGTGAACCAGTGAACAGCGATTCCGGCGTCAACGACCCGCAATCTTCGCAACGAGCCGCGGCAAGGCAAGTATTCGAAGCGAAGTTTCGAGAGCCCAACCCGAAATTGCCCTTCTATATAACGATGGCCGTGCTCGGCCTGTTTACTGTGGGAACCATCGTTTATTTTTGGTATCAGCTGCGGCCGCCGCCGCCGCTTGTAAACACGAGTGCGAAAGCGCCGCCGGACGAAAAAAAGCTTGAGCCGATCGCGCAGGCTGCGACCAGCGCAGCTCCTGCCCAAACTGGAGCACTGCTGCCGGGGCCCCAACTCGTCCCGGGATTACCCGCACAAACCGCCGCGCCCGTTCAGCCGAGCGTGCCAACCTCCACTCCGCCGACTGCGCAATCAGGTGCCACTCCTGGTGTAACCGAAAATGTCGGGCCGACGACTGCCGGCGCCAAGGCTGTCGCACCGCCTGAAGCGAAAGGGCGAAATTCGGGAACGCCGACGAACCAACGCCAAAGGGTGGAGCCACAAGCGAGGGCTGCGCCCGATCCCTCTCAAGTGAGCGTCAATCGAGCCGGCCCAGCGATCAACCCGAAGATTGAAAGCGCTTGGAGTGCCTACAATCGGGGGGACCTTGGCGCTGCGCGCTCCGGTTACCAGGACATGCTGAAAGAAGATCCAACCAATCGTGATGCACTGCTCGGGATGGCCGCGGTTGAGATCCGGGCGAATCGCCTGGACCAGGCCGAGCTCTATTACAGGAGCGTTTTGCAAGTGAACCCGCGCGACCCCTATGCACAGTCGGGACTTCTATCGCTTCATGGGATGTTCACGGACACGTCACAAGCCGAGTCGAGGGTAAAAACACTGCTTGCGACCGACCCTGAAGCGCAAGTTTTGCACTTCACGCTTGGAAACCAGTACGCCCAGCAACGGCGGTGGCCGGAAGCGCAGCAAGCGTATTTCAAAGCCTTCTCAGGCGATCCCGAAAATCCGGACTTTGCTTACAACCTTGCAGTAAGTCTGGATCAGGTCAGACAGCCAAAATTGGCCCTCGAGTACTACCGTCGCGCCTTGTCCCTTTCACAGCAACGCTCCAGCAGCTTCGACCAGGCTCTTGCCCGCAATCGGGTTCAGGAGTTGACGAAGTAAGGGCATTGCAGCGGGCGAACTTTGCATAGTATGACGTCGGTTCCCACAAGGCGTCGGGGTATCATGTCCGTCGTATGAATTCGCCCACGAATCCACAAGCTAAAAGGCATATCGGGCAGATCCTGATAGATCAGGGGATCCTAACCGAAGACCAGTTGCGCATTGCTCTGCTTGAGCAGATGAAATCGCACCTGCCGGTCGGGCGGTTGCTCGTCCAGCTTGGCTTCGTCTCCGAAGCGACTCTGCGAGACGCGCTTTCCGAAAAACTCGGCCTCCAACCGGTCGATCTTGCCCACATCATCGTTGACCCCGCAGCACTAAAGATGGTCCCCCGGGACATGGCGCGCAGGTATCGGGTCTTCCCCGTTGCGCTCGACCGTAAGTCGAAGAAATTCATCGTCGCTCTCTCCGACACCAACAACATCGTTGCAATCGACCAGCTGCGAGCCCACTTAAAGGGCGAGTTCGAGATCGAACTAAGGCTGGCAGGCGATTCTGAGGTCGATCGCGCAATCGAGCAGTACTACGGCCACGAGTTCTCGATCGACGGAATACTTCGAGAGATCGAAACCGGTGAAGTCGACTATGCGACAATCACCGAGGGCGATGAGTACAGCCAACCCGTAGTGCGGCTGATTTCAGCGCTGCTTGCCGATGCGGTCGAACGAGCGGCCTCCGACATCCACTTCGAACCGGAGCAGAACTTCCTGAGGATCAGGTATCGGATCGACGGCGTCTTGCGGCAGATCAGGTCGCTCCACAAGACCTATTGGCCGGCCATGGCAGTGCGGCTAAAAGTCATGTCGAAAATGAATATCGCCGAGACACGTGCGCCGCAAGACGGCCGTATATCGGCAACGATGTCCGGTCGCGTCGTCGATTTCCGGGTGTCCAGTCTTCCAACAACGCACGGTGAGAACGTTGTTCTCAGGATTCTCGACCGGCAGAAGGGGATCGTCCCGCTCGACAAGCTCGGCCTCGACGAAATCCAGTTGGGGTTGCTCAAGCGAATGATTGCCAGGCCAGAAGGCATCATCCTCGTGACCGGGCCGACAGGGAGCGGCAAAACTACTACGCTCTACTCGATCCTGAATCACATCAATTCCGACGCCATCAACATTATGACGCTCGAAGATCCCGTCGAGTATCCGATGACATTGATTCGCCAAACATCTGTTGCGGACGCCGCGAAACTCGACTTTGCGAACGGGATCCGGGCATTGATGCGCCAGGATCCGGATGCGATCCTCGTTGGCGAAATCCGCGACGAAGATACCGCGGAAATGGCTTTCCGGGCTTCCATGACGGGCCATCAGGTTTATTCAACCCTGCATACCAACTCGGCCGTGGGCGCCATCCCGCGACTGCTCGACATCGGCATCGTTCCAGACATCATGGCCGGTAATATTATTGGCATCATCGCTCAACGTCTGGTGAGGAAACTGTGCCGCACATGCCGCCAGTCTTATGAGCCAGATACCAAGGAACGCCGGCTTCTCGCACTCGAGCCGACCGATTCGGCGCCGTTATACAGGTCTGTGGGATGTGAGCAATGTGACTATCAGGGTTACAAGGGCCGGCAAGGCATATTGGAAATCCTGAAACTTGACGGTGGCATCGATGAGCTGATCGCACAGCGCGCGACCACTCGTGAGATATTGGCCGCAGCGCTCGCCAAAGGATTTCGAACGCTCGCGGAAGACGGCTTACGCCTCGTCCGTGCCGGCATTACGAGCGTTGACGAGTTGTCGCGCGTAGTCGACCTCACCGATCGGATGGCCTGAGCCGCCGGGCGGCCGCGCTCATGCAGGGCGACTGACCGAGCATGCCTCTGTATACCTACAAGGCAATCGATTCGATCGGGAAATCCGTCCTCGGACGCGTCGACGCGGCGAACCTGTTCGATCTTGAGCAGCGCCTTGCGCGCATGGGCCTCGACCTTGTAACCGGTGCCCCGACAAGGCAGACGAGCCGGCTGGTGGGCGGAGGCAAGATCACTCGCCAAGACCTGATTAATTTTTGCTTCCATCTCGAACAGCTTACGAGTGCAGGCGTTCCGATCGTCGAGGGACTAGTCGATCTGCGGGACAGCATCGAGAATCCGCGGTTCAAGGAGGTGGTCGGTGGGCTCGTCGAATCGATCCAGGGGGGGCGAAACCTGTCCCAGGCGCTCGCGGATTATCCTGAAGTGTTCGGCCGCGTGTTTACCTCGCTCGTTAGGTCAGGGGAGCAGACCGGAAAACTACCGGAGGTGCTGAGGAGCCTTACTGAGACGATAAAGTGGGAAGACGAGTTGTCTGCCCAGACAAAAAAGATGCTGATGTACCCGTTATTTGTCGGAAGCATAGTGCTCCTGGTGACCTTTTTCCTGATGATCTACCTGGTTCCGCAAATGACCGCGTTCATCAGGAATATGGGTAAGGAACTGCCGCTCCAGACGATCATACTTATTCACGTTTCCAATTTTTGCGTGAATTACTGGTGGCTCATTCTTGCAACTCCGCCCGCTATTTTCTTTGCGCTGCGCTATGCGTCCCGCAACAATCCAGCATTCGAGTTCGCGCTCGACCGCTACAAGCTCCGGATTCCCGTAATAGGTCCGGTACTTCGCAAGATCATCCTGTCGAGGTTTACGTCGAGCTTTGCAATGATGTATGCAGCAGGCATTACGGTGCTGGACGCAATCCGCAGCGCCGAAGAAATCCTTGGCAACCGGCCCTTGGAAGAGGCGTTGCGAAATGCAGGACGCCAGATTGCCGACGGTAAAGGGATGACCGCCGCCTTCCAGGATGCGGGGCTATTTCCGCCCCTCGTCATACGAATGCTCAAGATAGGCGAGAACACCGGCGGCCTGGACAGGGCGCTCCTGAATGTGAGTTATTTTTATAACCGGGAGGTCAGGGAATCGATCGGCAAAATCCAGGCAATGATCGAACCGGCGCTGACAGTGGTACTTGGCGCGCTGCTTGGCTGGGTAATGCTTTCGGTGCTCGGGCCTGTCTATGACACCATCAGCAAGTTGAAATTCTAGAGCGCAGAAGTGTCCGACCGACGCCTTCTCTACTTCACGACCAACGGCCACCAACTTTACAGGTGGAGTAACGGCAAGCTTATTCTCGAAGCGAAATTCGAGGATGACGAGCAGGGCGTGTCCGAGTTTCGCACTTTCGCCAAGCTCAATGCGAAGTCGCTTTATTACATCCTTGCAGATCTCGCCGGGGAGGATTTTCACGACGAACTCATTCCCTGGCTTCGAGGTGGGGATCGCCAAGCGGTAATCGAACGACGGCTTGCGCAACGATATCGAGACACGCGCCTGGCTGCCTCCATTTCACTGGGGGCAATCGCTGTGGCGGGAGAAAGGAAAAACGAGCGCCTGGTCCTGGCTTCGTTTACCAATACTCAACAGTTCTCGCCATGGCTCGATGCGCTGTCCGAAGCTGGCGCCAAACTCGCCGGCGTGTACTCCGTGCCACTGGTGGCCCCGGCGCTCGCCACCCGGCTCGCTGCAAAGCTCAACGCTAAAAGCGCCCGCATGTTTGTGGTGTCGATGGATAGCGCAGGATTAAGGCAAAGCTTCCTCGAAGACGGCAAGCTTCGATTCGCGCGTTTGGAGAGGACCGCCGAAATGGGCGCCGATGGTCACGCGGCGCTGGTGCGTTCGGAAACGCTGCGGCTCGTCCAGTACTTGTCCAGCTTAAGAGTGCTTCCGCGCGACGGCCCTCCGGTAACGGCGATCGTGATCACGCCCCCTGGTCAGCAAGATGTATTTCAGCAATCGCTGCCTTCCGACGGGCGGCTGACTTTCCGGGCCATCGATCTTGTGGAAGCGGCCCGAATCGTCGGACTAAAAACCACGGGCACACCGCTAGGCGCGGAGCACCTTTATCTTCATCTAGTCGCAAAGCGCCCTCCAAAGGACCAGTTTGCGAGGAGCGAGGACCGAAAAGGCTTTTTGATTTGGCAATTGCAGCGAGGCGTAGCGGGTGCCGGGGCGGCCGGTTTGGCTGCGTGCCTTGCGTTCTCCGCGTTCAAGTGGCTGGAAATCATGGATGTCCGCGCCCAATCGGAATCACAGTTGAAGGAGACAAAGGCGATTGAGCAGGAGTATCAGCGCGTAACAGCGACATTTCCGGTGACTTTTACAACAACTGAAAACCTCAAAGCGACTGTCAATCAATTTCGCTCGATCGCAAATCGCTCAGCGGTCCCAGGCCCCGCTTTTGCGTACATTTCCCGAGCGCTCGAGCAGTTTCCTCAAATAGAACTCGACCAGTTGTCTTGGCGGATGGACGTCCCAGGGGCGGGAAACGAGAAAGCGGCGACTGATCCCTCGAAGCCGATTCCGGCTACTGGCGGAAAGCCGCCAGGCGCCTCGGGTGCTCAGGCCGCGAGCGCATTGGTGCAAATCCTCGAAATCTCAGGCCATGTGAATTCAACACAGCGATCGGACTACCGTGCGATCACTGCTCAAGTGCAGAGTTTTGCCGATGCTCTCCAGTCGGACCGATCGTACGAAGTTGTCCGCACGGTGCTGCCCTTCGATACCACTTCCGCAGGAACGCTCTCAGGGGATATCGGCTCGTCTGAAAGCGGGGATACGCCCCGTTTCACTGTCACCGTGTTAAAAAGGGCGAGCCCATGAATTTCGCCGCCGCCGATTTCAAAAAGCTGGCGCTACCCTTCCTTCTTGCTTTGATCCTGTCTGCGGCGGGTGCGGCTCTCATCTGGAGCGTCAACCGCCAGTTGGCCGCCGATACTCGCCGGTTCGCGACTGTCAAAAGCGACAGGGTTCAGGCAAGAGAAAAGCTGGCCCGAATCAGCGAGGAAGAAAGGGAAGTCAAGGAACGCATTGAGGTTTACCGGCGCCTGCGCGAACTGCATATTATCGGCAAGGAACGACGGCTCGACTGGGCGGATGCGATCAAGAGAATCCGCATCAACAGAGAAATGCTCGACGTGCGCTATCGGATAGAGCCGCAGAAGCTCCTGACTTCGATACCTGCCAAGCCTGGAAATGTGGAATTTAATGTTAGTGCTATGAAACTGGAGCTTGCCTTACTCCATGAGGGCGACTTACTCGGTTTCATCGACGATTTGAGAGGTGCAGGCAACGCGTATGTATCAGTACGCAAATGTACAGTTGTGCGCTCAGTGGCTGCGGCCCAGGCTGCAGTGCCGACGCTGACCCCTCGTTTAAGGGCGGAATGCGAGATCGACCTCATTACAGTGCTCGACGCAGGGGCGAAGGCGTGAGGTTCCCGGCCACTTGCATATTGGCCGCGGCGCTCGGCATGCATTTCCCGGCATATGCTGACGATCTTGGCCGCCTGTTTCTTACGCCAGAGCAGCGCAGCACATTGGATGCGAGACGTAAGGCGCGAATTCCTGACAGGCCTACGGCGGTAATAGTTGAGTCACCGGTTACCCGGGTCGACGGATTCGTATCTCGAGGCAGCGGAAAATCCACTGTGTGGGTGAATGGCCAGGCTGTGCCCGATGGCTCCAACCCCGAAGGGCTGAAAGTACGCCGCCAAGGCTCCGAGACCGGGAAAGTCTCCGTTGAAATAGGCGAAAGCGAAACACGGGTCGATCTGAAAATAGGGCAGTCTTTCGATCGAGGCACCGGCGAAGTCCGCGACTCCCTAAACGGAGGCGAAGTGAAGATCAATCGCCAGCCGGTGAAACGACCTTCGCGATGACGGGAGGGAATCGCGACCTATCGCGGGTCTTTTTGCGTGTCGCTCGGAGCCGACTGGCAGCCGAACGAGGCGCCTCACTGATGATCATGATGTTGGTGCTTGTACTAGGGACATCATGGGCAATGGTCGGGGCCATTACGCAGGCCTCCCGCAATACGCTCAGGGCACAGAGGCAAACGGGCGAAGCTTTGAAACTCGCAAAAGATGCCCTCCTTGGTTATCTCGCTCAGCAAGCGCTCTCAAGTAACGTACCGGGCAGTTTTCCATGCCCAGAAGCGGCGAATAGTATAGGGACTACCAACGAGGGTATGAAGACCAACGCTTGCAGCACGCTACCCGTCGTCGGACGCCTCCCTTGGAAGACCCTCGGCATTGATAAACCCCTGGACGGAGCCGGCGAAGCGCTCTGGTACGTCGTGGGGACGGGCGTGAGGGTTGCGCCAATTAACTATTCCACAACTGGCTCGCTGACTGTCGATGGCACCGCCAACGCGGCGGTTGCATTGATCATCGCGCCCGGAGCGGCCCTGAATTCGCTTTCAAGCACCAGTACGGCGCCGTCTCCATGCACCAAGCGGGCCCAGAGTGCCGGAAGGATCGCATCCACGCTCAACGCGGCGGATTTTCTCGAGTGCGGGAATGCAACCCTTTCATCGTTTACCACGTCGCGAAGCGATGGCTGGGGCAACGACCGGGCGGTGATGATTACATCGTCGGAACTTCTAAGTGCAATTGAGGGGGCGGTAGCAGATCGGATCCAAAGGTTCGTGGCCCCGATCCTCAATGGAACGGCGAATTCCACCGATGGCTGGTACCAGAACGTTTCATTCAGCAACTGGGGCATCAAATTCTTCCCGTATGCGTCTGCTTGGGGTGACCCCACTGCCAACGCTTGGTGCGGCAATTTCGGCGTATTTGAGGGATTGCTTCCAATTGCATCAGGTGAAGTCACCACTGGCACAACTTGCAGCGCGCGGTGGACAAGCGCATCGGTATCCCAGGTTTCGGGCAGCGGCACCTTCACAGCAGGAAGTTGCGCTGCGACAGATCAACTCATTAGTTGCTCATTCAGTTACTCAGGCACTCCGGTTTTGAAAATGACCGCGACAGCTCCAAACGTTGCAATGGGCTTTCGGACGCTGCCTCTATCTGGTGACGTTACGGCTACGCCGGCGTCCGGATATACCGTAAATGCCCCGACCGGTTCGATCATCGCCGGCGGTGGCGGCCAAATCGATGTTCAGATCACTATGGCAAACAAGCCCACGAGCGGTCCAGGAACGGTCAGCATCCGGCATCCCGCCGATTCGATTCTACTCAACACAAGTACCGTCTCAAATCCGGACCTCGCATGGTTTATTAACAATAAGTGGCAGCGTTACACGTATTACGCAATTTCGCCTGCAGTCACTGCGAATCCTTCGGGTACCTGTACGTCGGCCGATGTCACCAACTGTCTTACTCTGACCAATGCGGAGGCAGGAACGGGCAATGTCAACAATAAGCGGCTGGTTCTTATCCTTTCGGGGCGACCGTTGAGCGGAAAAAGCCAGCCCTCTTCCAACCTCAGCGACTACTTCGAACTCCAGAATGACCAGACGAGTACGGCTGGGGACCGCGAATTTCAACGAAACACTATATCCACAATCTTCAACGACCGGCCTGCGGTGTGCCCGTTTCAACGGCAAACCACAGGTTTGGCGAATGTCCTGTGCAACTGAAGCGCCCCGATATTCACGGGTTTTCGCTAGTTGAAATGGCCGTTGTCTTGGTGATCGTTGGCCTGTTGATCGGCGGATTGCTCGCACCTTTGGCGATGCAAATGGAACAGCGAAACTTTGCCGAAACGCAGAAAAGGCTGGAGGCCGCCAGAGAGGAGCTTCTAGGCTTTGCAATCGCAAACGGCCGGTTACCTTGCCCGGCTTCCTCGTCAAGCAGCGGCGATGAATCGCCTAGCGGCGGAGGAACCTGCACAAACTATCTCGACGGCTACCTGCCTGCAAGAGCGCTCGGGGTCACGCAAGTCGATTCATCCGGATACGCACTCGATGCTTACAACAACCGCATCAGGTATGCGTTGTCCAATACGCCGGTAAGCTCCATCTGCGCAACCATCCCGGCGTTCTCCTCCTCGGTAAACTTGAAGTCGAACGGGGTGCAGTGCTTGCCCGCAGACTTGAGGATATGCAAAAGCTCCCAGGCTTCCGGATTCAACAGCACTTCCTGCGGCTCTGGGAACGATCTCATAGGGACAACCAGCACGACGACGGTCGCTATTGTTTATTCACAAGGTAAAAACGGTGCTACCAGCAGTTCGGCGAATACCGATGAGGTCGCGAATGCTGATGGAAATTCCACATTCGTCTATCACACGCCTACCGCGTCAGGAGCGACAGGGGGAGAATTCGACGACCTGATGATATGGATTTCGGCCGGGCTTTTGTACGGGCGGATGGTGAGCGCAGGGGTCCTTCCTTGAAAAACGCGAAGAGGCTTTCTCCACTTCGCCGCCTGCCGCGTTCCGGAGCGGCTGACCCTGGTCTAGCTCATTGCGTCTTTAACGCCGCCTTTAAAGGGCAAGTGAGCGAGAAACAAACCGCGCCATCCATATTTGAAGCAAGCGACAGTAGGTAGCCATTCGCCTCTGCATGTCTTGCCGCCTGATAAAGGCCTATGCCCAAGCCGGAATGTGAATGCACCGGTGAGTTAAAAAGGAGTTTTGCCAATTCCGCAGGAACGGCGTGGCCGGTATCGCGAACGCGAAAATC
>JANXRZ010000031.1 GCA_025352885.1 Pseudomonadota bacterium | reverse complement strand
GGGCGGACGCGCTTGTGGTGAGGCTAACGGCTGCGAAGCGAACGGAGGGTGTGCGACCGGCACGCGCGGCCGGATAGGCGTAGGCGAAGGTTGCGGTGTCACGGATCTCGCAGGTTGCTGCGGTGCTTGCGCTGTCGGAGCGGGCGAACGTGAGTGAAATGACGCTAAAGGCGGCGAAGCCGCCTGAGGGCGCGCGATCTGGAGCCGAACCGGTGGTGACTTAAATTGATTGCGCTCAGGCCTCGCCGGTGATTGCGGTGCTTGGGCGGTCGGTACGGGTGGACGGGGATGAGGTGACACGAACGGCGGCGATGCCAACGGAGAATGCGCGAGCGATCGGGCCGGCCGGATAGGCGCTGGCGAAAATGGCGGTGTCGCGGGTCTGGGCGGTTGCTGCGGTAATTGAGCCAATGGTCCGGATGGACGACCTTGCGAGGACACGAATGGCTGCGATGACAGCGATCCCACGTTTTGCAGTGACGTTGGTGTAGTTAACTGATCGCGCTGCCCGCGCGTGGCCCCTTGGGGCGGTGCCTGAACGAATGAGGGCAAAGGCGCGATTGGCGGCGAAGCCACCGTAGGCCGCGGGACTTGAGGTGACACCTTGAGTGTCATCGATTGATCACGCTGACCAAGTCTGGCCAAGTTACCGCTCCTACCATTGAACCGTACTGCCGGGGCCAGGAGCGCAGCCGGCGGCGTTGTTTGGGCGGGGGTAACCGCGCTGACCTGGGGTGCCACCGCCGTTGCAATTGGTTTCAAATCCCGGGGTTTCAAATCCCGGGGTTTCAAATCCCTGCGCGCCGCCAAACTGAGCGGCGCTGTCGGCGGCGTGCTCCGCGCAACAATGGCTCGCTCGCCAATGGGCGGTCTGATGCCGGGGCCGGCAGCGCCGCGCACGCTTTGGGATACTGGCACCACCGCGGCGACTGCTGAGATCGGGGCATTGGCAATCAGGTCCTTCGACACCGGCATTGCTGCCCGCGCTACAGGCTGCGCGCGCACGAAGGCGGTCGTCGGCACGGCGACAACTGCGCCGGGCACCTGCCGGTTGGCATAGACGATTTTAGTTACGCTTGTGGTGTTGTAGAGATTCGTGATCGTGGTGGCGTTGATCACAGTGTTGCTGCGGTTGATGCTATGGAAATAACCAGAGCTGACTGCGTACGACGGCAGATAGACATCACGCGGTGCAAGCGGAAACCAGCCGACAGTGCCGCCCCAGCCGAGAGAACGAGACCTCAGAAAATCGCTACCCCCGAGGAAGGCGACCAGCGCGGGTGCATAGATCGCATGCGCAGAAATCGGACCGGGCACCCAGCCCCATGTGCCTGCGAGATTGGCCCAGCGGCCATAGTGAGACACTGCATAGCCCCATGGATCGACCCACACCCAATGCCCCTCGTGGTACGGCGTCCAGTCGGCGGCGACGCGATTCGGCACCCAGACGTTGCCGTACGTTGGCTCCGTGTGCCAGGTGCCACCTCTATCGAGGTCCTCATAGCCAACCACATCGCTCGAAACATAACGCGCCGATTCCGAATGGTCGCTGCGTCGATCGCGGTCTCTTGCCCAGCGATCCAAATCATCCCAACGGTGCACTGAAATGGGCTGAAAGTCGCGCAAGCCGGCTCCCGCGAAGCGATAGCCCTGGCCCGAATCGACGGCGTACGATGCCCCGTCGCCATAGACCTCGCCCCGGCCACTTTGGACCATCACGGCGGTAGCATCCCCTATCGGATCCACCTCGATGCGGTAGTCGCCTGGTACACGCAGCGTGAACGCGAGATTCGGCGTATCGACTTCGAAGACCTGACCGGACCTAAGCCGGCGCACCCGGATTTTCAACGTACCCTGGGCCAGTTGCACTTGCGCGATGCCGTCGTCGAGATTGGATAGGGTTACGCTGGTGCTGGCGCCCAAACGCAAGACCGCGCCGCTAACCTGCACTTCCGCACGCGAATCGGCATCTGACCAAACACGGTCCCCAGTGGTGAGCGGCCGATTTAGCGTCGCCTGTACCCAATCGGTTTCACCGGCGGGCGAAAAACTGACAGCCCCCTCTATATAGGCGAGCCGCGCGGCCCGCGATGGCGGATCCGCCGCAGCCCAGGCGCTTACTGCACATAGGGCGATACCGAGAATCAACCTAATGGCCGTATGCACGGTCCTTCTCCACTTCCGACGGGTAGGGACGACCCGAAAAGTGTGGGCGTATTCCGCCCGAGTGACCGCAAGCGATTGCAACAAATCGTTACGAAGGCGGGCTCAAACGCGGGTGCGCGGAGTCATAGCATTGGAGGGCGCGAGTGAGCCGCCTTTCGACTCTTTGCGTGAGATGAGCGCCCTTCACTTCCTCTGCGCTCATCTCAGGCAGAGTTGAGAACCCGGACTAGCTCAACGCCACATACTCGATTGCGCCCGTGTCTCCATCAAGGATCATCTCGTATGGAAACCAGTAGATCACCTCGTCTCCATATTCATCGACGTAGGCATAGCCTATAAACGTCATTCCCAGATCCTGGTATTGAGCCAGTTCAAAGGAAGCGTATTGAAGCCCGTGCGTATTTGCCATCTTTTTGCTGGACTTGTATTTCTTGACCGGCACCTCTCCTTTTTTCGCGTGCTTGACACGTACGCCGGCCACCTTTCCATCCTTTACCTCTACGGAAGCAGCATAGGGCCCCTTCTTGTGAATCGCATGGTTGCCATTTTTCTTTATTCGCTCGCCGAGAAGTTGCTGTCCGTTTTGGTGGTGAGCCTTAGCTGCGGCGATCGCCGAGTCAATCAAACCGAGTGCGGCCAGCAATATGGCGATGCTCATAAAAAAGCGCTGTACTTGTCTCATGAATTTGCCTCCGATTTCGATTTGCGTAAGCGCAACAAGATGAGCGTCGGTTTGGAACACGTCTGTGCGACTACACACTTTTGGCGGGCGCCTTGCGTGCATCTTTTGTGAGGGGGCTCTTAGGTCCCCGGCAGTGTTGGAACCGAATGGCTGACGTCAGGAATTCACGCGAAGAAATACCTTGAAACATGTTCATTCTCACGTCAGGGCCGGTATGGGCGTCAAATGATCGCTGGTTAATTCAAAAGGACCCGCATTATGAAAAAAACACTTGGACTAGCCGTTTTTGTTGCCGCAACAGCTGCGAGTTCAGCAATGGCAGCCGCCACGTTTTACGAAACGCCTCAGTTCGGCGGTCGGCCGCTGAGCGTAGATGGAGTGATCCCGGATTTTCGCGACTACGACTATAACGACCGTGCGATGTCGCTGGTGGTCGATGGTTCGCCACTCGTCGTCTGTGAACACATCAACTTCGGCGGGAACTGCCAGGTATTCAACCCGGGCGCCTACCCTCACCTTGGGGCTTGGTCCCATCAGATAAGCTCGGTGCGGCCGGCCGACTACCGGGCTCAATACATTGATCGGCGCCACGAACAGCATTACTACGATCGGCGTGTTCATAACCGACATGACCATGATGGGCAGAGCAGCTGGAGCCGACGGCACTGGGACTACGCCCCGAACGGTTATTATCGACGCGATTATTGATGTATCCGCCCGGGGTGCTATCGGCCACTCGAGGGCGCGTAGTTTCTGAATCTGCGTGCGCCGCAACATATGTCCGGCTACGTCAAGAAATTTTTAATCGAAAATGGATCTTGCCGGCATTGCCCTCGAAGAAGTGCCGAGGTAGGCAAAAGCGCCGCTGAAGCCAGACCGTTTGCCGGATTCTTTGCGGGTTGCAGCACGGGGTTGCAGCACCGGGTTGCAGCACCGGGTTGCAGCACTGATGCGCGTGCAGTAGCATCGTCGCAACAAGCACCGGACGCCCGCCCGTATCTCACAATCGCTACGTCCGCTCTTCCCGGTAGCATCTAATAAACCCATCCCCGATTCGAAAGAACAGGAGGTCGCATGTCCATCAAAGTATCCATGACCGTCAATGGCAAGCCGGCTTCGGCCGAAGTCGAGGAGCGCACGCTGCTTGTCACTTATATCCGCGAGGAACTGCGCCTCACCGGCACGCACGTCGGCTGCGATACGGCGCAATGCGGCGCGTGTACGGTCCACATGAACGGCAAAGCCGTGAAGTCCTGCTCGATGCTCGCGATGCAGGCGCAGGGCGCCGACATCGTGACGATCGAGGGCATCGCCGAGGCGGACGGCACGCTCCACCCGATGCAGGCGGCCTTCAAGGAAAACCACGGGCTGCAGTGCGGTTTCTGCACGCCGGGCATGGTGATGAACGCGATCGATCTCGCCAAGGGCCGCCCGGACCTTTCCGAAGCCGAAATCCGCGAGGGTCTGGAGGGGAATCTCTGCCGCTGCACCGGCTACCACAACATCGTGAAGTCGATCGCCGCGGGCGCGAAGGCGATGGCTGCCGCAAAGTAAGAAGCCGCATCAACGAAGGTCGCATCGAAGCAGGAAACAGTTCTCCCGGGGGACCACAACGGAGGAGGTACGATGAATGCACCGCTGATTGGAGCGCGCATCGAGCGCAAGGAAGATTACCGGTTCCTCACCGGCGCTGGGCAGTACACGGATGACGTTACGTTGCCCGGACAGACTCACGCAGCGTTTGTGCGCTCGCCTCACGCGCATGCGACGATCAAGTCGGTCGACAAGTCGAAGGCGCTGAAGTCGCCCGGCGTGCTCGCAGTGTTCACCGGCGAAGACCTCAAGGTCGGCGGCCTGCCCTGCGGCTGGCTCATTACCGATGTGAACGGGCAACCGATGAAAGAGCCGGTGCACCCGTCGCTTGCGCAAGGCAAGGTGCGCCATGTCGGTGACCAGGTCGCAGTGGTCATTGCAGAGACGCTCGACCAGGCCCAGGACGCCGCAGGGCTTGTCGAAGTCGACTATGGGGTGCTGCCCGCAGTAGTCGATGCGGTCAAGGCGCGCGCCAAGGGCGCCCCCCAATTGCACGAGGTTGCGCCCGACAACACCTGTTACGTGTGGGCGATTGGCGACAAGGGTGCGTGCGACGCGGCCTTCGCCAAGGCCGCGCATGTCACGAAGCTCGACCTGGTCAACAACCGGCTGATCCCGAACGCGATCGAGCCGCGCGCGGTGAATGGCCTCTATTCACGCGCGGACGACAGCTACACCTTGTATGTCTCCAGCCAGAACCCGCACGTCGAGCGTCTGCTCATGACGGCTTTCGTACTGGGCCTGCCGGAGCATAAGGTGCGCGTGGTCGCGCCCGACGTCGGCGGCGGATTCGGCTCCAAGATCTACCTCTACGCCGAAGACGTCGTGGTCACGTGGGCTTCGAAGCAGATCAATCGCCCGGTCAAATGGACGGCCGAGCGCAGCGAATCCTTCATGTCCGATGCGCACGGCCGGGACCATGTCACGACCGTCGAGCTGGCGATGGACAAGGACGGCAAGTTCCTCGGCTTGCGCGTCAAGACCACTGCGAACGTAGGCGCGTACCTGTCGACCTTCGCTTCGTGCGTGCCGACGATCCTCTACGCGACGCTGCTTGCCGGCCAGTACACGACGCCGGCGATCCATTGCGAAGTGACGGCCGTCTTCACGAATACCGTGCCGGTCGATGCCTACCGCGGTGCCGGGCGGCCCGAAGCGACGTACGTCGTCGAGCGGATCGTCGAGCAAGCTGCGCGCGAGATGAAGCTCGACCCGGTCGAGATCCGCCGCCGCAACTTCATCAAGGCTTTCCCCTACCAGACGCCGGTTGCGCTCATGTACGACACGGGCAACTACGAAGCGACGATGAGCGCCGCGATAGAGATGGCGGACGTTGCCGGGTTTCCGGCACGTCGCAAAGCGTCGGAAGCCAAAGGCAAGCTGCGTGGCCTGGGCTACGCGGCTTACATCGAAGCGTGCGGCATTGCGCCCTCGAATATCGCCGGTGCACTTGGGGCGCGGGCGGGCCTCTTCGAAGCCGGCGAGGTGCGCATGCACCCGACGGGCAGTTGCACCGTTTTCACCGGTTCGCATTCGCACGGCCAGGGCCACGAGACGACGTTCGCACAGGTCGTTGCCGACCGCCTCGGCATCCCGATGGAGAGCGTCGACATCGTGCATGGCGACACGTCGAAGGTCCTGTTCGGCATGGGCACCTACGGTTCGCGCTCGATCGCGGTCGGCGGGACCGCCATCTACAAGGCGCTCGACAAGATCATTGCCAAGGGCAAGAAGATCGCCGCGCATCTCTTGGAAGCCGCCGAGACCGACATCGAATACGACCGCGGCATCTTCAAGGTCGCGGGCACGGACAAGCAGAAGACCATCGGCGAAGTTGCGTTCGCGGCGTATGTGCCGCACAACTACCCGCTAGACAAGCTGGAACCGGGTTTGAACGAGAACGCCTTCTACGATCCGACGAACTTCACTTTCCCGGCCGGCAGCTATGTGTGCGAGGTCGAGATCGACCCCGACACCGGCGTCACGAAGATCGAGCGCTTCACCGCGGTCGACGACTTCGGCAAAATCATCAACCCGATGATCGTCGAAGGCCAGGTGCATGGCGGCCTTGCTCAGGGAATCGGCCAGGCGCTGCTCGAAGGCTGCCGCTACGACGAAACCGGCCAGCTCGTGACCGGCTCCTTCATGGACTACAGCATGCCGCGCGCGGTGGACTTGCCAAACTTCCAGATCGACACCCGCGAGACGGCGTGCACGCACAATCCTCTCGGGGTCAAAGGGTGCGGCGAGGCCGGCGCGATCGGCTCGCCTGCCGCCCTGATCAACGCAATCACCGATGCGCTCCAGCCGTACGGGATCACCGACGTGGCCATGCCCGCAAGCCCGCAAACCGTCTGGAACGCAATCCAGAAAGCCACACCGAAAAAAGCAGCCTAGGAGAACCACCATGCATGCATTCAGCTATCACAAGCCTTCCAGCCTCGGCGATGCGTTGTCGCTCGCGGGCAAGCACGGTGAGGGCAAGATCCTCGCGGGCGGGCAGAGCCTCGTCCAGGCGATGAAACTGCGCCTGTCCTCGCCGACCGACATCATTGACCTGGGTGGCGTGAAGGAATTGTCGGGCATCAAGGTGGAGGGCTCCTCGATCACCATCGGCGCAATGACCCGTCACTCGGAGGTCGAGTCGAACGCGGACGTGAAAAGGATGATTCCCGCACTGGCACGGCTCGCGGGCGGCATCGGCGACCGCCAGGTGCGCCATATGGGCACCATCGGCGGGTCGCTTGCCAACAACGACCCGGCGGCGTGCTATCCGGCCGCGGTCCTCGGGCTTGGCGCGACCATCACGACGAACAAGCGCAAGATCGCAGGCGACGATTTCTTCAAGGGGTTGTTCGAGACGGCGCTCGAGACCGGCGAACTGATCACGTCGGTGACTTTCCCGTCGGTCAAGCGCGCGGGCTACATCAAGTTCAAGAACCCGGCCTCGCGCTTCGCGCTGGTCGGCGTCTTCGTGGCCGATACCGATTCCGGGGTGCGCGTAGCCGTCACCGGCGCGGCCTCGTGCGTCTTCCGCGTGCCGGCGATCGAGAAAGCGCTTACCGGCAAATTCGAGCCGGACGCCGTGCCCGCGAATACGGTAAAAGCCGACACGCTCAACTCCGACCTCCACGGATCGGCCGAGTATCGCGCCCACCTCATCACCGTCATGGCCAAGCGCGCCGTTACCCAGGCCCTCGGCAAATAAGTGAAAAAAATACTCTGCTCGCTGGCCTTGGCCTTTGCCGTGCTGCCTTCGGCCCACGCGATCGATCCGGCGGCCGTCCAGGTCGTGGCGCCAAACGAGATCAAGTGGGTGAGGAACGCCGCCGGCACCAACGAGTCCGCGGTGCTCTATGGCGACCCGACGAAGCCCGGACCCTACGTCATGCAACTGAAATGGTTGCCCGGCAACATGAGCCGGCCGCACTTCCACCCGAACGACCGCTTCTTTGTCGTTGTGTCCGGCACATGGTGGGTGGGGACCGGGGAGAAGTTCGATCCGGAGACAACGGTTCCTGCGCGCGCGGGAAGCTACGTGATCCATCACGCCAAGCAGGTTCACTACGACGGCGCGAAGGGCGAGGAGTGCGTGATCCAGGTGTGGGGGATGGGACCGGGGACGAGTTATCCGGCGGAGAAGAAGTAAGGGTATGGGATTACGCGATCGTCCACGAACTGCTCCACTTCTACGTTCCGAACCACGGAAGGCTCTGGAAAAGCCTGATGCGCGCCCACCTCGGTGCATACGAAGACCAGGAGCACCAGCTGAAGCGAATTGCACAGCAACTTGAACCAGCGCGCTGACTTCCTGCGTTCGCCTATAAATTCATGGGTAAATGTACAGGTGCCAGTACAAATATGCCGGGAGACCGTCTCCAGGCAAAAAATACCGGTTCGCCATCGACGCGAGCTTCCAGCCGTGCTCCTCGACCAGCACGAGCGGATCCGCGTTCATGCCGTCCTGGCTGCCCAGGGAAATCGCGTCGAAGTCCCGCCGGGCCTTGACCCAGGTGCCGTACATGTCGACGTAGGCCGCGGCCTTGGCGAAATTGGCCCCGCACTTGGAACAGGAGGGGCCTTTGTCGCGGGGCGCGGAGCACCAGGGGCAGGTCGCCGACATCCATTTTTCCGGCTGTGAGATAGTCGATGCTGCCAGCTTTCACCGGAATTGCCAGACCCCGAATGCATAGCGACACGCCGATTCGCGCAGCCCTCGCCGCCGCGCTCGCCCTCCTCGCGGCCGCCGCACAAGGCGCCACAGGCCTCACCGAACTGCCCGGCCGCGAAGGCGACGGGCCGGTCACCGTCTTCTACCCCACGGAGGCGCCGGCGCAAGCCGTGGTGCGCGGCCCGTTCACGCTGCAGCTCGCGCCCAGGGCGGCGCCGGCCAAGGGCAACGGGCGCCTCGTCGTGCTCTCCCACGGCTCGGGCGGCGCGCCGTGGTCGCACTCCGACCTCGCCCGGGCGCTCGCCGACGCCGGCTTCGTCGTGGCGATGCCCGAGCACAAGGGCGACAACTACAAGGAGCACGACCTCGTCGGCCCGCCGAGCTGGAAGCGCCGCCCGCTCGAAGTCACGCGCGCGATCGACGCGGTGGCGGCGGACGAGCGCTTCGCGCCGCTGCTCACGCTAGACAAGGTCGGCATGGAGGGCATGTCGGCCGGCGGGCACACGGCGCTCACGCTCGCCGGCGGCCGCTGGTCATCCTCGCGATTGCTGGCGCACTGCGAGGCGCACATCGCCGACGACTACCCCACCTGCGTGGGCCTCGCCTCGAGCCTCACCGGGCGGTTCTTCGACCGCATCAGGACCCTGGTCGCCCTGTGGGTGATCCGCTCCAGGCTCGACGATGCGAACTGGTACGCGCACACCGACAAGCGCATCGCCGCGATCGTCGCGGGCGTGCCCTTCGCGGTCGACTTCGACCCGGCGTCCCTCGCGAACCCGCCGGTGCCGCTAGGCTTCGTCACCGCGCGCGGCGACAAGTGGCTGAACCCGAAATTCCACAGCGACCCGGTAGTCGCTGGCTGCGCTGCGTGCGAAAAGATCGCGGACTTCGCCAAGGGCGGGCACGGTGCGCTGCTCTCGCCCCTCCCGCCCGGGGTCACCGGCCTGCTGGGCGAATACATCAACGACCCGCCGGGCTTCGACCGCGCCGAGACCAAGGCCGTGGACCAGAAAATCGTCGCATTCTTCAGGAAGCACCTGCTGCCATGAACCTCTCCCGCCGCACCCTGCTCGCCGCGCTTGTCGCGGTTCTCCTCGGCGCCTGCGCCTCCACGCCGGTCGGCCCGACCCGGCAGCAGACGTCCGTCCTTGCGCCCACCGGCAAGCTGCGCGTGGGCGTGTACCCCGGCAGCCCGTCCTCGATGATCAAGGACCCCGCCACGGGCGAAACCCGCGGCCTTGCGTACGAGCTCGGGCAGGAACTGGCCCGGCGCCTTGGCGTGCCTTTCGA
>JANXRZ010000002.1 GCA_025352885.1 Pseudomonadota bacterium | reverse complement strand
GCGCCCTCGCGTGAGAGATTGGCGCCAAGGATCGGCACTTTGTACGCAACCGCAAGCTCGACGAGCGGCTTGTACTCCGGCCAACGCCAGCCCTTGCGGTCGACCCGCGCGGCGTCCGCAAGGCGGTCCGCGTCCTGCTCGCCGGTGGCCACTGCCGCATCGAGCGCCGGCTGATGCTCATGATCGATCTGCTCCAGGGCGAGCGCCGGTTTGCGTCCCGCGCGCAGCAGGGATTCGAGGATCTCCCGCTGCAGGTTGTGGTGCACGGCGTTGTCGTGCGCCTCGCCGAGAATGACGAAGCGCGAAGCGAGCGCCTTTTGCTGCAGCGAATCGCGCTCGATAAAGCGGTTGGCGTGCGTGTCGTAAATGCGCCCTACGAGTGGGGCCTCCGCGGTGGCAACACCTTGCCCGCCTTGGAGCGCCATGGTCGAACAGCCCGATAACAGGGCGGCGCACGCATAGGAGAAAAAGCGTCTCGACAGTTGCGCGGTTGGAGGAGTAGAGCCCATGCGACAGCTTAGCGGAGAGCATCAAGGGAACACGCGGGGGAACACACTGGGAACCCGCGGCCGGTCGAGGCGCGATGCTAGACTTTGGCCACATCCCCGAAGCGCGAAAAGGACCGGCCATGAAAGGCGACAAGACCGTCATCCAGCACCTGAACAAGGTCCTTTACAACGAACTGACAGCCATCAACCAGTACTTTCTCCACGCCCGGATGTTCGGCAACTGGGGTCTTAAAAAACTCGAGGACTATGAAAAGGGCGAGTCGATCGACGAGATGAAGCACGCCGACCGGCTGATCGAGCGGATCCTCTTTCTCGAAGGCCTGCCTAACCTCCAGGACCTTGGTAAGTTGTTGATAGGAGAGGATGTCCCTGAGGCGCTGGGGTCGGACCTGAAGATGGAGCAGCGCGCGCATCCCGACCTGAAGACGGCCATCGCCCACTGCGAGACGGTCGGAGACTACGTTTCCCGCGAGCTTTTCGAGGACATCCTGAAATCCGAAGAGGAGCATATCGACTGGCTGGAGATGCAGCTCGAGCTCATCAAGACGGTCGGATTGCAGAATTATCTGCAAAGCCAGATGGCGAATCCGAGCTAGCGAATACCGCCGGAAAAGACACCCTCCAAAAGGCGTGTCGAAAAGAGGTGTGCGAAGTGAGAACTATGCACACTACTTCGTGCCATTCCCATCGATTCTCGTGATATATAACACCCTCAAGTTGTAGGAATTTCCCGACATTCGTCTTCAGAATGTCCTACATGCATTTTTGGGGGTAATACGTGAATAAAAACCGCCGCTTAGCGCGCCTCTCAGCCAACGCCACGATCAACGCAAAAGGGGCCTATCCGGTCTTCATCGCGTCGGCCCTGACCCTGGCGGTCCAGTCGGCTTACGGGCAGCAACTCCCAAGCGGCGGCCAAGTTGCCGCCGGCGCCGCGGTCATCTCGAATCCGAGCGCCCAATCGCTCCGAGTCGACCAAAGCACGCAGAACGCGATCCTCAACTGGCAGAGCTTCTCGATCGGGGCCGGCAACTCCGTCGTTTTCCAGCAGCCGAGCGCAAGCGCAGTAGCGCTTAATCGCGTGCTCGGCAGCAACGCATCCGAAATTTTCGGATCGCTCACCGCGAACGGCCAGATCTTCCTGGTGAACCCCGCGGGCGTGTTGTTCCGTCCGGGCGCGCAGGTTGACGTCGGCGGCCTCGCCGCCTCGACGCTCAGCATCAAGGACAGCGACTTCATGTCCGGCCGCTACGTGTTCACGAACAACGGCGGCGCAGGCGCCGTAGTGAACGCCGGCAACATCACGACCCTCTCGGGCTACGCAGCGCTCATCGGGCCGCAAGTCACGAACACCGGCGTGATCAACGCGCGCATGGGCACCGCTGCAATCGCAGCGGGCGACGCAGTCACGCTCGACATGATCGGCGATGGACTCATCAGCGTGCGCGTTGATGCGGCGGCGGTGAATGCTTCGGCGATCAACAAAGGCACGATCACCGCCGATGGCGGCAACGTGCTCATGACCGCGCGCTCGGCGAATGCGCTACTCGACACGGTGATCAACAACGAAGGATTGATTCGCGCCAATGCGATTTCAGTGCATGGGGGGGCGATCTACCTGGATGGCGGTTCCACGGGCGTCACGAGCGTAAGCGGGACACTGGAGGCGTCAGGGCTGGGTGCGGGGCAGAAGGGCGGGGCGATTACGGTTCTGGGCGACAAGGTCGGGTTGTTCGGGAATGCGCTGCTGAATGCTTCGGGTGATGCGGGTGGCGGGACGGTGTTGGTGGGCGGGAACTATCAAGGTCTGGGACCCGAGACCAACGCGAGTGCTGTGTTTATGGGAAGCAACGCGGTCATAACCGCTGATGCGATATCGAGCGGCAATGGCGGCAAGGTAATTCTCTGGTCGGACGGGTTTACCTCAGCGCACGGCACGATTTGGGCCCGTGGGGGTGCCGGTGCGCCAAATGGCACGGGTGGAAGCTGGCTGTTCGATCCGGATTCGGACGTGACCATCAATGCGGTTTCCACTACAGGAGGCGCATTTAACGGCGGCACTCCGAATACGTTTGCCCCGACAGCCGACGGATCGACCATTCTTAACACCACGATTAACTCCCTCCTTGATGGCGGAACAGATGTAAGGGTCACGACGGCCAACGCCTCCTTGCCTGGTATCCAAGCCGGCAACATCACGGTAAGCGCTCCAATTACTCACGCCACGGGCGGGACGCAGACACTTACGCTGGACGCCGGGACCGGGAGCGGGAACGGCAGCGTAATCGTGAGTGCGGCTATCTCGGGCGCCTCGGGTATTCCGCTTCACGTCGTTTTGCGCGCCAACGGCGCCGGCGGCGGCGTGC
>JANXRZ010000287.1 GCA_025352885.1 Pseudomonadota bacterium | reverse complement strand
GGCAGCCGTGAAACCGTGGATGGCGTAGTTGCTCGCGTGGACCTTCATGATCGCCGCGGTGGCCGGTCCGAGCGCCCCCCGGAAATCGTGGGCATGCGTACGGTTGGTCGTGCCGACTTCGCGCAGCTTGCAGCCGGCGCTTGCCATGATGTCCGGGATGCGGAAGGACCCGCCGATTTCGACCAGCTCGCCGCGCGACACGATCACCTCCTTGCGACGGGCAAGCGCATGCAGGACGAGGAACACGGCGGCCGCATTGTTGTTGACCACGAGCGCCGCCTCGGCCCCCGTGAGGCGCGTGAGCCACGACTCTACATGGCTGTCGCGCTCGCCGCGCGCAGCCCCATCGACGTCGTATTCGAGGTTGACCGGCCGGCCCATCGCGGCCACGGCCGAGTCGATCGCCTCTTGCGCGTAGAGCGCGCGCCCGAGGTTCGTGTGCAGCACCGTTCCCGTGAGATTGAAAACGGGGCGCAGCGACGCCCGCATGAGGCCTTCGATCCGCTCCGCGCACTGTGCGGCGAGCATGGGTGCGTCCGGGCAAGCCTGGTCCTCATCGGAAAACCGTTCGCGCGCATCGGCGAGGACGGCGCGCGCCGCGTCCACCAGCACCGCGTGGCCGTAACGCTCGGCCAGCACCGCGCCTTCGGGTGAACTGATCAGCCGGTCGACCGACGGCAGCGAGGCGCGGGCGTCACGGCTCATGGTTGAACGTCAATCCGCTTTCGCGCCCGAATCCCGGATGACTTTGCCCCATTTGGCTGTTTCCGATTTGATGTATGCGCCGAACTCTTCCGGCGAACTGCTGACGAGCTCCGCGCCAAGGGTCACGAACCGCCCGGTCACTTCAGGCTGGCTGAGGATGCGCACCACTTCGGCGTTCAGCTTCGTGACGATTTCCCGGGGCGTCCCGGTTGGCGCCAACAGGCCCGCCCATCCTACCGTCTCGAAGCCCGGATAACCTGACTCGGCGATCGTGACCAGCTCCGGCGCGGCCAGCGATCTCTGCGCGCTCCCGACCGCAAGGAGCTTGAGGCGGCCGCTCTTGACGTGCGGCATGATCAGCGGCCCCGTCTCGAACATGAGCCCGATCTGGCCGGAGAAAAGATCCGTCACGGCCGGCGGCGAACCCTTGTAGGGGACATGAACCATTGCCACGCCGGTCACGCTTTTAAAAAGTTCGGCGGACAAGTGGTTGCTCGCGCCGATTCCGGCCGAACCGAAATTGACCT
The DNA here is from genome assembly GCA_025352885.1 of Pseudomonadota bacterium. Lineage (GTDB taxonomy): Bacteria > Pseudomonadota > Gammaproteobacteria > Burkholderiales > SG8-39 > SZAS-79. The sequence continues at coordinate 21,108 of JANXRZ010000287.1, read as the reverse complement.
TGTCCGGGTTGGCTTTGAGATAGGCGACCAGCTCTTTGACGGTGCCGCCGAGAACCGACGGATGCACAACCAGGAAAAACGGTACTTTCAGGCCCAGTGAAATGGGCGTGAAGTCCTTGACCGGGTCGTAGGGCAGCTTGGCATACATGCCCGGATTCACGGCCAGGCTGCCGGAAGAGCCCATGAACAGCGTATAGCCGTCGTTCGGCGACTTCGCTGCGGCTTCCGACCCAATGATGCTGGCCGCACCGGGCCGGTTCTCGACAAAGAATTGCTGCCCCAGGTTTTCCGACAACTTCTGCGCGATGGTTCGCGCCGCCTGGTCTGTCGCCTGACCGGGCGGAAAAGCAACGATGACCTTGACCGGACGGTTCGGGTAGCCGGATTGTGACCACGCCGGACCGTGCAGGCACAGCGCCGCAAGACTTAGTGCAACGACTTTTACATATTGCTGCATGCGGAAATCCTCCTCAGGATGCGGTGATTGTGCCACGCGCCTTTCGAGCGAAAAGCGGGGTTTCGCTGCGAACCGGCGGTTCCTGCTCTTGCGGCTTTCACCTAGACTGCATCGCATGAACAAGATCCTCGACGGCATCGTCGTCCTCGACCTGACGCGCTTTTTTTCAGGGCCGCAGTGCACGCTTTTCCTGGCGGGCATGGGTGCGGAAGTCATCAAGATCGACGATCCCAAGGGCGGCGATCCGACGGCCTTCGCGCCGCCGTTCGACGGTCCTGCGGGCATCGCGTTCGAGCGCAAGTCCGACCAGGACATGGGCCTTGCCTACCTTAAGCGTGCGCGCGGAAAGAAGTCCGTAACGCTCGACCTGAAGTCCAAGGAAGGCCTCGAGATTTTCTTTCGCATGGTGTCGAGGGCGGATGTGGTGGTCGAAAATTTCAGGGCCGGCGTCGCGACCCGGCTCGGGATCGACTACGCGGCCTTATGTCGAGCGAACCCCGGCATCATCTATTGCGCGCTTACCGGATATGGCTCCACGGGCCCCGCCAAAGACGACAAGGCCTATGACCTCATGGTGCAGGCCGCCGTCGGTCTCATGAGCATGACCGGACAGCCCGGCGAGCCGCCGGTCAAGACCGCGTCTGCGTTGTCGGACGCGGTCTCGGGTGTGTTTGCGGCGAACGGGATCGTTGCCGCGCTGTTGCATCGGGAGCGCACCGGCGAAGGCCAGGCGATCGACGTGGCCATGGCCGATTGCCTGTTCTCGCTCATTTACGACGAACCGATCGAGTGCTACGAGCGCCTGAACCTCGCCCCGCGGCAGGGCAACCGGATCATGCGGTTTTCGCCGTTCAATATTTTCCAGGCGAGCGACGGATGGGTCGCGATCGGCGCGGCCACGCACAGCGAGTGGCTGGATCTCCTCAAGGCCATGGGACGCGAAGACCTGAAGGACGATGCGAACATGATGGACATCGGCTGGCGCATCCAGAACAACGCCGAGGTGGATGCGGTGGTGACCCAATGGACCGCAAAGTTGACCAAGGACCGGGTCGTCGAGGCCTTGTCAGAAGTGAGCGTCGCCTGCAGTCCCGTGCGATCGACCGTCGAGGTCATGCAGTGGGACCAGCTGCTCGAAAGACAAATGATCGTGAAACTGATGAACCCGCTGACGGGCGCCGCTTCGGCTGCATCGGCACCGGGTTTTCCGATCAAATTCAGCCGCACCCCGGCCAGTTATGACACGCCGGCCCCGATCCCCGGCGCGCACACCGATGACATCTTCCAACGGCTGGCAGGCCTGTCCGCAGCCGACCTCACGCGGCTCAAAAGCGCCGGCGTTATATGATAAAAACTGAAGGACTTCCCCGGATGATGACCTCATGACCAGCCAAGCGGGCATCGCGAGCGCCGCGCTCGAAGTCGCCGATGCGTTCGAAGCGAACGAACTGTTCCAGCGCAACGGCTGGACAGACGGGCTGCCTGTCGTCCCGCCGACCGAAGAGGGCGTCCTGCGCTTTCTCGCTGCGGCCAAGCTCCAGGCGGGCGATACGATCGGCGTAGAGCCGGTGCGCCGTCGCCGCATCACGGCGGAGAAAGTTGCGATCGCTGCCCTCATGGCCGGGTGCCTGCCCGAGTACATGCCGGTGGTGGTCGCGATCATCAAGGCGCTGTGCCAGCCGGAGCTTGGGCTTCATGGCAGCACGGCCAGCACGGGCGGCAGCGCACCGTTCATCGTAGTGAACGGACCAATCCGCACCGCGCTTGGCATGAACACGACGCATAACGCACTTGCGAATGCGAGCCGCGCGAACGCAACCATCGGCCGCAGCATCCGGCTCTTCCTGTTGAACGTGCTGGGCGGAGTCCCCGGTCAACTCGACCGCTCCACACTCGGCCATCCCGGTAAATTCACGTTCTGCGTGGCCGAGGACGAGGAAGGCACCTCGTGGCTGCCCTTGTCCGTGGAGCGCGGAATTCCCGCCGGAACGTCTGCAATCACCGTCATGGCCGTCGAATCGCCTCACCAGATCATGAACGAGTGGACGCACGACCCCAAAGAGATCTGCGACACCTACGCCGCCGCCATCCGCAGCAACATGCTCACGTACTCGATCTGGGAAGGCAATTACGCGATCGTGATTCCCAAGCAGCACCGGGACATTTTTGCGGAGGCCAAGTGGGAGAAGAAAGACATTCGCGAGTATGTTTTTGAAGTGGCCCGCGTCAAGCGCGGCGAGTGGCGCACGGTCGGCAAGGCCGCCGTGGCCGGGCGCAAGAACGAAGACCAGGTCTACCGGGCCCTGCGCACGCCGGACGACTTGCTCGTGATTGCGGCAGGCGGGCCTGCGGGCGGATTCGCCGCAATCGTGCCGCCCTGGTACGGAAAAAAATCGCTGGCCATCACGATGCCCATCGCCGTTTAACTGAACACACCGAAGGAGATACCGTCATGACACTCAGGGTCCTGGACCCCCGGCAAAGCGCGGAAGGTGAAGCGCTGCGCCTCGCCCCCGCCCTTTCCTCGCTCGAAGGCGCCGTCGTCGGCATGATCGACAACGCCAAGATCGGCACCGAGCGCCTGTTCGACTTCATCGAGGAGATCCTGCGCAAGGAGTACAAGGTGCGCGAATTCATCCGCCGCCGCAAACCCGACGCGACGCGTCCCGTGCCCCCGGAGATGCTCGCCGAAATGAGCGGGGCCGACGCGGTCCTGTCCTCCACCGGCGACTGAGGCAGTTGCTCGTCGTGCAGTCTGCACGACGCCATTGCAGCAGAGCGGCTCGGGATCCCCGCCGTCGCGATCATCACCGACCGCTTCATCCGCAGCGCCGAGGTGGTGGGAGAACTGAACGGCCTGCCGGGCTACCCGTTTGCGGTCATCACGCATCCCGTCGCGAACAACGACGACGACGTCCTGCGCGAGAAGGCGCGGGCCGCGGTCAATGCCATCGTGCCCCTGTTAATGCAACGCAAGGAAAGCGTTCACTAGCGCTTGATCGTCTTCAGTGCTTGTTCGACGAAGCGGTTGGTATACGTGTCATCGAGGCGGATCGTCGCCGCCTTGGTGGCCGGATCGAATTCCTTGAGCATCTTGAGCGTGTTCTCGACGCCTTCGCGAGGGAACAAGCCGTCCGGCGAAATGCCCTCGCGCACCTTGAGGTAAGAAGCGAGATACAGGTCGCGGTTGTTCAGCAAATAGGCCGGCGGCACAGCGTCGGCCACCTGGGCAGGCGTCGCCTTCTGGAGCCACACCAGGGCTCGCACCATCGCATTCGTGAGCGCCTGCACCGTGCGCGGATTTTTGGCGATGAATTCCTTCGACGTGTAGAGCGTGGCGGCGGGCATCGGACTGCCGAAGAGGGCGAGGGTGCCCTTGGTCGTGCGCGTGTCGACCATCACGACAACGTCGCCGGTGGACTCGAGCTCGGTCATGAGCGGGTCGAGATTGGAGAGCGCATCGATCTTGCCCGTGCGCACCGCGGCCGCGGCGCCCGAGCCTGACCCCACGCCGATGAAGGCCACGTCGGCTGCCTTGAGGCCTTCCTTGTTCAGGAGGTATTCAACGAAGGTCTGGGTGCCCGAGCCCGGGGCCGTCACGCCGATCTTCATGCCTTTGAGGTCTTTCGCAGACTTGTAGGCCGGAGCCCTGGCTCTGGAAATGCCGAGCGCGAATCCCGGGTAGCGCCCTTGCGCGACGAAAGCCTGGATGTTCTGGCCTTTCGACTGGATCGTGATCGTGTGCTCGTAGGCGCCCGAGGCCACGTCGATGCTGCCGCCGACCAGCGCCTGCATGGTTTTCGAGCCGCCCTGCAGGTCGGAGATTTCGACTTCGAGGCCTTCGTCCTTGAAGTAGCCGAGACGCTCGGTAATCGACAATGGCAGGTAATAGAGCGAAGGCTTGCCGCCCACGCCCAGCCGCACAGTGGTTAATTCGGGCTTGCCTTGCGCGAGCGCGCTAACGCACGGGACAAGCACCAATGCAATTGCGCTGAACAAGGCTGCAATCGACTTCATCGTATTCTCCATTTTCAGCACACCTTCGCCGCATGCAGTTTTGCGCGCGCTTCGGCGTCATACCCGATCCTCTCGAGCAGCTCGTCCGTGTGCTGGCCGAGCGCGGCAAACTTGAACGTCGGCTGCCCGGGCTCCTCCTTGAACTTGATCGGCGTGCCCAAGGCTTCCACCCCGTCCGGCCCCTTCACGATCATGCCGCGGTCGCGCAAGGCCGGCGCATCCCACGCTTCCTTGAGGTCGAGCACCGGGCCGTAGCAGACGCTCTTGTCGCTCAGCCACCGGTCCCATTCGTCCCGCGTTTTCGTTGCGAACGTTTCCTCGAGGTAGCGTTTTACCGGATCCTGCGCCTTTCCCCAAGGGAGCTTGCAAACGGCGACGAGGTCCGGGCGTCCCAACGCGTTGAGCAGGTTCTCGACGAAATTCATCTCGGAGCCCGACAGCACGATGTATTGGTCGTCGGCGGTGCGGTAGACGTTGTAGAACGCCGCGCCGCCGTGCAGGCGCTCATTCTCGAGCTCAGGCGGTCGTCCTTCGTGCAGCACGCTGCTGATGATGTGCGGCGTCCACGACATGAGCGAATCGATCATGGCCATGTCGAGGTAGTCGCCCTGCCCGCTTTTTTCGCGCTTGAGCAAGGCCATGAGAATGCCGATGAGCGCGGCCGAGGCCACGGCGATGTCGGCGACGGGAAGCGTTGGCAGCGACGGCGGCTTGCCGTCATTGCGGCCCAGGCTCAGCACGCCGGTCATCGCTTGCGCGCCCACGTCGTGCGAAGGCCTTTGCGCAAGGGGGCCCGTCTGCCCGAACGCGGACAGCGAGCAGTACACGGCCCGGGGCGCCCGCGCCTTGACCGCTTCGTAGCCCAAGCCGAGGCGACCCATTACGCCGGGACGGAACGAATCGATGATCACGTCGCTCTGCTCGGCCAAGCGCAGGAAGATCTCGCGGGCTTCTTCGCTCTTCAGGTTGAGCGTCATCGACAGCTTGCCGCGCTGCGTGTTGCGGAAGTAGGCCGGAAAGCCCTTGATCTCGGGCCCGAGGTGGCGCGTGGGCTCGCCCTCGAAGCTTTCGATCTTGATGACCTCGGCGCCGTGGTCGGCCATGGTCATGCCGATCCAGGGGCCGGGCAGGAACCGGGACAGGTCGAGTACGCGGATGCCGTCGAGCTTCATGGGAGTTTCACACCTCGTTATGCGAACGGCATCATGATCATGACCCTCTGGCCGGGTCAACCTCTGTTCCACCATTGAGCGCGCCGCACGCTGCGGGGTAGCATGCAGGATCGTCGCCACACGCTGGCGCACTTGGAGTACACATGACTTCCCTCGCCGAACCGCTCGCCTGGCCAGAAGGCGTTGCCCGGGTGCCCTTCCGGGTGTTTTCGGACGCCGAGATCTACGCGCTCGAGCAAGAGCGCATCTTTCGCGGCCCGATCTGGAACTTCCTGTGCATGGAACTCGACGTTGCCAAGGCGGGCGATGTGCGCACGACCTGGGTCGGGGAGACGCCGGTCGTCGTGACGCGCGATGCGGAGGGAAACCTGCATGCGATGGTCAATCGCTGCGCGCACAAGGGCGCCCTGGTTTGCCTGAAGCAAAAGGAGAATCGTGAATCGCTCACGTGCGTCTATCACGCATGGAATTACAGCCTCGACGGCAAGTTGAAGAGCGTGGCCTTCCGCAACGGCTTGAAAGGCAAAGGCGGCATGCCTGAGGATTTCGATGCGTCCAAGCACCGGTTGCAGCCCCTGCGCGTGGCGACGTTTTGCGGCCTGGTCTTCGGCACGTTTTCAGATGAGACCGAGCCGCTCGACCAGTATCTCGGCGCTCCGATGGCGAAATTCCTCGACCGCAACCTTGGACGGCCGCTGAAGGTACTCGGCGTGCACAGCCAGATGATCCACAACAACTGGAAGCTCTACGCGGAAAACGTGCGCGACTCCTACCACGCGACGCTCCTGCATACGTTCTATACGACGTTCAAGGTCAACCGCCTCGACATGGACGGCGGCATCATCCTGTCGGACAAGAAGTGGCATCACATCAGCTACACGAAGCGCGCGACGCTCGCCGCAGAGAAGGAATACGAGAGCGTCCATTCGGGGCAGTACCAGTCCGAGCTCTCGGGGCCCGAGCTTCTCAACGCGTGGGACGAGTTCGCAGACGGCATCACGCACAGCATCCAGACGGTGTTTCCGACGCTGGTCGTGCATTTCACATTGAATTCCCTCGCGGTCCGGTATTTCGTGCCGCGCGGGATCGACAAGACCGAGCTGTACTGGGTCTTCCTGGGCTACGAGAGCGATGATGCGGCGAAAGAGGAAATGCGCGTCATGCAGGGCAACCTGACCGGCGCCGCCGGGCTCGTTTCGTTGGAGGATGGGTGCATCAACTCTTTCGTCCAGCGCGGCACGCGCACCAGTCCCGATGCACAGGCCTTCATCGAGATGGGCGGCAAGGTCGCCGAATCGAATGAATCGTCGCGGGCAACCGAAGCGTCGGTGCGCGGCTTCTGGCATGGCTACCGGAACATCATGGGATTCCACTGACCCGATGAACGCCCCGCTGCCCAAAACCAAGGAACTCGATCCGGCGACGTGGATGCGCGTGGAGGGTTTTCTCGCCGATTACGCCTATCGCCTCGATGACGGAAAGATCGACGAGTGGACCGGCTTCTTTTCTGAAGATGCGACTTACCAGATCACCACGCGTGAAAACCATGAGGCGGGCTATCCGATCGGGATCATGCTGTGCAAGGGCCGCGGCATGATGGAAGACCGCGTGCTGGCATTGAAGACAGCGAACGTCTTCGAGCCGCATACCTACTGCCACATCCTGGGACGTCCGGATTTGCGCGTAGAGGCGCCCGGGGTGCTTGCGGCGCGCTCCAACTTCAGCGTGTACCGGACGATGGAAGACGGCGCCACGGAGCTGTTCGCGATCGGCAAGTACCTCGACCGGATTGCGCTGGAAGCCAGCGCACCGAAATTCCTGGAGCGCCGTGTAATACTCGATTCCCGCTGCATCGACGTACTGCTGGTGTTCCCGTTGTAACCGTGCAAGGAAACGCGTCGGATCGTGGCATGCCTAAATACCTGTTTACCGCCTACTTCGAGCAGATGGTCCTCAAGAAGAGGCCCTATCTCAGAAAAGAGTGGTGCATTCGCATCGTCGAACGCCCCGTCAGATCGGAGCCGCAAGAAAGCAACCGTTACCGCTTCTGGGGCGAAATCGAGGAACTGGAAGGGCGCTACTTGAGGGTAATCACACTTGCGGATAAAGTGACCATCCATAACGCTTTTCCAGATCGGCGATTCAAGCCATGAAGCTGAACTATTTCCCTGAGACCGATTCGCTGTATATCGACCTCTCCGATCAGGCGAGCGTCGAAACGCGCGAAATTTCCGAAGGCGTACAACTGGACTACGACGCCAAAGGAAATCTCGTCGGCATTGATATCGACAATGCGAGCGCCAAGGTCCAGCTCAAGGAAACGATCCTTAGCAAGCTTCCGGGCACCGTCCGTACGATTGCCGCTTGATCCGCTGAACCGCGCGCGGGGATCGGCTTTCTGCCCCTCCCATCCAGGCGCCGCTGAGCGCGTTCTGCGAAGTCGCGACGGAATTGGCCAATTCAAAACCCTGACCCAAGCGATGGCAGCAATTTGCCCGCTCAGCCACAAACTGCGCGGGGGTAAGGCAAAAATTGGCAGCAATGAGAATTCCAATCCCAGACACCGGAGCACCGATCCCATGAGCGATTCGACCTACGTCCCACCCAAAGTCTGGGCCTGGGACAAGGAGAACGGCGGCAAATTCGCCAGCATCAACCGGCCAATCGCCGGCGCGACGCACGACAAGGTACTGCCGGTCGGCAAGCACCCGTTGCAACTGTATTCGCTTGCCACGCCGAACGGCGTGAAGGTCACGGTGATGCTCGAAGAGCTGCTGGCCGCCGGGCATTCGGGCGCGGAGTACGACGCCTGGCTTATCAGCATCTCTGAGGGCGACCAGTTCGGCTCGGGCTTCGTCGCGATCAACCCGAACTCGAAGATCCCGGCGCTGCTCGACCGCAGCACGCCCAAGCCGATCCGCGTGTTCGAATCCGGATCGATCCTGCTCTACCTCGCCGAGAAGTTCGGCGCGTTCGTGCCCAAGGACACGGCCGGACGCACCGAATGCCTGTCATGGCTCTTCTGGCAGATGGGCGCAGGCCCGTACCTCGGCGGCGGCTTCGGCCACTTCTACGCCTACGCGCCGATGAAGATGGAATACCCGATCAACCGCTTCGCCATGGAAGTGAAGCGCCAACTCGATGTGCTCGACCGTCAGCTCGCAGAAAACGAATACATCGCGGGCGCCGAGTACACGATCGCCGACATGGCGATCTGGCCCTGGTACGGCGCGCTTGCGAAAGGCCTCGTCTACAGCGCAGGCGAGTTCCTGAGCGTCCAGGACTACAAGCACCTCCAGCGCTGGACCGACGCGATCGCCAAACGTCCGGCTGTGCAGAGAGGCCGCAGGGTCAATCGCGTCACGGGCGATCCCGCGAGCCAGCTACGGGAAAGGCACGACGCGGGCGACTTCGACAAGACCAGCTAGAACGCCCCGCTGAGGCAGTCGTCGGCAAGCGGGACCAGCGGCGAGAAATCCCGGCTGGCATGATGCTCGGCCCGCACCGGCTTCGTGATGCGGTTACTCACCGCGTTGGCATTCAGGTAGACGATGGTGCGGCGCGCGGGCGTCAGGTTCTCGGGCGACGCATGCACAAGGTTGCAGTTGATGAACACCGCCGTGCCCGCCGGGAAAGTCAGCGCTTCGATGCCGTGCTCTTCGACCAACCGCGTAATCGTGGGCCGGTCGATATCGGCGACCGTGTAGCCGCCCGCATTGCGATCGGGGCTGATCTCATCGATGGCCCCGTGATGGTGTGACCCGGGGATGACGAGGAGCGGACCGTTGGCCGCCGTGACGTCGTCGAGATACACGCCCAGCATCAGTGCGCGCGGTGTTGGCATGCCGTCCTCCAGTCGCCAGGTGCCGTAGTCCTGGTGCCACCAGAAACTTTCCCCGTCGAAAGGCGCCTTGGGATTGACGCGAAGCTGGTGGATGTAGATGTCGTCCTCCAGCAACTTCCGGGCCGGCTCGATCCAGCGCGGGTGCCGCACGAGACGGCGAAACGCCTCCGAGTACCGATCCGCCGCGTAGGCCAAACGCGGCGTCTCCGAACCGCGCCGCTGCATGTGGATCTCCTTCCTCGGCTGCGAAAGGTAGGCGTCCAGATCGCGGTTCAGCGCGCCGATCTCGACCGGCGTGAACAGGTTTGGGATGACGACATAGCCGCGCACGCGGTACTCCTCGACTTGGGCAGGCGTCAGTTTCATGAGCGCAATCCTATCAAGATCGCACCCGGTCGAGCGGCTAGCCGATCATGCGGTCTGCGCGCACGAGAATCGATTTCGGGATCGTGAGTCCAAGCGCCTTCGCAGTGCGCTGATTGACTACCAGCTCGAACGTGGTGGGCAGCTCGATCGAGAGGTCCGCTGGACTGGCGCCATGCAGGATGCGATCCGTGAAATAGGCGAGCCTCCGGTAGCACGCCTCGAGGACCGGCCCGTAGGTCACCAGCCCGCCACCCTCGGCAATCGATCCCCAGCCGGAAATCGCGGGAATGCGACGCTCGAGCGAAAACCGGCCGATGGTTTCACGTTCCTGCACCATCAACCCGTCCGGATGCACGATCATGCCTTCGGCCTTTTCGGTTGCGATCTCGTTCAACGCCGCTTTCAGTTCAGCCGCGTTGGTCGCCCGATGCAGGGTGGCCTCAAGGCCAAAATGCGCCGCCGCCTTGAGCGTAGTCGCGCGTTCTTCTGCGTCGCCGACGTGATTAGAGTTGGATAGCACCGCGATGCGCCTTGCTTTAGGCAGCATCTCGCTCAGGAGCTCAACGCGCTTTCCGACGAGGTCATAGGCGAGGAACGTAACACCGGTGAACCGGTCGCCGGGGCGAGCCAGACTCTTCGCGACCCCGAGCTCGACCGGGTTGCCGCTGAACCCGAAAACAACGGGCGTAGCGCCGGGTAGTTTGCGGGCTGAATGCAGCCCCGCCCCCTGGGTCACGATCACGTCCGGTTTCCCCGCCAGGGCCACGACCGCCAAACGGTCGAGCGTTTCCCGCGAGTTCTCACCCCACCGGGCGTCCAGCGTCCAGGTCTTGTTCTGGACGTGGCCCAGGGCCGCCATGCCCTCGAGAAAAGGTCCGAGGAATTCCGTGCCGGCCGATTGTGCCGCGGGCGAGAGCCAGAGCACGCGCTTGACCGTCTCTGCGCGCGCCTTGGCTGGCGTGACAAGCACTGCACCCAACGCGCCAGCGAGCAAACGGCGTCTAAATGGGTCCATTGGCCGCCCCGTGATATTGAACAGGAGAAGCGTGGACCATCCTCGCACGGTCGGATGTTCGGCGAAGCACGGCGGGCGGTTTGGATTTGAGTTAGGCTCGGCCGGCAAGGCGGTGGAAAAAACGCGGCGCAGGACCGCGACGAAAAACGAGGAGAACTACGGCTTTGAGCGAGAGGGACGCATCCGCGCCCGGCGCGGTCCTTGAGTGCAAGGGCGTGGAGCGCCGCTTCGGCGGGCTCGTCGCCCTGAGCGGCGTCGACATGCAGGTGAACCGCGGCGAAATCTTTGGCCTGGTCGGCCCGAACGGCAGCGGCAAGACCACGCTCACGAACGCAATCACCGGGTTTTATCCACCGCAGTCGGGCGAGATCCTCCTCAACGGACGGGACATCACCGGCCTCGCGCCGCATAAAGTTGCCCGACTCGGCGTTGCGCGCACCTTCCAGAATCTCGCGCTTTTCAACGGCATGACCGTGCTCGACAACATCCTGCTCGGGCGCCATGTGCACATGAAACCCAGCGTCGTGCGGACGGCGCTGTACTGGTGGCTGAGCCGGCCTGAGGAAGCGGCCCACCGCGAAGTCGTCGAGGAAGTCATCGACTTCATGCAGCTCGAAAGCGTGCGCGACGAACTCGTCGACGCGATCCCGATCGGGCTCAAGAAACGCGTGGAGCTCGCGCGCGCGCTGGTTGCCGAGCCCAACTTCCTGATTCTGGATGAGCCGATGGCCGGCATGAACCAGGAAGAAAAGGAGTACATGGCGCGCTTCATCCTCGATGCACGCGACGAACGCGGCGTCACCGTGCTGCTGATCGAGCATCACATGGACATCATCACGGGCATCTGCGACCGCATGCTCGTGCTGAGCTACGGCGAGGTGATCGGCACCGGCATCCCGAGCGAGGTGATCGCCGATCCCGGCGTGATCAAGGCTTACCTGGGAGGCGCCCATAGCCTCGCCTGACACAGGCTCGCAGCACCGCCGCGAAGGCAGCCAGGCCGGCAGCTGGGATTTCGGCGTCGACACGACGCTCATCCGGATCCTGGCCGCCAATGCCAGCGCCTTTCCCGCGCGTGTGGCGTTCCGTGAGAAAGACCGCGGCATCTGGCAGCAGATCTCCTGGCAACAGGCGCTCGATGCGGTGCTGGGCTGCGCCGCGGGACTGCAAAGCCTCGGCCTCGCGCGCGGCGAAGCGCTCCTCGTGCTGGGCGATAACCGGCCGCACCTCTACATGGGCATGGTGTCCGCCGGGGCTCTGGGCTGCTACGCGATGCCGGTCTACCCGGACGCAACGCTCGACGAAATCCTTCATGTGGCGCAGGACGTGCGTGTTCGTTTTGTGCTGGCCGAAGACCAGGAACAGGTGGACAAGGCGCTCGAGCTGCGCGAGCGCGGCGCGCCGATCGAGCATGTCATCTACGACAACCCGCGCGGCATCAGGCGCTACAAGGCGCCCGGCCTGGTTTCATGGGACGAGTTGCAAGCCCGCGGCAAGCAGGCGATGTCTTCCGACGGAACATTGCGTGACCGATTGATCGGCCTTGCGCAACCGGATGGTCCGGCCGTGTTCATCCACTCGTCGGGCACGACCGGCAAGCCAAAGGGCGTGGTGCTCACCCACCGCAACGTGCTGGCCGGCGTGCGCAACGCGCATCGCTCGGGCGCGTTCGACTTCGGCGAGGAGATCCTCGCCTACCTGCCCATGGCCTGGGTCGGCGACTTCGCGATTACGGTCGGTGCAGGAATCGCGTTGCATTTCACAATCAATATCCCCGAGCGCCAGGAAACCGTGCCGCATAACCTGCGCGAAATCGCGCCGACGCTCTACCTTGCCGCCCCGCGCAGCTGGGACAACATGCTCACTTCCGTGCAGGTGCGCATGGAGGACTCGACGTGGCTGAAGAAACGCCTCTACGATTTCTTCATGGACGCGGCGCTGGTGGCCGAGCGCCGCAAGCTCGAAGGACGCGCGCCGACCCTCGTGCAGCGATTGATGAGGCCGCTTGGCGAGTTGCTCGTGACCGGCCCGATCAAGGACCAGCTCGGCCTTTCGCGGATCCGTCATGCGTTTACCGGCGGCGAAGCCATCGGCGAGGACACGTTCGTGTTCTACCGCGCGCTGGGGGTCAAGCTGCGCCAGCTCTATGGGCAAACCGAGAGCAGCGCCTTCAACGCGATGCACGACGCCAACGAAGTGCGCCTGCACACGGTCGGCCGGCCGCTGCCCGGCGTCGAGGCGAAGATCAGCGAGCGAGGCGAAATCCTGCTGCGCTCCGAGAGCGTTTTCAGCGGCTACTACCAGCAGGAAGAGGCCAGCCGCGAAACACTCGCCGACGGCTGGCTGCACACGGGGGATGCCGGTTTCATCGAGACCGACGGGCACCTTGTGGTCCTGGGGCGCCTGTCCGAGGTCGTGCATACGGCAAAAGGCGAGCGCTATATCCCCAACTACATCGAGAACCGCCTCAAATTCAGCCCGTACATCAAGGATGTCGCCGTGCTCGGGCGCGATCGGGACACGCTCGCGGCGATCGTCTGCATCGACAAGGATGCGGTCGGCCACTGGGCCGAGGTCCGGGGGATCTCCTACATGTCGTACGCCGACCTCTCGCAACGGCCGGAAGTCATCGAGCTGGCCGCAGGCGCCGTTCGCCGGGTCAACGCTACGCTGCCCGAGGGACTCAAGCTGCGTCACTTCGTCAGCCTGCACAAGGAATTCGATGCGGACGACGGCGAGATCACGCGCACCCGCAAATTGCGCCGAAATGTCGTCGAAGAACGCTACGCGCCGATCATCGACGCGATCTACGGCGGGAAGCCCAGCGTCACGATGCGCGCGAAGATCGTCTATGAGACCGGTGACGTCGGCGTAACCGAGCGCCTGCTCACGGTGAAGGAGCTTTAGGCATGGACATCAGTTACCTGCTCGAGCTGTCGATCAACGGGGCGCTCGCCGGGCTAATGTATTCGCTCGTCGCAATGGGCATTGTGCTGATCTACAAGTCATCCTCCGTGCCGAACCTCGCGCAGGGGTCGCTGGTCATGCTGGGCGCCTACATCGTGCTGGCGTTCTCCAACAGCCTGGGCGCGCCGATGTGGATGGCGATCCCGCTCGCAATGGGCACGATGTTCTTCGCCGGATTGGCCATCGAGCGCCTCGCGCTTCGGCGCCTCGCCGGCCGACCGATCGTGATGATCCTCATGATGACGCTCGGCATCGACATCTTCATCCGCGCAGGGGCCATGACCGTCTGGGGCGGCAGCGGACGGCCGATGCGCGTGGGCATCAGCGACGACCCGCTCTTCATCGGCTCCCTGCTCCTGAACCGCGCTTATGTCGTCGGTGCAATCGTGACCCTCGTGCTGTTTGGGATCTTCGTGCTGTTCTTTCGCACGCGACGGGGCGTGGTCCTGCGCGCCATTGCGGACGACTACATGGCGTCCTGGTCGGTCGGCATCTCGGTTGAGCGCGGCGTGGCCCTTTCGTGGGCCCTCGCATCGGTGGTCGCAACCACGGCCGGCGTGCTGTGGGGTTCGATCCAGAGCGTCGACCAGTCGCTCTCGACGCTGCTCTTGAAAGGCATCACCGTCGGCGTGCTCGGAGGCCTGGACAGCCTCGGGGGCGCGATCCTCGCCGGCATCCTGATGGGCGTGCTCGAGAGCGTCGCTTCCGGGTATCTCGACAAGCTGCTTGGCGGCGGAACGCGGGACCTTGTAGTCGCCGGCGTGCTGATCCTTACCATCATGATCCGGCCGCATGGCCTGTTCGGCCGTCACGACATCGAGAGGATCTGAGCCCATGCTATTCCGGCAAGCAGGCATCTATCACACGGGCTACGCAGCAGACCGCGCGATGTTCCCCATCCCGCTCGACCGCTGGATGGTCGGGGTCCTGCTCGCGCTGGCGCTCGCTGCGCCCTGGCTCTTCAGCTCGCTCGCGCTCACGAGTTACGTCATGCCGTGGCTGATCTGGACCTCGGCCGTGCTCGGACTCAACCTCATCATCGGCTGGGCCGGGCAGTTCCATTTCGGCTACGCCGCCATCATGGGCATTGGCGCGTATACCGCCGTGCATGGCGCGCGAAGCGGCCTTCCGTGGGAAATCGCAGTGGTGCTCGGCGGGCTGATGGCCACCGTGGTCGGCGTGGTGTTCGCGTTTGCTGCGCTCCGGGTCAAGGGCCTTTATCTCGCGCTCAGCACGCTCGCGCTCCAGTTCGTGATGGACTGGGTGATCTCCCACGTCCCGGCAATCAGCGGCGGCGTTTCGGCGACGCTGCAGGCGCCCACGATGCGCCTCTTCGGTCAGACGGTCACCTCCGAAGCCGGCGTTTACTACGTGGCGCTCGGCTGGTGCCTGCTGGTGACGGTCTTCATGCTGAACCTGCGCCGCACGGCGCTCGGTCGTGCGCTGGTCGCGGTGCGAGAGAAAGATTTTGCGGCCGCGGTCATCGGCGTGCAGAGCTTTTATTACAAGCTCGTCGCCTTTGCGACGTCGTCCTTCATCGGCGGGGTGAGCGGCGCGATCCTTGTCTTCGCCTTCTACCACGCGGTCACGCCGGAGCAATTCTCCGTCAACGTGTCGATCGAGCTCCTCGCAATGGTCATCGTCGGCGGTCTCGCGAGCATCATCGGCAGTTACTTCGGGGCGGCGTTCATCCTGCTGCTCCCCAGCCAGATCAACTACCTGATCGCGTGGCTGGCCAAGCTGATGGGCGCGGACATCGGCGTAGAGGCCCTCGCGCACATTCCGCACATGGTCTACGGCGCCCTGATCATCGGCGTGCTGCTCGTCGAGCCGATGGGGCTTGGCAAGCTCTACGCCAACGTGCGCAACTACCTGCTCGTGTGGCCCTTCGGCTACGCGAGGAAATAGGCGGCGCAATGACCACACCGCAGGCGCTTGCGCTGAACAACGTAGAGGTCATCTACGACCACGTTGCGCTTGCGATCAAAGGCGTGTCGATCGAGGTCCCGTCGGGCGGCATGATCGCGCTGCTCGGGGCCAACGGCGCGGGCAAAAGCACCTTGCTCAAGTCGATCAGCGGGCTCCTTGCGGCCGAGCGCGGACTGGTCACGCGCGGCGAGGTGCGCTTCATGGGCGAGGACATCGGCGGCCTGTCGCCGCAGCGGCGCGTGAAGCTCGGCATTGTCCAGGTGCTCGAAGGCCGGCGCGTATTCGAGCACCTCACGCCGGACGAGAACCTCGTCGCCGCCTCGGCCGTGCGCGGCAACCGCAGCGACATGGCGCGCAACCGCGACCGGGTGTACAGCTACTTCCCGCGATTGGCCGAGCGGCGAGGTGCCGAATCGGGCTACCTCTCGGGCGGCGAACAGCAGATGCTCGCCATTGGGCGCGCGCTGATGACGCAGCCGAAACTCCTCATGCTCGACGAACCGAGCCTGGGCCTCGCCCCTTTCCTGGTTGCCGAAATCTTCGACATCGTGCGGCGCATCAACAAGGAAGAAGGCTTGTCGGTGCTGCTGGTCGAGCAGAACGCAGTGGCCGCGCTGGAGGTCGTCTCGCACGGCTACCTCATGGACAACGGCCGCATCGTCATGCACGATAGCGCCGAAGCAATGAAAAAGAACCCCGATATCCAGCAGTTTTATCTGGGGGGCGCGGAGAGACGCAATTTCCACGATATCAAGCACTACAGCCGCCGCAAGCGCTGGCTGAGCTGAAGTTGGACCCAGGTACCCAAAAACAACGGAGGAGACAAAAAATGAACAGGCAATGGTTCTCGACACTGGCTGGCGCGGTGCTGCTGCTCGGCGCTCAGTCGGCCCTGGCGCAGCCGGTGAAATTCGCTCTGTGCTACGACCTCAGCAAGGCCTACACCTTCGTCACGCCGCAGATCGTGCAGGCGGCCAAGGATTACGCCGACATCCTCAATGCCAAGGGCGGCATCGAGGGCCACAAGATCGAGATCATCGCGCAGGACCATGGCAACGAGCCGCAGCGCGGCATCGAGTGCTACGAGAAGCTGAAGCGCGAGGGCGTGATGATGTTCGACTTCCTTTCCACGCCGGTTTCCCGCGCGGTGCTGCCGCGGATCATGGCCGACGGCAATATCCTGCTGCAGTCCTTCGTCGGACGCGGCGACGCGATCGACGGCGAAGTCTTCAAGTGGGTCTTCCCGATCGGCCCGACCTACTGGGGCCAGGTCGCCAACGACATCCAGTACATCAAGAACTATCACAAGGGCAGCCTCAAGGGCGTGAAGGTCGGCTTCATCTATCCCGACTACGCTTTTGGTCAGGAGCCGATTCCCGTGCTGAAGACACTGGCCGCGACGGAAGGCTTCGAACTCCAGCTCTATCCGAACCCGCTGCCCGGCAAGGATCAGGCGGCCGTGTGGACGCAGATCCGCCGCGCGAACCCGGACTGGATCATCACGTGGAACCTGTCGGCCATGCACGTCGTCGCGGCCAAGGAGATGAAGCGAAACGGCATCCCCATGGACAAGCTGATCTCGGTCAACTGGTTCAATGAGGTCGACATCAACAACATCGGCGCGGCCGAGGCCAAGGGCATGAAGCGCGGCACCAACGTGGTCGGCGGCAACGACCATCCGCTGAAGCAGCAGATCCTCAAGGACCTGTATGGCAAAAACAAAGGCAACGGCGACCGCAAGAACCTCGACGACATCTACTACAACACGGGCCTTGCGATGTACTCCGTGATGTTCGAAGGCGTTCGCCTTGCCATCAAGCAGGGCAAGTGGCCGCTCACGCCGACCAAGATCAAGGCGGGGCTCGAGAGTCTGCGCAACTTCGACGCCAATGGCCTGATTGCACCGGTAACCGTGACCGCCAAGGACCACGGCGGCGGCGGCAAGACGCGCATCGACATGTGGGACGGCACCCGCTGGGTCCCTCAGTCGGACTGGATCGCCGCCTTCGGCGACGTGGTGGACAAGGTCGTCAAGGAGCAGTCGGCGGAGTTCGCCAAGACCAGCAAGTAAAGACTTCGCGCGGCGCGGCACTCGCCGCGCCGCTCTCACTCTTCGGGCATGACCTGCCCGTCGATGTAGTACCAGCGAGCGTCCTGGCGCACGAACCGGCTGGTCTCGTGCATTCGCTGGGCGCGCCCGTTCACTCGGCAGCGCGCGACGAATTCCACAATGCCGGCATCCCCGGCTTCTTCTGCGCGCAGCACTTCGAGGCCGATCCATTTCACGGGTGACAGGTCGAGCTCGCCCGGCGCCGTCGACCCGTGCCAGGTGGCAAGCAGGTAGTCGATCCGGCCGACCACGTAGGCGCTGTAGCGGGAGCGCATGAGCGCTTCCGGCGTGGGCGCATGAAGGCCCGCTTCAAGGCCTTCGTGCCAAGGCTGGCAACAGGCCGTGTAGGGCTCTTCGCTGCCGCAAGGACACGGCAGGTTACGCGGGAGGGCTGGCCGGCGCGTTGGCAGCAATGTGCCCGCTCAGCCAGTAACGGCACGGGGGTACGGCCGAATTTGGCAGCAATGGCTTGGCCTCATTGCGCCTCCGCAATGTGCTTTTCAAGCGCTTTGAAGAATCGTCCCACCATGTACTTGGCCACGCCGGAAAGCACCCGCTGGCCAACGCCGGCCACAACACCGCCGACTTCGGCACTGCCTGCGTAGCGCAGCAGCGTTTCGTTTTCGCCCTTGGGCTCGAGGTCGAAAGCCGCGCTGCCTTTCATGAAGCCGATCGACCCCTGGCCTTCGACCGCCAGCACGTAGTGCTCGGGCTCGCGCTTTTCCGTGATGGCGACGCTGCCCATGTATTCCCCGGAGACGTTGGCCACCTGCAGCTTGAGGCCCATCTCGTACTTGTCGCCGCCCAAGGCCCGCACTGCATTGCAGCCGGGGATGGTCTTGGCAAGCACGTCGGGATCGTTGAGCATCTTCCACAACCCAGCCTGGCCGATCGCGAGCGCCTGCTCGCCTTTGAGTTCGAGCGCCATGTCAGGGCCTGCACCAGCAGTCGGCGCGCAGGCGGAAAATGCCTTGCGCCGTGCCTCCCAGCATCGCCTTCTTCTCGGCCTCGTCCACGTGCGCGGCATGGATCAGTTTCTGCGGCTCGAGGTCGCCGATTGGGAACGGCATGTCCGAACCCATCATGATCTTTCCCTTGCCCGCCTTCCCGGCGAGGAATTCAAACGCATCCCGGTCGAAGACGATGGAATCGAAGTAGAGGGCTTCGAACCCCTTCCTCGGATCGGCATACTTGCCTTGCGCGATCGTGAAGTTGCGCGCGAGGCGCCCGAGCACGTAGGGGAGCGCCGCGCCGCCATGCGAGATGACGAGCTTCACGCCGGGATACTTGAGCAGGTGCCCCGAGTGCAGCAGGCGCGCAACCGCAATCGACGTATCGGCCACCCGGCCGATCGCGTTCACCAGGTCGTAATCGGCCAGGCGCGGCTCACCGCAGAGGAACATCGGGTGAAGGAACACGCCGGCCTTGAGATCGGAGGCGGCCTGCCAGAACGGGTCGAGCCCGGGATCGTCCAGGTTGCCGCCCTGGCCTTTGGGCAGCGTGCCGATCATGAGGCCGCCGAATCCCGCGTCCATCGCCTCTTTCAAAATCTGCGCCGCGAGCCCGCCATCCTGCAAAGGCACCGTTGCCAGCGGCGTGAAGCGCGTTTGCGTCGCCAGTTCTTCCTTCATGCACGCGTTGATGAAGCGGCTCCACTCGAGCCCCTCGGCTGCCGGAAGCTCGTAGCCGAAGCTGTCGAGCCATCCGCCGACCAGTTGGTGATCGATGCCGTTCTTGTCCATCCACGCGAGACGGTCCGCGAGGTCGGAGAGCTTCGGCATGATCGGCCGCGTCATCTCCCCGCCCGGAAACTGCATGCGGTTGACCTTGTCCTCGCGCTTGAGCGCGACCGACGGAAATCTTGCGTGAGCCGCGTCGAATCGCTCGAACAGGATCCTTGGGATGTAGTGCGCGTGAATGTCGATGATCATCTTGCCTGCCTCGCTTGTGCATGATTCGGGTTGGTTGCGGCTATAGCGGCCCGGCCGGCGATCCGGCCGAACACCAGGGCCCGCAAAACGGCCACGGCGTTCGGTGCCGAGCCGTAAAAGTGTCCGGTCATTTCGCCCGCCGCATACAGCCCGGGGATCGGGCCGTTTTTTCCCATTACCTCGGCGTTCGCGTTCGTAGCTACCCCGCCAAACGTGTATGCGATGGCGCCTACGAGGGGCCACGCGAGGAACGGCGGCCGGTCGAGCGGGCGCGCCCAGTTCGATTTCGCCGGCGTCAGTCTGGTCGCAGCCAGGCCGTCTTCGCGCATTGCGTCGAAACGCGACCGGTCCCCTGCGCAGGCCGCGTTGTAAGCGGCGATCGTTTGCCCAAGCGACGCTTTCGGGATGCCGATAAGAGTCGCCAGCGCCTCGATGGACTCAGCCTGGACCGGCGGCACTTCGCTGCGGATTGCGCGCTCGTAGCCTTCGATCTGGTAAGGCGTGAATCGAGGATCGCCCACGCCGTCCTGCCGGGCGCATTGAAGTGGATCGCTCGCGAATACTGCTCCCACGTCTCGTGGACGAGTCCCCGACCTTCGTCGAGGAACCTGCGGCCTTCGCGGTCGACGACGATTCCATAGGGATACACGAGCACCACAGGCGCAGGGCCGGTGCTGCGCGGATCGACCGGCTCGCTGTGCATGCCGCCCCAGTCGCCCGAGGGAAGCGCCCCTGCCTCGAGCGCCATGCGGATGCCATCGCCCTCGTTGAATGCGGAGCCGCGGGCGATCGGTCGGAGGGTTTCGGCACCTTCCCCGAGGTGCTGGCGCAACATGGAAGGACTGCCCTGGAACCCGCCGCTCACGAGCACGACCGCCCCGGCGGTCACTCTTTCCACGCTGCCGTCTGTCAACGCCACTTCAACGCCTTCGACCGCGCCCCGGGCTCCAAGCACCAAACGTTGCACCCTGCTCCCATAGCGAAAAGACACACCGGCCGATGCCGCGGCGCGCGACAACGCTTCGACAATCGCGCCGCCTCCACCAACCGGCTGGATGCGCGGCGGCCCCGCACTGAGGTAGTAGCCGGGCGAATGGAACTTGACCCCATGCTGTTCAGCCCACTGCGCTGCCGCCGGCGCTTCTTCGGCCAGTCGCCGGAAATAAGCGGCATCTCCGCGGCCTGCGCTCGCCTCCATCATGTCGTCCACGAAGCCCGGGACGATTTCCGACGTGGATTTGAGCCGCATGTTCGCAGGGCTCCAGCGCGTGCCGCCCCCAGCCTCGGACTGAGGCGTCCT
>JANXRZ010000278.1 GCA_025352885.1 Pseudomonadota bacterium | reverse complement strand
TCGGCGGCGGCTTCGTCGGGGTGTCCGCAGCCGGCGCCGGCGGAAACTCGACAAACACGGTGCGGAACACGGTCGAGGCCTATTCCAAGGGCGCGACGTTGACTACCATGACGAGCGGCGCCATCAAGCTCAGCGCGAAAGACGTCGCGACCTCCAACGCCAAGACCGTTGCGACCAGTATTTCGTTCGCCGCGGGCGTCGGATCAGGAAGTGTCAGCGTAAGCGCAGCGCTGGCCAAGAACGACATTGCGAATACGGTGCGAGCGTACAGCGACAATTCGACCCTGAATGCGGCTGGCGACATTGAACTTACCGCCTCCGCAAGGCCGACCATCACGGCCCTGTCAGTGGCCGCCACCTTCTCGGCCGCAGCCTCGCCTATCGGCGCAGCACTGGCGGGTGCCGGCGCGGACTCGCAGAACTCGATTAACAACCTGGTCGAAGCGCATGTACTGGGCGGCAGCGCGACGGCGTCCGGAAACATCTCCCTGTCTGCGACGGAAACCGGGTCGATTACGGCGGATGTGGGATCCGGTGCCGTCTCCGCAGGACTGATAGGCGGGTCGATCGGCATCTCGCTGGCAACGAACACGATCTCGAGCACCGTCCGCGCCTACGCTCAAAGCACGAGCCTGACGTCGACGCAGAACGGGATTTCCATCGCTGCGTCATCTAACGATTCGGTCTCGACTCTCGCGGTGGCTACCTCCATCGCCGCGGCAATCGGCGGGGCGGGTGCGGGGGCGAACGCAACGGCCAATGTCAGCCCGACGGTGGAAGCCTATGCGGGCAACGGCGCCGCACTGAATGCGGCTGGCGACATCGCGATTGCGGCGACATCGACCAATACTTCCGGCGGCACCGGATACGGCGTCGCAGTCGGCGCGGTTGCTGTCGGAACCGTAATCACGAATGCGACTGCGAACGGATCGGTAATCGCGCACGTCGATGGAACCGTATCGGGTGCGAACAACATAAGCGTGCGTTCGACCGCAACCGACACGTCAAGCGCTTCTGCAACGGCAGTCGCGGGCGGCATCATTGCCGGCCAAGGGGCCGTATCCAACGCCACCACATCGCCAGTCGTCCGTGCATACACTGGCGGGAGCATCACCGGGCGCAATTCGCTCGCTGTCATTGCGACGCTGACGCCGAAGGCGACTGCGAACACTATCGGCGTCTCCGCAGGTGCGCTCGCCGTTGGCGTTTCCATCGCCAATGCAACGGTGTCGCCGACCGTCGACGCGCATGTCGGGGGAACGATCAATGTGGCCAGCCTGACGGTCCAGGCGAATCAGGTCCGGCCAGGATCAGGCCAGTCGGCGAAGGCGACAGCCACCGGTTCGGCCGGCGCACTCATCGGCGTAGCATCCACCACGACGACCGCGATCAATGGCACTTCCGGGGAGCAAGCGGGCGTAACCAGCTATGTCGTCGATGGCGCCAGCCTTACCGTCTCCGGTGCGGCCAACATTCTCGCGAACGCTGACAGCCTGCAATACTCCGAAGCGAACAGCAACGCAGGCGGCATCGTTGCCGCGGGCGTAGCCAGTTCAAACTCATTTTCCGATACCGTTACACGCGCCTACATCGGCAACAACGTCACGCTGACCGGTAATACGGTTACCGTAAATGCGCTTGGGCACGAGAACAATTTTGCGAAGACCTGGGCCGGCAGTGGCGGGGTCGCGGCCGGCGCGTCGGCAAGCGCTACGACCTCGGGCGTAAGCATCACTTCGGCGTCGATTGGCAACTCGAGCAACGTCAATCTTATCGGCGCAAATACCGTTGGCAGCCTTGTGGTTTCGGCCGAGCACATAGCCAGCCTGAACGCCCAGGAGAAAACAATTGCGGGTGGCGTGGTTGCGGGTGCCGGCGTGAATGTCAGCCACACGGTCAATGCCACGGTCAATGCAAATATCGGGAGTTCGGCGCAACTGCGCGCGCGGGGCATCGGCGTTTATGCCACGAGCCATGTGGACAAGCCGTGGCTCACGGAAGAAAACGTCAAGGGTGCCACGGGCGGCCTTGCCAGCGGAGCGGGCATCAGCAGCAATCTGGCGATCACGCTGAATACCAATGTAAATGTAGGCAACTCCGCCTATATGGAAGTCGTCGGCAACCCGACGGACGTCACGCTGCTCGTCTTGCGGGCGCAGAACGATATCCAGGCCAGGGACAAGGTTACGTTCGTCACCGGCGGCGCCATATCGGGCGCGCAGTCGAACGCGACGATCACCGCGATGACCGATGTGGCGAGGGTCACGTTGAGCGATAGCGCAACGCTGATCAGCAAGGGCGCCATTGACATCTCGGCGCACGGCATGGGCAACGTAGTCCAGAGGATCAGCGTGGACACGTACGGCCTCGGGACGGTCACGACCGGGCAGTCGGTGGTGGATATCCGTCCGGTGAACGAAGTGATCATCGGCAATTCGGTGAACGTCACGGCGTACGGCGACCTGAACCTCTCGGCCGGCACCGATACCCGTTTTAACTCGGACTATTACAACCTCGAGTCGCGATTCGATAGCTTTGCTGGCAGTGCAATCCCGATCGAGGATGTCAACGCGAAGGCGTACCTCGTCCAGGAAAACAACATTTCCATCGGCGTCGGATCCTGGCTTAAGACGGCGCGCCAGGCGCTGATCCATGCTGATCGCACCGGGTCGAATGACCTGCTGGCCAAGGCCAAGGCCACGTCCTGGGCGAGCAAGACGGCCGACGGCCTTCTGGCCCTGACCGGCGGAGGCTCAGACCAGTACAAGGGCTCGCTGCTGCAGGAAGCGCACGCCACTATCACCAACAATGGCACGGTCGAGACAGGCATCACACGCAACCAGTTCCTGACGCTCTCGAGCTGGAATGCGAGCACCGGCCAGGTTTTCGGCACGGCCAGCGACGGGGTGACTTTCCAGTCGTTGAGCAAGCAGCTCCAGAGCACGCTGGGTACCGACCTGAACCTCGCCAGGGAGCAACTCGCGCGCTACGGTGACGACGATCAAGCTCTCTTCAACTACTACACGAGCGAGGTCAATCGCATCCAGGCAGAGATGCTGGCGAAGGGCCTTGTCGAGATCGGATTCGACGGCACGCTCATTCCCAAAACGCAGTACGTGATGACGGTCGTGGTCGATCCGATCTGGGCGCAGGCGGGCCGCATCGACATCGTCTCCGACCAACTGCAGGGCAGCGGCCAGTGGATCGCCCCGAGCGATGCGAGCGTGATAATCACTAACAACACGCCTGCGTACCTCGAGCTGAAGGGCATCACGCTTCCGGACGAAAATGGACGCCTTTATTACAACGGTACTCTCGTCAAGACCAACTCCACGATCAACGTGGGCGAGACGTCGTCCGACCTCTCGAATGTCAAAAACGCGAGTGTCGACAACTCCAAGAACCTGGCGGGCATCGACCGGACGATTACGCCGGGCGTCGCCGCCTTCACGGCAATCCCGGTCTATAACCCACCGCCCGCGCAGCAGCCGAAGGTCGAAGTCAGGAACACGCTCGACGTCAGGACGGTCAACGACGCTAGCCACACCTATACCTGGCCCAATATCACGGTCGTAGGCCCGTCATCCGGGGGCCTTGGCATTCGGAACCTGGGTGGCGACATCACTCTCTCGACCAACATCCCGGGAGGAAGCGGCAGCATCATTGTCGAGGGAACGATTCTCGGCAAGACGATCACCACGATTGCCGGTGGAAACGTCTACATCAATGGTGCGGCTTATGTGCCCGTCGCCGGCGAAGCTTCTTCAATCTGGGGCGGAATTACTGCCGGAGTGCTGGGAGGGGCCAGCGCGCCGGGAATACGTGCGGCTACCCCGACCGAAGTCACCAACCTGTTGAGCACGGTCCCGACCGGGATCAGCATGTACGGCCAGCGGATTTTCATCCGCGCAAACATCATCAACGTCAACGGCATCATGCAGAGCGGGCGCGACCTCTACGAGCTCAAACTCGATTCGACCGTTGCAACCGAAATTCAGAACCTGCTGGACAGTGGTGCTTCGGGACGCTTCTTCCTTCCCAACGCGTCGATCGGCAGCGGCCAGTTCGCCGTTTACTTCAATACCGCGACCGGAAGCATCGAAGTCGACGAGCTCACGGTCAGCGGCGGCCATATCGACCTCGACGGCAACATCCTAAGTACCGGAATTGGCAAGATTCGCGTGCTCGGGGGTTATGGCGACATTAGGGTCACCAACACCACCTCGTGGGGCTTGCAGATCAACAAGCTCGACGCGTCGCAGCGCGGCGACGGTGTGCTGACCATCAAGGACCAGGCAAAAGGCGGGCTCTTCACGCTTTATCGGCAGGACGCGAACGGGCAGGTGACCAAGCAGGAAGGAACCGCCGCTGCCGTCAATATCGGTGCGAGCACCCTGTATTCGATTTCGGACCAGTGGCGGTACGGCTGGACAGTGGGCTACAACAAGAACATTACCGACTACAAGCACACGGAAAGCAGCAACTGGCTGGGTGCGATCAACCTGGGTTCGAGCACGTTCAACCCCGATTCGTCAGTGATCAACGGGCAGCCGACGCTGATGGGGGCGGGCGGCTATTTCTACCTCGACGCTTCTGCCTCGAGGATCGATGATTACCACTACAGTACGAAGACCGTGGCGACTCTGGCGCCAACCGATCCGGGCTATGTTGCGCCGGTGTGGAGGGAGGTCAAGCACGAGGTCCGTTCCACCTGGTACGGCAAGAACACGTACATCAATGACTACGAGCGTACACGCAAAGAGACGGTGCTCAGCACGCACGACATTTCGGCGCACCTGCCGATAGGCATTGAGTTTTTCGGCGCAGCCGCCGCATCGGTAACGGTCGATTCTCGCAGCAACAGGGACGTGCTGATCGGCTCGATCATCAACACCTCGGGAACCACGACCGTCCTGTCGGGCGGTGCGATCCGGATGATGTCGAGCACCGGCGAGATCGGGGGCGTGCGAGTCGTCCTTGGCGCTGTTTCCGGCATCGGTACCGACTCCCAAGCCATCCAGACCAAGGTAGTGGACGCTGCGGTGTCCAGCCTTTATGCCGTAACCACGAACGGCACCGTGAACATCAACGAGAAAGTGGGCGATCTCCACATCGACCAGGTCGTGTCGCTGACCGGGGGTAACGTGACGATCACGGTACCTACCAGTGTCCTCGTGGGTCAGTCGAGCCCGGGCGTTTGGTACGAAGGCCTCGTCCAAGGCGGCCAAATCACAATCAATGCGGCACCGACCGACACGACATCGGGCGGGGCGATTGGAAACGATCTCGCGCACCAGTTGATCATCGATTCCGGAAACCTGGCCAAGGACAAGGTGACCATCGCGGCAGCGGGCGATGTGTTCATCCAAGAGAAAACGGGCGACTTGCGCCTGAACAGCCTTGCCACGACCGGAAACGTCACGGTCACCGTCGTCAACGGCAACTTGTTCGACGCCAACACCGCGCAGACGGTCGACACCCGTACCCGCGACGAATTGCTCGGCGGCGTCTGGAAGGATCTGGGACTGACAGGCACGGGGGCCAACCAGAAGGTCCTCGATACGATTGCCTCGTTCAAGGCGGTCAAGGAGCAGGAATACAGGACCTATTGGAAGTACCGCAACATGCAGGCTGGCGCCTATACGCCCGGTGCGCTCACGCTCACCGCCGAGGAGACGACTTACTACGGCTCCCTGGGCCTTGACCTCAACACCTTGATCACTGCCCGCCGACTGGAATACCAGGACCTGCACGCCCGATATGGCGTCGATTCCAGCGGCAACCTTCTCGCCTTCAACGCGACGTATAGCTACACGGTCACGGCGCAGGAAGACGCCGATCTCAGGGGCAGCATCAAGATCTGGACCGAAGAAGAACTCCTTTACTCGATGAGTTCGGGCGTACTCAAGGCGACCGCAGATACGCAGTCGGTGATCGAAGCCGAGAACATCATCGGCGCCAATGTCACCGTCACGGCGGCAAAGGGCATCGGCAACACCGTCGGCCAGACTGTGATCAATGTGGCGACGGTCAGGACCAGCGGGCTCACCCAGGACGAGCGACTGGCATTGTCGGTAGCCGACCGCCCCGACCTGACCTATGTGGGGGGCACGATCCTCACCGGGCTGTTCAACTTCGCCCATGGTGCGTCCGACACCATCCAGCGCCTCGATACCGGCAGCTTCATCACCGACGGGTTCGTGGCCGGCATGAGCGTGCAGGTCGAAGGCAATTCGATCAATGCAACCGCCAAGGCGGTGTTCTACGAAATTGCAAGCGTCTCCACCGACGGAAAGGTGCTTACGCTGACTTCGGGCAGGCCGCTGAACGGAAGCGAGACCGGGGTTGCCGTGAAGCTCACGCCGGTGATCGTGGATCCGACGGCGTTCAAATACGTTGCCGGCACGATCCGCACGATGGCCGTGAATTTCGCCAACGTCGGCTCGGCCGACACAATCATGCGCACCGACGGCGGGAGCTGGGTGACCGACGGCTACATTGCAGGCAAATACGTCCTGGTAGAGGGGACGTCGGCCAATACCGTAGCCGGCAAGGCGTACTACAAGATCGCGAGCGTCACCGCAAACAAGCTGACGCTCACCGCCGAGGCGAGAATCGCCAATGAAACCGGCGTGTCGCTTAAGTTCACCCCAGTCGTCATCAACGGCGATTTCGTCAAGTACATCACCATCGACCAGCGCGATGACGTCAACGCGAAGGTCTCCGGCATCCTCAACGTCACCGCCGGAACGAACCTGTACTTCGGCACCGTGGATGACTTCAGGGTGGGGCAGATCATTGCCGGCACCGCGGTGCGCATAAAGGCCAAGGGCGATATCACAAACGCCGCCGGCGCAGGCTTGGTCAACTTCACGAGCAGCGACCTGATCCTCGAGTCGGGGCTCGGCGCAATCGGGACGACAGCCAATCGCATCACGGTCAGCCTGGCTCCCGCCGCCTCGGCCGGACTGTTCGGCACGCTGACCGCGCGCGCATTGAAAGACGTATTCATCTCCAGTGCCGGCTCGCTGAAACTCGAAGGCGTTTCTTCCCAATCGAACGGCGTGTTCCTTACCGCCGGCGGCTCGATCCTCGACGCGCTGAACAGCGACACGGCCAAGATCGCCGGCGCAAGCGTAGTCCTCGTCGCAACCGGGGGCACTATCGGTGACGCCGCCAATTCCGTCGAGACGGATCTGATCGGCAGCGGCAAGCTGACTGCCACGGCGTCAGGAAGCATCTACCTGCATGAAGTGCTGAACGACTTGTACGTGAACGGCATCAAGTCGACCGGCGGCGACGTGGTCCTGAGAGCGCACCAGTCTCTCGTGGACGCCTCGCCCGTGGCTGGCGACACCGACGTGTACGGCAACAATGTCACCTTGATCTCAGACTTGGGCCGCATAGGCATTTCAGGAAACGACTTCGAGATCGACACCTCCTTCTCGGCGGCCGGCGGCAAGTTGAACATCTCCAGCTACCTTGGGGCGAACGTCCTCGAGATGTCGGGCAATCTGATCATCGACCAGATCAAGGCGGGCCTGAACACCGATCCGTTGAACCTCGACAATATCGCCTTCATCAAGGCTCCGAACGGAAGCATCCTGAACGGCAGGGTCGGTGCGGACGCGACGGCCGGCAACGGCAACCTGCTATCGGGTCGCGCAATCCTCTTTGCGCGGGACAACATCGGCTCGGCCGGCGCGGTGTTCTTCACCGAGGCCGGCGCGCTCGAAGGGCAGGCCACGACCGGAAGCGTCTTCATCACGAACAAGGGCGCGATGACGGTCGGCGGCATCACGGGGGGCGCGATTGGTATCGACGCCAACGGGCCGGTGACCATCACCACCATGAGCCCGATGAAGGTCAAGACTTCAATCCGCTCCCAGGGCAACGTCACCCTGAGCTCGAACGATGCGCTGGGTGGGGGCGATACGCTCGACATCGGGTATGACGATGCGGGTAATGCGGTTGCCGGCGTGAATATCGAGTCGGTGCTGGGCAACGTCATCCTGCATGCAGGCGACAAGTTCCGCCTCAGCAACTCGGCGCTGCTGCGCGGGCAGAACATCCAGATCCATGCGGATGACAGCGGCTCGGCGGGGCAGGGGCAGGGCGGCACGATCGAAATCTACGGCACCCTGGATGCGGCGTCGGTCGATGTATATGGTGGTTCGGGGGACGACATCATCGTCGTGGCCGCCTCCATCAGTCCCATGTCTATCTTTGCGGGCACCGGTAACGACACGATCTATGTTGGCAGCAACGCGACCACCACCGGCAATTCGGGCGGCAAGGCGAATACCGTCACCCGGAAGCTGATCATCAACGGCCAGGGCGGAGTCGATTCCGTCGTCGTCGACGAAACTGGCGAGCCAAACGTCACGACGCTGACGCTCGATCGGGAGACAACTTACGGGCGCCTGCACGGCCTTGCCGCCGAAGACATCCTCTACGATACCGTCGAGAATCTCGATGTAAATCTCGGCAATGCCGGCAACACAGTACTGGTCAAGAGCACCCAGGCGAACGCCACGACTACGACGATACGCACTGGTGCCGGCGCCGACACCATTACGCTCGCCAATGATCTGAGCACAGTTAACGACCTCTCGGGATACCTGGTAATCGATTCGCAGGCGGGGGCCGACATCCTCAATGTCCGGGACACGGGGGACACCGCCTTAACCAACACCGGGACATTGACCGGCAACAGGGTAAGCGGCCTTGGCACCGCCGATGTCACCTACCAGAACGTCGAAACGCTGAATATCGACCTCGCCGATTTCGCCGGCGGTTCCGACGCGTTTACGATCATCGGCACGCACGGCGGCACAGCGGGAAACAACAAGACAACGAACATCCGCGGGCAAGCCGGCACCGACACGCTCCTGGTCCTGTCGACCGCCCAGTTCAGCATCACCTCACTAGACGCAGGCTCGGCAAACGACACGATAAGCGTGGGCGATGCGGCGCATGCATTGGCCTACGTCGCGGCTTTCGGATCTACGGCGCAAGCCGGCATGGGTGGCCAAATCGACATCCAAGCGGACGGCGGCACCGGCGACACCCTGAACATCGTCGACACGTTCGACACAATCGGACGCACGGGAACGCTGGCCGCTTCGAAGCTCACCGGATTGGGCATGACGATCGGGGTGAATTACCTCGGGGTCGAAAATTTCAACCTAACGCTGGGTCGGGGCAGCGACACCCTGTTCGTAGACAGCACCAGCACGGCGGCGAACGCGATCGACGGGTATTGGGGCAACGACACAATCAACGTCAACACGATCGCCGGTGTCACAGCGGTCTATGGCGACCGGGTCAATTCCGCAGCAGCCGGCGGGGATCCTGGAAGGGGTCTCGGAGGCGACGACATCATCCGGGTGAATTACCGCGAAGACGGGAGGCAGTCGTTCACCAACGGTGTGGCCGCACTCCTCACCGTAAGCGGCGGCGAGGGCAGTGACCTGTATGAAATCGGCCTGGCCGGCAAGCTTTCCGGTTCGACTGCGTCGCCCCTGCTATCGCGCATCGATGTCGACAGCGCGCACGCGAACGACCTCGGCGCCGATCGCATGAATGTGTTCGGCACCGAGAACAAGGACCTCTTCCTTTTCCGGCCGCGCGCGATCATGGCATTGCAGATGGACGCCGCCGGCCAACCCGTCGCAGGCGGCGGAGTTGAGCGAATCAACTACACCACCATCAGCGGCGGCATCACCGTGTTCGGCCGGGACGGCGACGATACGTTCGTGCTGGACGACACGAGTTCCGCATTGACCATATTCGGCGATGCGGGAGCCGATACTTTCCAGGTCGGCCAGATATTCGCCTCGCCCCGCGACGCCTATGCCGGTCTCGCGACGGAAGACCAGTTCCAGACCACGCTGACCACGCGGGGGTACCTGAGCAACGGGGTGAATTTCGCTACCACGCTGCATGGCGGGATTGGCAACGACGTGTTTACGATCTATCACAACAAGGCCGACGTCTTCCTTTACGGCGAAGAGGACGACGACACCTTCACGGTGCGCGCTTTCGTCGCGGTCGATCCGAACGATCCGCTCAAGCCGATCACCAACATCAACGGCGGCAAGGGCAAGGACCTCATCACCTACACGGTGAACGCGCCGGTCCATATCGACGGCGGGGACGGCTCCGACACCCTGATCGTCGTCGGTACCGAATTTGCGGACAAGTTCGTCGTTACGGACCAGGGGATCTACGGCGCCGGGCTGTTCGTGGAATACACCTCCATCGAAAACATC
The DNA here is from genome assembly GCA_025352885.1 of Pseudomonadota bacterium. Classification (GTDB taxonomy): domain Bacteria; phylum Pseudomonadota; class Gammaproteobacteria; order Burkholderiales; family SG8-39; genus SZAS-79. The sequence goes on along the minus strand of JANXRZ010000278.1, from coordinate 589 downwards.
GTGGTCGATGCGCTCGAAGGCAACGACCAGTTCTTCGTTGCGAGCACGCCGGAAAACGCCTCTGTCCAGTTGATCGGCGGCCTGGGCAGCGACACGTTCAATATTGCAGGCAACGTAGATTCCTCTGCCATCGACGTGGTGAGCAATGACCTGCTCGGTCACAGCGGGATGATCGACCTGTCCATACCGATAGGGAACACGACGGACGCGAGTTACCAGAACATCTTCGTCCAGGACATTTCCGCAAGCGTGATGGATAACGAGGCGCCCGGAATTGCCGTAGTGATGCTCGGTGGCCTGCTGCGTGTGTTCGAGGGCGACACCAACAATGCAAATCCGCTCGCACGCGCGCAGTACTGGCGAGGCGCTCTGGTGGCCCTTGTCGGCGCCAAGACGGTCAACAAGGCCTACCTCGAGGCGCGCAACTGCTCGGACCTCACGGCGGACTGCGCGAAGGTCCACGGCAAGCCGACGGGCAACGCCAGCGACAGCGCCGCGGCGAAAAAAGACGACGACAAGCAGCACCAGCACACGCGCGCGCAGATCAAGGAGATGGTCGACAAGCTCCACCAGATGATGTGCCAGCAGC
>JANXRZ010000198.1 GCA_025352885.1 Pseudomonadota bacterium | reverse complement strand
GTCTGGGGCGACTACGGCACCGGCGGCAGCCGCGGCATCCGGACCTCCCAGGATTACGTGCGCAAGGGTGGCGCGGCCGCCCGCATGATGCTCGTGCAGGCTGCGGCGAACCAGTGGGATGTACCGGCTTCCGAGTGCACGGCCGCCAACAGCGTCATCACGCACGCCAAGTCCAAGCGTAAGACGACGTACGGCAAGGTGGCCGAAGCCGCCGCCAAGCTGGAGGTCCCCAAGGACGTGGCGCTGAAGGATCCGAAAGAGTGGAAGATCATCGGCAAGCCGCTCAAGCGCCTGGACACTGCCGACAAGGTGACCGGCAAGCAGATGTACGGCGCGGACGTGAAGCTGCCGGGCATGCTGAACGCGGCGATCAAGGATTGCCCCGTCACCGGCGGCAAGGTCGTGAGCTTCGATGCGGCCAAGATCATGGGCATGAAGGGCGTCAAGAAGGTGGTGCTGGTGCGAAATACCGCAGTCGCGGTGATCGCCGATACCTGGTGGCAGGCGAAGACCGCGCTCGAAGCGCTGCCGATCGTCTGGGATGAGGGCCCTCACGCCAAAGTATCGAGCGCCGACATCGCCAAGATGCTCGAGGAAGGGCTTTCCGCCGAGCAGGCGTTCGTGCACAACCAGAACGGCGACTCGAAAGCCGCGCTCGCCGGTGCCGCGAAAAAAGTCGAAGCCGTTTACGCCTACCCGTATCAGAACCACGCGCCCATGGAGCCCATGAACGCAACGGCGCTCTACACGCCGGACCGCTGCCAGGTCTGGGTCGGCACGCAAAACGGCGAAGCAGCGCTTGCCGCAACGGCGGAAGCATCGGGCCTGTCGGTGGACAAGTGCGACGTGCACAAGATGCTGCTGGGCGGCGGTTTCGGTCGCCGGGGCTTCACGGATTACGTGACGCAGGCCGTCGTCATCGCCAAGGAAATGCCCGGCACGCCGGTCAAGCTCCTGTGGTCGCGCGAGGAAGACATGCTGCATGGCCGCTATCACCCGGTCATGCAGGCTAAACTCACCGCGGCGCTCGACACCTCGGGCAACATTTCGGGCATGCACATCCGCCTGTCCGGCCAGTCGATCCTCGCTTCGGCGCGGCCGGAGGCGCTCGACAAAGGCAAGGACCCGTTCTCGTTCCAGGGGTTCTGGCCGACCGGCGAGCACTCGCTCGAGTACGACATCCCGAACCTGACGATCGATCACGCGATGCGCAACCCGCACATCCTCCCGGGCTTCTGGCGCGGCGTGAACATCAACCAGAACGCGATCTTCCTCGAGTGCTTCATGGACGAGCTCGCGGCTGAAGCCGGGCAGGACGCCCTCGCCTTCCGCCAGAAGATGATGGCAAAGCACCCGAAGTCGCTGGCGGTGCTGAACGCCGTCGCCGAAAAGGGCGGCTGGGGCAAGCCGGTCGCGGCGGGCCGCCATTTGGGCCTCGCGCATTTCCGCGCGTTCGGCAGCTACGTCGCTGCGTGCGCCGAGATCTCGGTCAAGGACGGCAAGCAGGTGAAGATCCATCGCATCGTCGCGGCCACCGATACGGGCTATGCGGTCAACCCCGCGCAGATCGAGCGGCAGATTGCCGGCTCGTTCGTCTATGGGCTGTCGGCAGTATTCAGCCAGGAATGCACCGTCAAGGACGGACGCATCGAGCAAACGAACTTTCACGAGTACGACTCGATGCGCATCGCCCAGATGCCGAAAGTGGAATCCATCGTCATGCCTTCGGGTGGATTCTGGGGCGGCGTGGGCGAGCCGACGATCTGCGTTGCGGCGCCTGCGGTGCTGAATGCCCTCGCGCGCGCAACGGGCAAGCGCTTCCGCAGCTTCCCGCTGAAGAACCACGGCATCACCTTGGTTTAACTGGTGCTCAGAGTCCTGGCCGTCGCGGCGCTCTATGTGTCCGCCGCGGCGGCCCAGGATTCGATTCCGAATTCGCTTACAGGCGCAAAGGGGGATCCTTCCCGTGGCCGCGCCATCGTTGCGAACAGGCAGGTCGGGTTGTGCCTCCTCTGCCACAGCGGACCGATTCCTGAAGAGCGCTTCCAGGGCGACCTCGCCCCGGACCTGAAAGGCGCCGGCTCGCGCTGGACCGAAGCGCAGTTGCGCCAGCGGATCGTGGACTCGCGCAAACTGAACCCTTCGACCATCATGCCGTCTTACTTTCGAACGGAGGGCCTCGAGCGCGTCGCACCCGCATTTCGCGGCAAGCCCCTGCTCTCGGCCGAACAGATAGAGGATGTCGTGGCTTACCTTGGGACACTGAAATGAAACACCGGCGCTCGCGGCGCGAATTCCTGTCGACCGCCGCCGTACTTGCGGCTGCGGCCGCCCTCCCCGGGAGCCTGCGCGCGCAGGCCACGCGTGACCTCCTGCGCGGGACCGAGAAGGACATGCTTGCGGCCATCGCAAAATTCACCGGGTCCAAGCCCGTCAGCAAGGGCCGCGTGCGCCTTGTCGTGCCGCCGCTTGTCGATAACGGGAACACCGTTGCCATTTCGGTCGACGTCGAGAGCCCGATGACCGAGGCGGACCACGTCCGCGCCATCCACATTTTCAGCGAGCGCAATCCCGAGCCGGTGATCATGGGATTCAAGCTGGGCCCGCGCGCGGGCAAGGCCAGCGTCGGGACGCGTGTGCGCCTCGCCGACACGCAGACGCTGGTGGCGGTGGCGGAGATGAGCGACGGCTCATACTGGTCCGGCTCCGCGCCGACGGTCGTAACAATCGCTTCATGCCTCGAGGACCTCTGACCATGTCGAACGCCCTCGTCACCGTCCCGAAGACCGCTCGCCGCGGCGAAGTCATCGAGATCAAGACCCTCGTCTCGCACAACATGGAGACCGGCTATCGACGCAGCGAACGCGGCGTGGCGATTCCTCGCGACATCGTGAGGACGTTCTCCTGCACCTACAACGGCGTGGAAATCTTCAGCGCGGAACTGCATCCGGCTATTTCGGCGAACCCCTACATTTCGTTTTCAACGGTCGCGACTGAGAGCGGAACGCTCGCTTTCAGCTGGTTAGGCGACAACGGGTTCGCCGTTTCGAGCAGCGCCACGATCACCGTCACCTAAGAGTGAGGAGAGTGCGCAGGGCCCTTTTAGCGGCGGGAATCCTGGCGTCCGCCGCATGGGCGCAGGACGCACCGCCTCCCGACCGTCGCTCGGGGTACGAGGACATGGGCCGCGAGACGCGCGCGATGCAGGACGACGACACGGCCAATCCGGCGACGTTCTGGGTGCTCGACGGCGAAGCCTCGTGGAAAAAGAAAGCCGGGGCGGCCGACAAAGCGTGCGCGGAATGCCATGGCGACGCCGCTTCGACGATGAAAGGCGTGGCGGCCCGCTATCCGGCGCCGGATGCGAAAACCGGCAAGCTGGTGAATCTCGAGCAGCGTATCAACGCCTGCCGCGTCGAGAGGCAGGAGGCCAAGCCCCTCCCCTATGAAAGCCGGGAACTGCTCGCGCTGACCTCGTTCGTCGCCAAGCAGTCCCGCGGCCTCCCTATCGATGTGCCGAACTCACAGGCAACAAAGCGGGCGCTTGAGAACGGGCGCGCGCTCTACAAACGCAAGATCGGGCAGATCGACCTCTCTTGCGCCCAGTGCCATGACCAGAACGCCGGCCGGCATCTCGCCGGTAACGTCATTCCGCAAGCCCATCCGACGGGCTATCCGCTGTACCGGCTGGAATGGCAGGGCGTTGGCTCCCTGCAGCGGAGGCTTCGCAACTGCATGAGCGGACTTCGGGCCGAGGCTTACGAATACGGCTCCCAGGAACTCGTCGACCTGGAGTATTACCTCATGTGGCGCGCGCGAGGCATGAAGGTGGAGACGCCCGCAGTGCGGCCTTGATCACCTGGTAATGTACCCGTGCCGATACACTAACTCGCCGGAGCGCCAATGGATGCGCGGTTCTTCAAACCTGAATGTTTGTAATGAAGGCTCTACATCCCCAATTCACGACCGGGCTGCGTCGAACCGCTCGGCGACGTTGTCCCAGCTGACGATGCCGAACAGGTTGTTCACGTACTCTGGCCGCCGATTCTGGTACTTAAGGTAATAGGCGTGTTCGAACACGTCGAGCATCAGCAGCGGCACCACACCCCACGCGGTGAGTTTCTGGTGGTTCTCGCACTGCAGGATCATCAGCTTCTTCGACGCGGGCTGGTAGCCGAGCAAACCCCAGCCGGAAGCTTCCACGGAGGTGGTGGCCGCGATCAGGTGCGCCTTGAACTTCGCAAACGAGCCGAACTCGCCGGAAATTGCCCGCGCAAGATCGCCGCCGGGTTCGCCCCCCTTGCCCGCCATGTTCGTCCAGTAGATCGAGTGCAGGATGTGGCTTGAGAGCTGGTAGGAGAGCTCTTTCTCCAATGCCTTCACCTGCGAATAGTCGCTGGTGTCCCGTGCCTTAGCCAATCCTTCTTCGGCTCGGTTCGCGGCAACTGCTGCCGGCTTGTGATGGAAGTTGTAGTGGAATTCCACCGTTTTCGCGTCGATGACGGGTTCGAGAGCATCGTAGGCATACGGCAACGGCGCCACCGCATACTTGCCCGCGTCGTCGGTGAGCTTGTCGGCATAGCGTCGCCGGCCGGGGCCGGTCTGGGCGATCACCGCATCTGCGGCAAGCAACATCCCGGTCGCTGCGACCGAGCCCTGCATGAAATTCCTGCGTGAAGTCATGGCTTCTCCTTCGGTTGAAATAGATCCCCCTGTATTCACCACTGGTCCCTCAGTTCACCTTCCAGGATCCTCACGCCGTCGCGGCGATATTCCACCTGCTTGCCTGACAGCCAGATCTCGTTGCATTCCGTCTCAGTGCGGCCCTTTTTCAGCGGCCGGGTCATGCACAAGACCTTGTCCTCAAGGTTCCAGCTGCCGTGCTTGGTTTCGCCGAGTTCGATCGATTTCATCTTGCCGTCCGGGTAGAAATGATCAGACCAGTGCGCACCGTCCGTCACAGCCTTGCCGATGATCACCGGGCGGATCTCGCCGGCCCCGAGCTGGCGGAAGCGCTCTGCAGCCCTTACACACGGCGCAGCTGCGGCATACGCGAGTCCTATCGCGATAACGATTGCCCAATCAAGTGCAGCGCGCATTGCCTTGGCTTAGCGATGGAGCAGCGGATAGATCACGAGGCCGATCAGGGCGGCGCTGGCGACGATGACCGGCTCCTGCAGTTTCTTGAATTTCCACAGCAGCGCAACGGTTACCAGCGCGAGCACTACTGTCGGGATATCAATGAGCGATCTTTTCGCCAGCACGATGACCGCGCCGGTAATCGCGCCCACTGCCGCAGCCGTTACCCCATCGACGAATGCGATGAGTCCGGGCAACTTGCCGTACTTCTTGAAGTAGGGCGCCGGGATCACGGTGAACAGGTAGCAAGGGAGGAAAGTCGCCAGCGCTGCTACGCATGCGCCCGGCAAACCTGCAATCAGGTAGCCGATGAATCCCACTGTGATCACGACCGGACCGGGCGTGATCATCGCGACCGCAACGGCATCGACGAACTGTTTCTCGGTCAGCCAATGAGTTTCCGTAACCATCCCGCCGTAGAGGAAAGGCACGATTGCAAGCCCGGAGCCGAATACAAAGGCGCCGGCCTTGGCGAAGTAGATGCCGATCTGGCCGAGCAGCGGCCAGTCGATCGTCGAGGCGACCGAGGCGGCCATCGCTACGGGCTCCGCCGCGAAAGCCACCAGCGGTCCCTTGCCGAAAAGGTTGCGCGGGGGCGCCCGCACGAGCCACACCAGGACTCCGGCGGCGAGAAACAGCCACGCGATCTCCGATTCAGTAACGACCGTGACGGCGCCCAGCACGAGGTAAATCGTCAGCAGAAGGGGATTCCTGCCCACGCTCTTGGTCGTGAGCTTGTAGGCGCTGATGGCGATGATCCCAATGACTGCCGCCCCGACGCCGTAGAACACCGCCTGCATCCAACTCAACCCGCCATAGAGTTGGTAGATCCAGCCGAGGATCACCACCATGATGAAAGACGGGATCACGAATGCAATCCCGACGATCGTCGCGCCAAACGTGTGATAGTGGACAAAGCCGAGGTAGATCGCCAACTGCGCGGCCATGGGTCCCGGCGCAAGCTGTGCGAGTGCAAGACCTTCGCGATAGTCGGACTCGGTGATCCACTTTCGGTCTTCGACCAGGTCGCGATGCATATAGCCTGCCAGTGCGACGGGTCCGCCAAATCCGACGGTCCCAAGGCGAAGCATGTACAGAATCATCTGCCGCAGGGTGTAGCTGGGCTTCGTGCCGAGTTCGGTAGTCATTTCTTGAAGAGCTCCGCGTTGTGCGCTTCGCCGCGCGCATTTCCCACCCACGCATACAACGCATCGTAGATCACCATGCCGCGTTCGAGCATTACATGGTTGTCAGGGAAGCGAGGTGGGCGCGTAGGCCCCTGACCTCCTCGCCCAAGGCGAGCGACGGCTTCACGTGTCGACAAATAGGGGATGTCGGAAGGTACGGTGTCCATGAGAGAGCCCAATGCAATCGGACGCAGAGCTTGGGCGATTGGACACCGCCTGGCCGGGAGTCTGCGAAAATCCCGGAAATGAAATTTTACCGCCAAACCAAAT
>JANXRZ010000189.1 GCA_025352885.1 Pseudomonadota bacterium | reverse complement strand
CCCGCAATCTGCTCGGCGCCCGATGGCTGCCGGACTTCGTCGAGAAAGCCAACAACGGCGGGATAGAGCGCGTCCTGCTCTGAAGGGAACCGGAGGATGCATTGCTTGCTCTGCGAAGAGGAGGGCGGAACCGTGCTGTGGCGCGACGACTTCTGCCGGATCGTGCGTATCCCGGGCGCCGATTATCCGGGCCTGTGCCGGGTGGTGCTCAACCGGCATGCGCGGGAGATGACCGACCTCGCGGATGACGAACGCGCGCGCCTGATGCATACGGTGTTCGCAACGGAATCGGCGCTGCGTGGCCTGTTCCAGCCTGACAAGATGAACCTGGCAAGTTTCGGCAACCAGGTCCCGCATGTTCATTGGCACGTCATTCCACGGTTTGCCGACGATCCGCATTTTCCCGATCCCTCGTGGGGTCCCGCGCGCCGCGCGGAGACTTCCGGCCGCGCCGAGGTAAGCAATGCCGCCATCGCGGCCAAGCTTGCCGAATTGCTCAACTGACGGATCTCCCCGACAAAAATGACGGATACCGATTTCGACCTGCCCCAGATCTCCGCCGAGGCGGCGCCTGAATTCAGCGATGTGGTGGCCTGCAAGGCATGGCTCGAGCACGTCCCGCTCGCAAACGTGTCGGAAGCCCAGCGCCAGTTGCTCACCCAGGTCACCGAGTTCAACCGGTTTCCCTGCAAGGCGGCGATGCGCCTGCAGGTGCTCGAGGCGCTGCGCGAGGCCGTCGCGTTCGTGCAGATCGAGCAGGCCAAGCGCTTTACCAACCGCGCGCTGCCCATGGCTGAGGCCGAATCGGTGATCTTTGCGGACACCACTGCGCTCTGGGAGCAGATGCGCGTGGGCTACCTGCATTGCATGACGGCGAGCGGCGCGGGCGAGACCGGGATGCGGACTCATGCCGCACTGCTGGCGCAAAGAGTCCTCGCGTACTGCGGGCTCAAGATGTTCCACCACTACCGTGCATATCGCGAGGTGCCGAATTCCGACTGGCAGGCGCTGCACCGGACTTACAGGTTTGCCGAGGAGTTGGACGTCTCTACAGAAGAGGTGAAGGACTACCTCAATCGCGACGTACACGACGCCACGCCGCGCATCCAGTACATGCGGGCCTTGCTCATGGGAATGGCCAACCCTAACGAGCTTGCACGGCGGCAGCTTTCCTTTGTCGGCTTCCTGCTCGAGCGCTGGGCCGAAAAAGTCGATATCTCAGCGCAACCCCTTCCGGACGAGGGGATGCTGCCGCTGGTGATCGATATCGCCGGTGACCGGCCACCCGAGAGGCTGACGGGATCTGGGGACCGCGAAATCGCCGATCCGCGGTTTCTCGACGTAGCCCGCCTGTCCAAGAGCCTGAAAAACCGCATTGGGCTGCTGCGCAAAGGCGAATCCCCCGCGAGGCTCGCCCTGGGCGAGGACTGCGTGCAACCTTCGTGCGAGCAGCTCCTGATTTTTCTTTACCGCCAGTGGTGCCAGCCGCGCCCGCCGCGCGCGGAGCGCAAGCCCGTTTCGCAGGAGGCGATGGTATGCAATGACATGGCGGCCATTCATTACTACATCTTCGGCAAGGTGTTTCGCCAGCCCGGGGTGCAAAAGGAACTGACGCAAAAGGAGCGCGACCAGATCGCTACTTTCGGGCGCATCAGCACCAAGGATGAAGACGACTACAGCGCCGTCCACGGTTTCATGCTCGAGCACTGGCAGGTCGAGGATGAAAGCGTTTCTGGCCTGCGCATGGTGCGGCCCTCCGGCACGCCCGGGAAAAGATTTGCCCACGGCCAGCTGGTGGCGGTGCGGCCGGGGGACTCCAAGAATTTCATGCTGGCGCAGGCGCGCTGGCTGATGCAGGGCACCGACGGCGCGCTTAATGCGGGTCTGCGATTGCTGCCCGGTTTGCCGGCAGGCATCGCCGTGCGACCCTACGGGCTGAATGCCAGCAACGAAAAATTCGTGCCTGCGCTCACGCTTACGGAAGTGGCCGCGCTGAAATCGCCGCCGACGCTGGTTCTGCCGGCGGGGTGGTACAAGCCCAAGCGGGTGATCGAAGTCTTCGTCCAGCAGGCACTGCGCGTCAAGCTCGTCGAGCTCATCGAGCGGGGACCGGATTTCGAACGCATGTCCTACGAAGTTCTTTCCGACTAGGCTGCCCGGGCCGCCCCGATTTTCTCCACGCGGCGCGCCGGGAACACGGCGCTGAACGTCGACCCGCGCCCGAATTCGCTCCTGATCTCCAGGCTCGCCTGGTGCCGCGTCAGTACATGCTTCACGATCGCGAGGCCCAATCCGGTGCCGCCGGTTTCGCGCGAGCGGCTGTTGTCCACCCGGTAGAACCGCTCGGTGAGCCGTGCGATATGGCGGCGTTCGATCCCGATGCCCGAATCCTCAACGCTGAACACGCCCTGGCCGTCGCGCAGGCGCCAGTCGATCCGGATCTCGCCGCCCTCGGGCGAGTAGCGGATCGCGTTCGAAACCAGGTTGGAAAATGCGCTTGCTAGCTCCTGCACCCCGCCCGTCAGGCGTGCGTCGGGATCAACCGAGAAACCCACTTTGTGGCGGCCACCGGAAAGCATGCGCGCTTCCTCGGCGAGCTTTTCGACCAGCGAACGCACATCGATATTCTGTTCATCGTCCGGCCTGGCCGACGACTCGAGCGCGGACAGTGTTAGCAGATCCTCGATCAATCGCTGCATCCGGTGCGCCTGGTCGGACATGAGGCCGAGGAATTTCCGGCGTTGCGCATCCGAAAGCTGCATTCCCTCGTTTGAGAGCGTCTCGACGAACCCGGACAGCACCGTGACCGGCGTTTTCAACTCGTGCGACACGTTGGCAACGAAGTCGCGCCGCATGGTGTCGGCTTTTTCCTGCACCGTAATGTCACGCGTCAGCAGAAGTTTCTGTTCGTCGCCGAATTCGATGATGCGCAGGGTGAGCACCGAGGCGTCCCCCCGCGCGCGACGCAGCACCAGCGGTTCGCGATAGTCGTTCGATTCCAGGTACCCGATAAAATCCGGATGGCGCAGGAGGTTGGTGATGCCTTGGCCGGCATCCCGGCGCATGTCGATATCCAGGTGGAGTTCGGAGGTCGGGTTGGCCCACTCGATCTGGCTGTCGCTGTTCAGGATCAGGACGCCATCGGGCAACGCCTGGCCCGCCGCGCGAAACCGCGCGAGAGCCGCTGCCAGCGTTCTCTCGGATTCGTCGCGGCCCCTGATAAGGCCATGCAGGGTGGTGTAGGCCTCCTCCCACGCACCGGTGCCGATCGGCAGTGACTCGCGTCGCGGTTCTTTCAGCCAGCGCAAAAAGGCCGCCAGGTTGCGCGCGTGGTACGCGGCAATCGTCGCCAGCCCCGCCGCGAGAAAGACGAGGGCCCACTCTGCCCCTGCGAACGGCCAGGCAACCAGCGCGGCGACCGCGATCGACGCAACCATGGCAATGAATCCCGCCCATGCCGCATTCAATCCAGGCACCTCCATTTCAGATGATTCGCCGGGTGACGTAGCGCTGCGACATTCGGTGCGGTACGGGGGAACCGCCCGGTTGCGCTGTCCTTATTATCCCGCAGGTTCCGCCGTGAAACGGTAGCCGGATCCGCGCACCGTTTCCACGTAGCGGTCGTGTCCGGTCGGCTCGAGCGATTTTCTGAGGCGCCGGATATGCACGTCCACGGTCCGCTCCTCGACGAAGACGTGATCACCCCATACCTGGTCGAGCAACTGCGCGCGCGAATGCACGCGCTCGGCGTGCGTCATCAGGAAATGCAGCAGGCGAAATTCTGTCGGCCCCAGGCCCAGGGGAGCTTTGTTGCCGAATACGCGGCGAGTGGAAGGGTCCAGATGCAGTCCGCCGATTTCCACCGGGTCGTCGGTCATCTGCGGCGAGCGCCGGCGCAGGACCGCCTTGATGCGCGCCAGCAGTTCGCGCGGCGAAAATGGCTTGGTGACATAGTCGTCCGCGCCGGCCTCGAGACCCATGATCTTGTCCTGTTCTTCCGACCTCGCGGTCAGCAGGATGATCGGAATGCCGCGGGTGCGCTCCTCCTGGCGCATCAGCTTCGCCAACGCAATGCCGGACATGCCCGGCAGCATCCAGTCGATGAGCATCAGGTCGGGGAGTGCGTTCCTAACGATGGCCGACGCGCCTTCGGCGTCACGGGCGCGGATCACGTGGTGACCCGCGTGCTCGAGGTTCACCGCGATGAGTTCCTGGATGGCCGGCTCGTCCTCGACCACCAGGATATTCAAAGCCATGCGGAGCTGTTGCAATCGGAATTCACTGCGCCGAGTGTATGAAGTTTGCGTGACAGTTTTGTTGCAATCCGGAAATCGGCACCCATGTATGATCCCGCCCCTATGAGCGACACCCCGACGCCTACTGAAATCAAGCTTCACCAGAAGTCCCGCTTGCTGGAAATCGCGTTTTCCGACGGGCGCAGTTTCTCCCTCACATACGAGTATCTGCGGGTGTTTTCCCCTTCGGCCGAGGTGCGCGGGCACGGGCCCGGGCAGGAAGTGCTCCAGACGGGAAAGCGCGTGGTGGACATCGTCACCCTGGAACCGGTCGGCTCCTACGCTGTGCAGC
>JANXRZ010000157.1 GCA_025352885.1 Pseudomonadota bacterium | reverse complement strand
CTGAATCAAGCGTCTCGAACCCGAGTTCCGGGCAGAAAAGCATCTCGAGCGCATTCGCGTTGAACTGGAAGAAATGCCACGGCAGCTCGTGCTCGGAAAAGCTGAAGTGGGTCTCGACGCACACGAGCCCGTTTAGCGCCACGACCTTCGAGATCTCCTCAGCCACGATCCACGGCAGGGCGAGGTGCTCGAAAACCGCCAGCGAAAAAACGAGATCGAAGGAGTGGGGCGCGAAGTAGTCGGACAGCCGGTGCGCATCGCCGACGATGTCCACATTCTTGCCTTCCGCCACGTCGAAGCCGGTGTACGTGCAGTCGGGGATGTGCTCCTTCCAGAGCGAGTCTGAAATCACCGCCCGCGAGCCGATCTCGAGGACCCGCATCTCCTTCTTGTTTGCAATGCTGCGGAGCCACGGCCAGATATTCGTGTGTGTCGCGATCTTCGGCCGCTTGGTCAGCGGGTTGGCGTGCAGGCAGGCGTCCAGCTCGGTCGGGGTGCCCGCGACCAGGAATTTTTCGTCGATTTGGTAGTCCATTTCAGGCCGCTCCCTGCCGTTGATCGGCGCAGTGTAGCCCGCCGAAGCCGCGCTAGACTTATGCCATGACGCCACCCGACCTCACTCTCTACTACCACCCGCTTTCGAGCTATTGCTGGAAGGCGCTCATCGCGCTGTACGAGAACGGCAGGCCATTCGAAAAGCGCCTCATCGACCTCGGCAATGCACGCGACAGCGCGGAGCTCGAAGCCCTCTGGCCGATCAGGAAGTTTCCCGTGCTTCGCGATGCCAGTCAGAAGCGCGACCTGCCCGAGTCCAGCATCCTCATCGAGTACCTCGATCGCTACCATCCCGGCCCGCGGCGGATGATTCCTGACGGATTCGACGCCGCCTTGGAAGTGCGCCTCTGGGACCGCATCTTCGATAACTACGTGAATGGGCCGATGCAGCGCATCGTGGCAGATCGCATCCACGGTTCGAAGGGCGACATGAGCGGCGAGCGTTCGATGCTCGAGAAGGCCTACGGCATGGTTGAGCACCGGCTCGAAGGACGTGACTGGGTGTGCGGAGACTTCAGCATGGCGGAGTGCGCCGCGGCGCCGGCGCTGTTTTACGCGGCGACCGTGCAGGCGTTTCCCGATGGCGCGAAGAACCTGGAAGCGTATTTCGAGCGGCTCATGGCGCGGCCGTCGGTGAAGCGCGTGATCGCCGAGGCGAGGCCCTACTTCGAGATGTATCCGTTCAAGGAAAACGTGGCGGAACGCTTCCTGTAATGGAAGAAGGGCAGCAGGTTCAGTGCTGCCCTTCGTTTAAAGTTTCGAGCGTTACCTTCCCAATCCCCTGATGGCGTCGACCACCATTCGCGTACCCGTTGCGAGCAGGAGGATGTTGTCATCCACGCGGACATACCGGTAGCCCGGAGCCGGCTGGCCGAGTTGCATGACCAGCGGAGCGGGGACGTCGTAGTAGCGAACATCGCGCGGCAGCGGCTGGCCGGTTTCCCATTTTTTGGCCTGCCCCGGCGGCATGCAGCCGTTGTGCTTCTTGGCCAGTCCCGGGGGGCACTTGCCGGCCCGGTATTGGCTCGCGTAATAGTCATGCACGTAAGTGCGATGCGGGTCGCCGAAGCGCTCTACGCGGTCGCCGCCGTGCTTTTCCGCCTTGTTGCCTTTCCCGCCGCTGTCCCGGTCGTCTCGCTGCTCCGAGCGGTCGTTGCCTTTGCCGCCTTCGTGACCTTTGCCTCCGCCTTCATGGCCCTTGCCGCCTTTGTCGGCGAGTACCGAGCCGGACGTCAGGGCTGTGCCGAGGGCAAATGCGATCGCAAGGGCAATCGATGTTTTTTGTGTTTTGGGCATGACTGCCTCCTGGTTGGACTGCGAGACTCAAGATATCGGGGGGTGAGCGCCTAGTCTGTTCAATACCGCACATAGCAGGCGTTACAAACGGGCCGGCGTGTGGCATAAGCACGGAATCGCCCCTTACTCTTTCGAGCGAACCATGATGAAAGCGCTTCCTACCGCTGTTGCAGCACTCTTAGGCTTGTCGACGCTCGCCCTTAGTCCGAGCGCCCGCGCCGGCTGGGTCGAATACGACCGCGACGAGAACATGACGCAGTACTACGAAAGCGCGATCAAGAAGAAGGGCGCCATCGCGTCGGTCACCGTGATGTCGGACGCGAAGTTCCCGGTCGAAGTCGAGCCAGGGCAATCCTTCAAGTCGGTCGTCATCACTGCGGAATTCGACTGCGACAAACGGCTCGGCCGCGATCTCACCTACACCTTCAAGTCCGGCAGCATGGGCGCCGGGACGAACGTGCCGGTCAAGGAGGTTGCCGACAAGCAATGGGATTCGGCGCCGCTCTCGACCGAGTCGGATCCTGCCCGCTACGCCATCTGGAAGATCGCCTGCGGCAAGAAATAGCGCAGGGGCGCTAGCCGCCTTTCTTCTCGAAGTAGGTGAGGTCGACGTAGATCGCCGCGGCGAGAATTACGCTCCGCGCGTCGTTGCCGAGGTCCTTCGAGTTGAACTCAACCTGGAAATTATCCCGGTCGGTGAAAGCTTCCGAGAGCAGGCCGGACCATTTCTTGTTGACCGAGGCGACCGTCTCGCCATTGTGCGTGAACGGGAAGGTCCACAACTTCCACAGCGGTGAGGAGACCTCCATGACCGTGGCGCCGCGGCCGTCCTCGATGGTGAATTTCTTGGAAAAAATCGAGAACTGCTTCTGGATGGCGCCGATCAGCTGCTGCTTCGCGTTGAAGACATCGAGCCGCGAGAAATAAAACCGGAAAGGATGCACGGCATGCAGCACTTCCTGCCGGTCGTTGTTGTAGAAGTGGATCTCGAAGGAGCGCCAGTGGCCGAAGATCTGCCGCAGTATGAAGCCGAGGACCCCGGTCTGCTCCTCGGCCGCGTAGCCGATGGGCCGATCCGCCGCATCGGAAATCCGGTAGCGGTTGCGCGTCTCGACCGAGAGCATCTCCATGATCTCGAACTTCTGCGTGATGAAGACTTCCTTGTGGGCCGTCAGGTTGAGCTCGGTCGCCGCCGTCCCGCCTCCGGTTGAGCTGCTGACGAAGCCCGCCGGCGCCGATTGCGACTGCTCGAACTTCAGGTACGCGATGCCGCACTTAGGGCATTGCCAGTCGGGTGCGGTTTCGGTCTCCATCCGCACGTGACCGCATTTCGGGCACGGCTTGCCCGTGTAGCTGCTTCCCATGGTTGCTCCCCCTTTCGCGTTCGTGATCCGGCGAGCGGATCATAAGGGGAAAGGGTCAGTGCGCAATGGTTCCCCCTTATGCGAGCCCGTATTTTTGAAGCGACGCTCGGGCGCTCGCCTCGTAGATTACCGCGCCCTGCGCGCTCGCGATGCGTACCGCGGTTTGCAGGTCTTTCTTCGCTTGGACGATTGCGTCCGCCGAGATCGCAAGCGCCAGTTCGCCGCGCATGCGCCAGGTCTCGGAGGCGAAGATCCCGATCTCGGGCGTAGCCGTATCTGCGATCAAGCGTTCGATCACCTTCATGGCTTCGGCCGGCCTGCCGCTGGCGCGAAGCGCTCCGGCGAGGATGATGCCGGGATACACGCCGATGTAACCGTAGTCCACGTAGGTCGCTTCGAAATGGGATTCGAGTTGTGCGACTGCGGCCGGATCGGCGTTTTCCCGCACGCGCGCTGCAGCGAGAAAGAAGGCGCTGACTTTCCCGAAAAGCGGGTAATCGTATTTGGCCGCCGCCTTCGCGAGCTCATGCGCGTGCGTCGTGCAGCGCGTTAGATCGCCGACGAGCTCGTAGAAGCAGGTGGCGTTCCCATGGGTGAACGCGAGCGTCAGCGGGTGGCCGAGCGTATCGACGAGCGCGAACGCGGCGTCGAGCACCGGCGTGGCCTCGTTGCCCCGGCCGGCGATGGCTAGCGACGTGGCCTGCACGCAGTGCGAGCAGACGCCCGGGTCGTGGCCGCCGAAAACGTAGGAGAACCGGTGATGGCGCTCTCGCTCGTAGCGCCGCATCCCTTCGGCCGAGCGTTCGAGCATGGCTGTGTTCTGTCCGGTGAAATACGCGATGCCCCACTGGTTGTGAAGGCTTTCGAATTCCAGGTCGGAGGCGGGGAGCCTCGCGCTGACCGAGTGGAGTTCCTCGGTTCGCGCCTTCGCCTCTTCGAACTTGCGGGAGCGCGCAGCCTTGAGATAGAGGCCCCAGGCCGCCTGGAATTGCTGGGGATCGGCATGCAGTTCCTCCGCAAGGGCGTGGGCCTCGCGAAATGCCGCCGCGCCCTCGTCGCTCGAGGGACCGGCGCGCAGGATGTGAGTCGCGCCCAGCTTCAACTGCACTTCGAGGATCTCGGCCTTGCGTTCCTTCTCGTCCGCGATGGCGCCCGCTGCAGCCAGCGCAGACTTGAGGTTGGCCAGCGCCTCGGCGAAAGCGAGCTTGCGCCCCGCGTCGTCGGCGGCGGCGACCCAGGAGCGGCACGCCTCTTTCGCTTCGCCTGCCCGGCCGAGGTGGTGCGCGAGCAGGCCGGGCTCGACTGTGGCCTGC
>JANXRZ010000105.1 GCA_025352885.1 Pseudomonadota bacterium | reverse complement strand
CGCAGATCGCCCTTCGCACGGGCCTGGTCGTCGGGGCCGAGGCACTGGTGCGGTGGCAACACCCCAGGCAGGGACTGATTGCCCCAAACAGGTTCATCCCGGTGGCGGAGGACAACGGGCTCATCGTGCCCATCGGTGAATGGGTCCTCGCCGAAGCTTGCAGGCAGGTTGCGGAATGGCGCAAGGCGGGACTGCCCGATCTCCTGATGGCGGTCAACCTTTCGGCGGTGCAGTTCAGGCGCAGCAAGGTGGAGCAGACGGTGATGCGGGCGCTCGACGCGTCCAGCCTTGATCCCTGCATGCTCGAGCTCGAGCTGACCGAGTCCATCCTGATCGCGGATACGGAGAATGCATTGGCAGCAGTCAAGCGGCTGAAATCTCTGGGCGTGAAGCTTTCGATCGACGACTTCGGCACGGGGTATTCGAGCCTGTCCTATCTCAAGCGGTTCGACGTCGACAAGCTCAAGATCGACCAGTCGTTCGTCCGCGACCTCTCAACCGACCCGGGCGACGCCGCAATCGTGCGAGCGATCATCCAGATGGCGCGCAGCCTGGACCTGCGGACAATTGCCGAAGGCGTCGAAGACCGCAACGTGCTTGCGGCCCTGCGCCAGTTCCATTGCGACGAGGCGCAAGGGCACTACTTCGCCCCCGCCATGCCGGCCGTCGATTTCGCCGCCTATCTTGCCAACGGCGCGGAAGTCGCCGCTCCCAGTCTCAAAGACGCTGGCTGACCCGCCGGGCTGTCAGAAGGGAAACGTCCGGATCGTCATGCTGTGGCCGTCCGATGCAACCCTGATGAACGGGCTGACCGCATCTGCGCGGTCCACTTCAGTCGAGTCCCGGTTGAAGAGCGAATACCGCAGCTTCCATTGGCCCGCCGGATAAGCGAACGTCCGGCGCTCGCCCCACCTGAGGTCGAAACTCTCGCTCGCGGCGCGTGCCGTGCCCGAGACATGCTCGACGGTTGCCCGACCGAGCGAGTCAGGCAGGACACCGATCACCACCGTTTCGACGCCCGAGCGGCGCAACGGCCCGAACAGCGGCTTGTCCCAAGGCACGACAAGCTCACCCTTCACCCAGGAAATGTCCTCGGTTTCGGACCGCAGGTCGCCTGCCACGATCGCGAAATCGAGACTTTGCGTGCTGTACGAGTAAGCCGTGTACGTCTTCTTGTTGACGGTCAGCCTCGGGACTGCGCCATTTTCATAAGCCGCGGGAAATTTGCCGCGGATCGAAACCGTCTGGAAAGGCAGGAAGGCAAACAGGTAAACCGGACCCGCCGTCAGGATTTGCGGGGCGCCTTCGGGGACGTCCAGCCTTGCGCCGACAGCATTGGCACGATCGCCCGCCTCCTTGATCGCGCGCCCCTGGCCGCTCGAAAGGCCGGCAAGCATTTCGCCGGTGCGTGCAACGAACAGCCTCTCGGGTCCCGGAAGATCGGCAAGCTTCAGGGATAAGCTGTCGTCGTAGGCAAGCTGTGCGCGGGCGAGAGCGTTGTGCACCTGCAGGCCCGCGGTCATCAGCGCTTCATGCCGCGTTTGCATGCCGGTCTCGGCGAGCCGGGTGGCCTCCTTGTCGCTTGCCTGCAGGAACGCTCCCAGGGACCCGTCCGCGAATGAATCGGGCGTGTTTTTCGCCGCACCCATGACGCCCAACACGCCGATTGCTCCCGCAGCAAGAACGACCGGCACAACTTCGACTGCGGTGGCAATGGCCGCGCCATGCGCCGCGGCGGCCGTTACCACGGCGGCGCAGCCGCCCGTCATGACCTGGCAGCACACCAGCGTTGCAATCAGGAAGCGTCTCATTCGGATACGGATCCGTCCGTTGCTTTTCAACGGCTCGGATTATACGGGTCGCCTTCGGCAGCTATTCAGGCAGGCCGCGGTACGTCCGTAACCTGCTTCAAGGCAGGGGCCAGGTTCCTCCCAGCGGGGTCGTTCGACCAGACAAGGTGGCGGTAGTAGTACTGCTGCCCGTTCACGGTTACCCGGGTGAATGCAGGCGTCGCATCGATCACGATGCTCTGGCCGACGAGCGCATCCTCCAGGCGCAAGCTCCTTAACCGGCCTGGAAAACCAAGCCTGTGCAGCGATTCACCCAGCGCCTCCTTGGCGCGCCAGAGCCAATAGGCGATCAGGGTCGTCCGCATCATGGAGACGCGACGTCGCCTGCGTTTTGGGAATGGCACCACGTTGCTCATGCCTCGCTTCTAGCCCATGCGCGCCTAGTGATTCCGTACGTGGGCTTACATTAACTTCGAATGCGTGCAGGAGCGCACGGAAACGCCCGGGAGCACACCGCATCCTTTCTTCCCCAACTCTCACCAGCCGCAACCCCATGTCGGATAGTCCCCTTGAACTTTGGTACTGGATCATCCCCGGCGACGCCTATCCTTTCGAGCGTCACAGGAGCACGTGGCGCATGACCGAAGAGGAAGCGAGACGGCGCTACGGCGCGTCGGCCGAGAAAGTGGAAGGGTCATGCGTAATCCGGAGACTTCCGGGCAACGATGCCGCCGCCCGCGCGGCGGCGCGTACGGTCAGCGATATACGGCCGTAACCGTGGGAAGGTTGTTGTCTCTCGCATTCCAGGCGGTCATCGCAGGGGCAGTCGTTTTCGCGCTTGCGTCGACGCTCTCGCCGGACAAGCTCCCTTGGCGGGCGAAGACGGTGGTCGTCGGAGATCACACGGCGCCGACACCGTTGGAGCGCAAGGAGGGCGTCTTGAGCTACGCAGGGGCGGCAACTCGCGCCGGCCCGTCTGTCGTCAACGTTTATGCAGTAAAGGCCCCTCCTAAAGGCCTGCGCAGGTTGCCCGATCTAGCGAACCCCGACGAGGACTCCGGCCAGGGCGGAGGCCTGGGGTCAGGTGTGATCATCAGCGCCGACGGCTACGTCCTCACGAACAACCACGTGGTCCAAAGCGCGGGTTCCATCGCCGTTGCAGTCGGGGAAGGCAAGCCGGCCCCCGCGCAGGTGGTCGGAACCGACCCCGAGACCGACCTCGCCGTCATCAAGGTCAACGCGCAGGGGCTTTCGCCGATTGCACTCGGCGATTCGGAGGCCGTGCACATCGGCGATGTCGTTCTTGCAATCGGAAACCCTTTCGGCCTGGGCCAGACCGTCACGCAGGGGATCGTGAGCGCCACTGGGCGCAATCGAGTCGGCATCAACACGTTTGAAAATTTCATCCAGACCGACGCCGCAATCAACCCGGGGAACTCGGGTGGCGCACTGGTGGATTCCGCTGGCCGCCTCATCGGGATCAACACGGCCATCCTTTCGCCAAGCGGGGGCTCGTTGGGCATCGGCTTTGCGATTCCCGTGCGCACGGCCACCGATGTCATGACGCAACTCATCAAGGAAGGGCGGGTCGCTCGCGGGTGGCTCGGCGTCGAGGCCCAGGACCTGACGCCGGATCTCGCGCAAAACCTGAGCGTGCGGAGTTCCAGCGGCCCCGTGCTGATGCGCCTGCTCAAGGGCGGTCCGGCGGATCGCGGGGGCATGCGGCCCGGCGATGTCGTGACCTCCGTGGACGGGAAACCTGTCGCCGATACGAGAGATCTTGTCGAGCGGACGGCGGCGGTGAAGCCCGGCGAGCAGGTGGACTTCACGGTGGTTCGCTCAGGGGCCGAAACGAAATTGCGTGTGGAGGTGGGCCGCAGGCCGCCGATCCAGAACGAGCGCACACAGCAGCGGTAGGCTTTGCGAACCAACCAATCTCAGACTACCTGCGGGAGCCGGGATCCGACGACGAGTGAATCGCCGTCGGCCGGGCCTTCAGCGCTTGTTTTCGCGTGCTTCGTCCTTAATCGCGCGGCCACCCTGCTGGATGTCCGTGCCGATGCCTTCCACCGTGTTGCATCCGGCGATCGAGCCAAACAGCCCGGCGATGAAGAAACCCGTAAGAAGCGTTGCAAAGATTCGTTTGAACATGGCGATTCCCAAAGTGGTCGAGTGAGTAGGGCATTCGATGGTGCGACGAAGACAGTACGCACAATTGCGCCGGCTGTTTGTGTCGCAGCGCACATAGCGATCGGGTTGCCTGAAAGGTCCACATTTGTGAAAGCCGGAAAATACTCATCCGAAAAGTCGCACCTCGCTCACCGGCGTCAATGATCATGGCCCACTATTCCTCCAACCGGGGCACCCGCAACCGAACCAACATAAACGTCAAGAACGACCTGGATGTGCATTACTGGGCCAGTGAACTGGGCGTGGACCAGAAAGCCCTCACCGCCGCAGTCCGGAAGGTCGGGCCGTCCATCCGGAAAGTCCGGGAGCACTTGAAAATGGGCGGCGGCTTGAACGAACGGGACGACGTCGTGCGATAGCTCAAGGACGCCGGCAGGACGGATAATCCCGTCCTGGCCCGACTTCCTTGAACCTCCATGGCGACCGCATCGCCCGACCAAAATCCTGTAGTCCGCTACGTC
>JANXRZ010000104.1 GCA_025352885.1 Pseudomonadota bacterium | reverse complement strand
TTTTGTCAGGTTTCAGGACGAAGTCGTAGTGAGCGGTGTAGCCGCCTGAGGGCGACTTCTTGAAGTCGACGATCAGCGAATCCTTGACGCCGAAGACCGCGTCGGAATCCAGGTACTCGTCACCCTTCACGAAGAGGTGGGTGACCAGCCGGGCGTAACCGGGCGCTTCGACAATCGTGTGGAGATGGCCCGGCCGCATCGGATGACGCCCGGTAGCGGTCAGCATCCTGCCGACCGGTCCGTCGCTCGGCACGGGATAGCTCACCGGCAGCACGCACTTGAAATGAAATTTGCCTTCGCTGTCCGCCCTGAAGCGCGCGCGCAGGTTTGTGCCTTCCTTCTTTTGCACGTCGTAGAACCCGTCACCGCCGGTTTCCCAGATATCCAGGAGCGCGCCTGCAATGGGCTTGCCGTCCAGCCCCTTGACCGTTCCCGTCACCGAAAGCGCTTCGCCGGGCGTGCCGGGCTTTGCGATGTTCGCGCCGAGCGGCATGTCGGGCGCCCCCTCTACGAAGAAAGGCCCGAGCACGGTCGATTCTGTCGCGCCATCGGCCTTCCCGTAATTCAGGAAGTCCACCAGCATCGACACGCCGAGCGTGTCCGACATGAGGATGAATTCCTGGCGGCCGTCCTTGCACCAGTGACCCGTCTCGGTGAGGAACTGGATGGCCTTGAACCATTCGTCCTGCGTCGGCTTAACTTCGCGCACGAATGCATGGAGGTGATTCACGAGGCTAGTCATCACCTCCTTCAGCCGCGGGTCCTCGGTCTTCTCCATGCGCCTCAGCACTTCGGCGGTGAGCGTTTCCTCGTTGAAATTACGGATGCTCATTTCGATCCTCCAGGCAGGTCGGACGCCATCAGCTCGGGCCGGACGCCGTTCACTTCGGTATTGGCAAAGTTGAGTTCGATCTTCACGTCGTTCGGGTCCATGAGGAAAAGCTGGAACAAGCCCTGGTCGTTCACCATGCGGCGCGTGAACGGCACTCCGAGCGCGGCCAGGTGCTCCATCATTTCGGGAAGACCAGTGCAGCGGAACGCGACATGGTCGACCACGCCCGAGCCTTTGACCGCATCGGACTGCTGGCCGAGGAATCTCTTCCTGTTCTCGCTCGTGTTCGCCCCGCCTTCGGTGAGGTGCAGCACATCCTTTTCACCGAGATACAGCCAGCACACGGGGAACTTGAAATCCGGCGAGGGCCCCACACGCATGCCGAGCACGCGCACATACCAATCGCGCGTCGCCGCAAGGTCGCCCGTCTGGATGAGGAAATGCTCGATGTGGCCAAGCGGCATGACGATGCGCTCCTAGCTGTTCAGCAATCCGAGTTCACCGAGGATACGCCGGCCGGAGGCCAGCAGTTCCTCCTTGCGCGTGGAAAGCTCGGGGTAAACGAGTTTCCGATGACGCTTCCTGACTTCTCCCGCAATGAGCACCGTGTCCACGTTGCCGGTCCCCGCCTGCATGACGATGCTCGTAACCGGATCGTGCACCGGCCACATGTTGAGGTCATCCGCGCGGAGGAGAATTACGTCGGCCTGCTTGCCGGGGGTGAGTGAGCCGATGCGGTCATCCAGCTTCAGCATCCGGGCGCCTTCGATCGTGATCCAGCCCAGCGCCTCCCGACAGTGGATCGTTGAGGTATCGGGCAGCTTTCCCGTGGTTGCTCGTGACTCCGCGTTGTCGGCCGCCCGCTGCGCAGCAAGCGCGACCCGCGCGACCGTAAACAAATCGCCGCTGATGCCCGACTCCAGATCCACACCAAGCGAGGGCTGCGCGCCGAGCTTGCGAAGTCGGCCAGTGATCGGCAACCCATGCCCCTGCAGCATCTCCGTCTCGGGCGTGAGCGAAAACGTGACCCCGAGTTCGATCATGAGCTTGAGTTGTTCATCGGAAAGCGTCTGACCGTGCACGATGTTGGCGTTGTCCCCGAGCAGCCCCTCGGCGGCAAGCCGGTCCCAGCCATCCGGGGTGCGCGCCTCGCCACCGGCGCAATGCATGCTAGCGATCAGCCCGAATTCCCGCGCAAGGCGGAAATCGTGCTGCGCCACTTCGTAGGTCGAGTAATGCGGCCCCAGGATCGCGAGGCCGAGTGTCACAAGCCCTTCGCGCCCGGGCAGCCGCTTCATTAGCCGCTCGACTTCGCTGCGCGGATGCGGCAGCTCCCAGAAAGGCTTTTGGCCGGGCTTTGGGTCCGGCTTCGGCGAGCCATGGAAAAACGCCGCGCGGATGCCCGATTCGACCAGCCCATCGATCGCCCGGTCACTGTGGGCAGGCGTCGGGTTGTTGTGGCACCAATCGACCAGCGTCGTCGCCCCGCAGTTGATCTGGTTGAGTGCACCAACGAGCGTTGCGATGTAGATGTCCTCCGGCCCGAACTTGGTCGCAAGGCCGGCGTGCACATGATGGAAGTATTCGAGGATCGTCCAGTTCCCCGCGACGCCGCGCAAGGCCGTCTGCCAGGTGTGCTGGTGCGCATTCACGAGGCCCGGCATGACAATGCAGCCTGTCGCGTCGATGACTCCGGCCTGCGGTGCCCCGATCGAAGGCGCGATTTTCGCAATCACGCTTCCCTCGATGAGAACATCGCCGCGCGGAAGGTCGCCGACGACCGGGTCCATGCTGACCACCAGACCGCCCCGGATCAACGTCGCCGCCATGCGATTACCTCGGCACGAGCCCGTCGCTGACCTTCACGTTCTCGGATTTCAGCTCCATGCCGGCGGCCTTGGCAAGCTCGAGCAGGAGAACTGAGAAATCCACATCTTCATAGCCGCGTCCCACCGTGTTCTGCACGCATTCGCGCGTTATGGCGGCCGCGGGCATCTGCACGCCGTACTTGCGAGCGGCGCCCAACCCGAGGTCCATGTCTTTGAGCAGGAGCTTCGGCGTGAAAGTCACCGCGAAATCGAGGTTCACCAGTGCTGGCGTCTTGTAGCGCGTGTACATCGAGCCAAGCACGCTGTTGTTGATCGATTCGAGGAAAACGTGCCGCGGGATGCCGGCCTTCTCCGCAAGGATGGTGATTTCGCATAGCGACTGGATGATCACGCCGAACATCGTGTTGTGCGCGATCTTCCACACGCGCGCGAGTTCACCCTCGCCCACGTAAGTGACGCCGCGACCGAACAGCTTGAGGTACGGCTCGGCAAGGTCGAAAAGGGTCTTCGGGCCCGAGGCAACTACCCAAAGGAGGCCCGCCTTGGCCACCTTGCCGTTCCCCGACACCGGCGCGCACAAGTATCCAACGCCGAGCTCATCGCATTTCGCGCGAACTTCTGCCGACCCGTCGTCCGAAATCGAAGAGCAGTCGATGACGACCTTGGGAAATTTCTTGCCAGAAAGGAGGCCGTTCTTTTCGAACAGCACTTGCTTGAGGTCCGCAGTAGTCGAGACCATCGTGAAAACGATATCGCAGGATGCGAGGTCGACGACTGCGTCCGCAATTTTCGCAGCCTGCGCGGCCAGCGGCTCGGCCTTGCTTCGCGTGCGGTTCCAGACCGTCACGTCGCACCCGTTTTCGAGGAGCCGCGAAGCCATCCCGTAGCCCATGCGCCCCATGCCGATCCAGCCGATCTTCTGCGCCGCCTTCACTGCTGCATTGAGCGCTGCATTCACTGCGGGTTTGCCTGCCACGGTGTTCCCGTCCCATGCTGTTCATCGAGGCGGGAATGCTAACATCCGCGCTCGCATTCCCTCCTCCGGGCTCTCGTGAAAATCCCTCGCATTCTCGCTTTCGTGATGCTTGCCTGCGCCGCGGGCAGCGCCTTCGCGCAGGACAAGAACTTGCGCATCGTGATCGGCTTCCCGCCCGGTGCGGCGCTCGACACGCTCACGCGGCTGATGGCCGAGCGCATGCGGCCCCTCCTCGGCCAGACGATCGTCGTCGAGAACAAGCCGGGCGCCGACGGCAACATCGGTGTGGAAACCGTCAAGACGGCCGCCCCCGACGGCGCGACCGTGCTGATCGCGCCGGTGGCCAACATGGCGATCTTTCCGCACTCGCGCCCGGCGGACCTGCGCTACGACCCCGTGAAGGACTTCGAGCCGGTGTCCCACCTGGCCAACTTCCAGATCGCGCTTGCCGTGAATGCCGGCGTTCCCGCGAAGACCGTGGCCGAATACATCGCGCTTGTGAAGAAGGACCCGAAGTTCGGGGACCATGCTTCCGCCTCGCAAGGCAGCCTGCCGCATTTTTTCGGCGTGATGTTCGCCCGGACGGCCGGCATAGAGATGACGCACATCCCCTACAAGGGCTCGGGCCCAGCCCTCCAGGGGCTCGCCGGGGGCGAAATCAAGGCCGGCATCTTCACTCTCCCCGACGCGCTGACCATTTCGCGATCGGGAAAAGCCCGCGTCCTGGCCGTGTCCGGTGCGTCACGCTCGAGTCTTGCGCCCGAGGTGCCGACCTTCAAGGAACTCGGCTATGCCATCGAGGGGTACGGCTGGTATGCGATGTTCGCGCCGGCGAGGACACCGAAAGATGTTGTCGACCGCTATGCGCGCGTCGCCGGGGAAGTCATCCGCGGCGCTGAAATGAAGCAGCGCCTGGAGCAGATGGGCCTCGAGCCCACCGGCAGCAGCCCCGCCGAACTCGCGGCGATCCTCAGGAACGACTACGAAAAGTGGGGGCCGGTGATCCGCGCCTCGGGATTCAAGCCCACGCAATGAACATCCTTTACCTCTCCCAGATCGAGCCGGCCGAGCGCTGGTTGCCCGGCCTGTCCAAGTTGCTGCCGCAGGATCGCTTCTTTACGATCGACAATTACAAGGCCGAGGAGATCGACATCGCGCTCGTGGCCACGCCTCAGAGAGGCGTCATCGGGACGCTCCCGAACGTCAAGCTCGTGCAATCACTGTGGATGGGCGTCGACGGACTGCTCGCGGACCCTACCTTCCCGCGAACAAGGCCGCTCGCGCGCCTGATCGATCCAGGGATGGTCGCTGCGATGGTCGAATCGGTCGTTGCGCACGTGCTCGACTATCACCGCCATCACTACATCTACCGCGCCCAGCAGGCTGTCAGCACCTGGCACAAGCTGCCCCAGTTCATGACCTCGGACCGCACCATCGGGATCCTCGGGTTGGGTGAGCTTGGGACGGCCGTAGCGGCGAGGCTCCTGGCATTCGGCTTCAAAGTGGCAGGCTGGAAGCGGCGTTCGGGCAACCTTCCTGGCATCGAGGTGTTTTCCGGAAGCGCTGGGATCGGCGAGCTTCTGGGCCGGTGCCAGGCCGTCATCTGCCTGTTGCCGCTGACTGACGAAACCCGGGGGATCCTGGGTGCAACTGCCTTTGCGAGGATGCCCAAAGGCAGTTGCATCATCAACGTCGCGCGCGGCGCGCATGTCGTGGTCAAGGATCTCATCGCAGCGCTCGACTCAGGGCACCTCGCCCATGCGTATCTCGATGTGTTCGAGACGGAGCCCCTGGCGCTTTCCTCGCCGCTATGGTCACAGCCCGGCGTCTCGATCACGCCGCATACGGCCGCACTCACCGAGCCGCGCACCGCAATGGCATGCGTGGTGGAGAACATCGAGCGGATCCGCTCGGGCCAGCCGGCGCTGAACCTTGTGGATTTCAACGCGGGGTATTGATCGCATTGCCCGTGCTACAAGGGCACCTTGATCCAGAACCGGAAAATCGTTGATGTTCTATAGACAGGCAGCCCTCGCCGCCGCACTCGTATCCCTTACCTGTTTCGCGCAAGCCTCGTGCGGCTCCGCGTTCTGCAGCGTCAACACTTCTTTCGACGTGCAGGGCGCGTGGACCGAACAGGGCGCGCGTTTCGGATTACGTTATGAGTACATCAACCTCGACCAGCCGCGCTCGGGCAGCGCCAAGGTGGGCGTCGGCAGGATTCTGCGGCACCACGACGAGGTGGATACGATCAATCGCAACTGGCTGGCCAGCCTCGACTACGCGTTCGACGCGACTTGGGGGGTGGCGGTCACCGCGCCGTTCGTGGACCGCAATCACTTCCATATCCACAACCACGGCGGCGGGCTGGTGCCTGAACGCTGGAGTTTCGCGGAGCCGGGAGACGTTCGGGTGCTCGGCCGCTACCACTTCACCGAACCGCCCGCTAGCGGCGAAGTCTTCCAGGGGAGCGGGCTGAACTTCGGCCTCAAGCTTCCGACCGGGCGCACGGGCGTTCGAAATTCCGGCGGTGACGTCGCCGAACGATCGCTCCAGCCCGGCACCGGCACGACCGATGCGCTCATCGGGGCCTATTACACCCGCGCATTGCCGCTTGCCGACCTGTCGTTCTTCGCGCAAGGCCTGTTCCAGGCCCCGCTCAATTCGCGTGCCGACTATCGTCCCGGACGCCGGCTTTCGCTCGACGCGGGCCTGCGTCACCAGACCACGGAAAGCATTGCCCTGATGCTTCAGGTCAATGCGCTGTTTCGCAGCCGGGATTCCGGCCTGCAGGCTGAGCCGGCGGATTCAGGCGGACGAGCGTGGTATCTGAGCCCAGGGTTCAGCTACTCGGTCAACCGCGACCTGCAGGTCTATGGATTCCTTCAGCTGCCGCTCTACCAGTACGTGAACGGCGTCCAGCTGACCGCAAGCAAGGCGGCGGTGGTCGGCGTCAGCGCCAAATTCTAGCGAGGCTCACCTCGCGAGATAGCCCGAGTCGACCGGCAAAGTAATCCCGGTTATGCACCGTGCCGCCGGGCTTGCAAGGTAGAGGATTGCCGCCGCAATGTCGCCGACCTCCGGAAGCACACCGAGCGGCGTATGCGCGTGGACCTTGGCGAGCACTTCCGGATTGCTGAAGATCGGCACCGTGAGGTCGGTCTTCACAAATGTGGGCGCCACCGCGTTGACTCGGATCTTCCGGTCCGCCCACTCGAGCGCCAGCGCGCGCGTCAAGTTCACGACGCCGCCTTTCGCAGCCTGGTACGAGGCGTTCGGAAAGATCCCGCCCGAAAATCCCATGATCGAGGCCAGATTGACGATCGCCCCGCCCCGCGGCCCCATGGCACGCGCAGCCACTCGGGAGCACAGGAAGACGCCGCCGAGATTGAGGTCGAGAACGCGTCGCCATTCCTCCATGGACAACTCCACTGCGGGCTTGCGCACGGCGACGCCGGCGTTATTTACAAGCAGGTCCAGGCGCCCGAAGCGCTTCACCACTTCGGCAAAGACCGATTCGACCGCTTTTTCGGATGCGACGTCGCAAGCCCAGGCGGCGGCCTTCCCGCCGATTTTTTCAACTTCGCGTTGCGCCGTTTCACCATCCACGTCCAGCAAGGCGACTGAAGCACCCGCCTCGGCTAATAGCTGGGCCGTCGCGAGGCCGATGCCACGGGCTGCGCCCGTAACGATCGCAACTTGGCCGGTGAGGTCTGACAGGTCGGTGGTTTTCATGGGCGGCAGACTTGGACAAAGGGAGGCTGCTATCCTAGCAGCGCGATGCACGATCTCATCATCCGCAATGCAATGCTTTACGACGGCCTGGGCTCACCCGGCCGGCGAGGCGACCTCGCCGTCAGCGAAGGTCGCATTGCGGCGCTGGGCAAAGTAGACGAGCCGGCGCGTGAAACGGTCGACGCGGCAGGTCTTGCGCTGATGCCGGGCATCATCGACACGCATACGCACTACGACGCCCAGCTCACGTGGGACCCTTGCGCAACGCCGTCTCCTGCGCATGGCGTGACGACGGCCATCATTGGAAATTGCGGCTTTACCATCGCGCCTTGCAGGCCGAAAGACCGCGACCTCGTGATGCAGAACCTCACACAGGTCGAAGGCATGGGGCTCGAGACGTTGCGGGAAGGCGTGCGCTGGGACTTCGAAAGCTTTCCCGAGTACCTGGACCTGCTGGAGCGCCAGGGCTCGGCGCTGAACATCGCGGCATTCGTCGGCCACTCTTCGATCCGCACCTTTGTGATGGGCGAGGACGCCGCGAGGCGTGCGGCGACCGCGGATGAAGTGGCCGAAATGCGCGCAATCGTGGTCGAGGCGATGAACGTCGGCGCGGTGGGCTTTGCCACTTCTACTTCGCCCGCCCACAACGGCCATGGTGGGCTTCCGATGCCCTCCCGCCTCGCGGATGCCACCGAGCTTCGATCGCTGGTTACCAGCCTTAAGGAGTCGGGCAAAGGCGTGTTCATGCTCACCAAGGGCGGCCAGAGCACACCGGCGTTCCTAGAGTCGCTCGCCGCCGAGAGCGGGCGGCCCGTAGTGGTTGCCGCGCTGCTGCACAATCCGACAAATCCTTCAGTCGTGTTCGATGAGCTGGATGCGATCAGCGCGGCCAACGGCCGGGGGCGGACGATGATGGGCGCAATCTCGTGCTGCCCTTTGTCTTTCGACTTCACGCTCGAGTCGCCGTACCCCATCGAGAGCCTCGCCGCGTGGAAACCAGCCTTTGCGCTTAAAGGCGAGGCACGCAAGGCGAAGCTGACCGACCCGGTCTTTCGCCAATCGATCCGCGACGAGCTCAAGAGGCCGGCGCAGGTGCGCAATTTCAATGGCGAGTGGGACAAGGTGCAGGTGGTGGAAACATTCCTGCCTGAACATGCGAAGTACGAGCAGCGGACGCTCGCCGAGCTGGCGGCCGAATCCGGCAAGGATCCTCTGGACTTTTTCTTCGATCTCGCTCTAGCCGAAGACCTGCGAACGGTTTTCGTCGCGCTGACCCTGAACTCCGATGAGAAAGCCGTCGGCCGCCTCATTCGCCATCCCTACAGCCTGGTGTCGTTGTCGGACGCCGGCGCGCACCTTACTTTCTTCAACGATGCGGGCTTCGGGTTGCACCTGCTTGCGCACTGGGTGCGCCGCAAGGGCGAACTGACGCTGCCACAGGCGATCTTCAGGCTCACGGGTCAGGCGGCGAAGCTGTTCGGCATCGTGGACCGCGGCAGCCTCCAGATCGGCCAGGCAGCCGACCTCCTGCTGTTCGATCCATCGACTGTCGATCGGAGCCCAAAGCAACGGGTACGGGACCTGCCCGCGGGCGGCGCGCGCCTTACGACAAAGGCGATCGGCGTGCACGGTGTGTGGGTAAACGGCGAGCGAATCGCCGGGAAGGACGGCATGCTCCCGCTTTCGCGCCTGCCCGGGAAACTCCTTCGCGAATTCGCCTCCGCATGAGCACGGACGTTCCCGCCGGCTTCGCGCCGCTTCAGCGCACGAGCCCGTTCAATACGCTCGTGGGACCGCTGTACACGAAAGGCACAGGCGGCGACCGCACGATCGGCTTGCGCGCTGCGGACAAGCACTGCAATTCCCGGGGAATCGTGCACGGCGGCCTTCTCGCTACGCTTGCCGACCTGGCATTGGGGTACACGATCGCCTATCTGTCCGACCCGCCCAGGAGCGCCGTCACGGCAAGCCTCACGATCGATTACGCCGGGAGCGCCAAAGTCGGCGACTGGCTGGAAGTACGCACGGACGTCCAAAAGAGCGGCGGCCGACTGACATTTGCGAATTGTTATGTGCATGTGGGGGGGACGCGGATCGTGCGTGCAAGCGCCGTATTCGCAGGGCCGCTGCCAGTACGGCCGCTCTCGTGCGCTAGCCCATCACCACAAGGCAGGCACCGGCGAGCGTAATGGCCGCACCCGTTGCCTGCAGGAGGCGCACCTTCTGTTGCAGAAGAAAAGCAGCAGCCACGCCGAAAGCATGCAGGGAGGCCGTCGCCATCAGGACGCCCGCAAGGTACTCGGGCCGGCTGGCGAATTCCGGCATGTCGGCACCATGCACCACTCCATGGAACAAGGCGAACACTGCGACGAGGACCGCCGCCGGTTGCCACGGTGCGCGGGCTGCGAAAGCGATCAGCGCGCCCAGAACCAGGACCGATGCGGCGATTGCACCCTCTGCAAGCGGCAACGCCCCGCCGGTCATGCCCAGTCCCGCGCCCAGCGCCATCGTCGCAATGAAGACAAACGGCAGGGCGAACAGCGCCCGACCGCCCAGTTGGCAAGCCCACAGGCCGACCGCGATCATGGCAAGCATGTGATCGAAACCGGAAAACGGATGCAGCAGACCGCTTGCGAAGCTTCCGTGCGCATCCACCCCGATATGCGCATGCACTGCGTTGCTCAACACCAGGCCGATCGCGACGAGCGCGGAAAGGTATCCGTTATTCATGTTTGGCCATCCCCTTTCGCGGATTCTACAAGGTGGCCAATCGGGTAAGTATTGTTGTGCCGACACGACATGCGTTTAGTCCCTACAAACAACGGGCGTCTTCTCAAGTGTGCGGACACATGTCGGGCGCTGCCGACAAAAATTACTTTAGCTGCATTTCGCAACGCTATGAAGAATCTAGGAAATAGCGGTGGCACGATCCATGCGTCACGGTGCCTGTTTGTCAACCACCGAGGGAGTCCTCATGCTGCAAAAAGATAACTTGTTCCGCCGCCGCGAAGAAACCAGCTTTCGCCCCATTGCGCCTGCGCCGGCAGTAGCTGCCGCAATTGCCGAACGGGGCGTTTCCGTGACGCCGCCGGCCAACAGCGAACCGTCGCGCCAGGCGTCGGCGTTGACCTCACCTGCCGCAGCGCCGAAAACAAGCGAAGGTACCAAGCCCGGGGAAGGCAGCAAGCTGATCGTAGGACCGGAAGTGAAGCTGAAGGGTGTAGAGATCACCGACTGCGACACGCTGGTCGTCGAAGGCCGCGTCGAGTCCGCCCTCGACAGCCGCGTTATCCAGATTTCGGAGCACGGCGTATTCAACGGCGCAGCTTCGATCGACATCGCCGAGATCCATGGCCGCTTCGACGGCGAGCTCACGGCCCGAAAGCAACTCGTAATCCATGCAAGTGGACGCGTGTCGGGCAAAATCCGCTACGGAAACATCAAGATCGAGGAAGGCGGCGAAATCACCGGCGACGTCGGATCGCTGCGCGCCTCGAATCCGGCCAAGATCTGAAATAAGCAGCGCCCGCTGCCTTCTGAGGGAGGGCAGCGGCTTCCGGCTCAAAGGCTGAGCGACTAGCGGTCGTAGGGGATCGGCCGCCCGCCCTTACTGTATTCTCGGCTGCATGAGCGTACCCGTTACCAAAGGCCTGTCCCGCTGGTCTTTGGAGATCGCGATCGTCCTCATGATCGTGTGGGGCGTGAATTTCTCCGTCACCAAGATCATCCTCGACCAGGTTTCGGTCGGCGCCCTGCTTTTCGTGCGCTTCCTGTGGATGCTGCTCCTCGGCCTGTGCCTGCTGGCTTGGCTTTACCGCGGGCGGTTCAAGGCCTCGATCCCGTCAAGGCGTGACGTTCCGCGTTTTATCGCCGCCGGGTTGATCGGGCACACGGCGCATGTCGGCCTGGTCACATGGGGCCTCCATCTATCCACGCCGTTTTCCAGTTCCCTCGTCCTGACGAGCGGCCCCCTGTGGACGTTGCTGATCCTGGCCGCACTGGGAGCCGACCGGCTGCGCACGCCGCAGGTGGTGGGGACCGCGGCCGCGTTCCTCGGGATCCTGCTTTTCATGTCCGACAAGTTCTCGAGCGGGGTCCTGCGGGCAGGGCTGGGAGACCTGGTGCTTTTGCTCGCCGCGGGCCTGTTCTCTCTTTACACCGTGGTCGCCCGGCCGCTCACCTCGCGGTACGGGGCCCCGGTGCTGTTGGGCTACACGCTGCTGGTGGGCGCGCCTCCGGTGCTCGTCTTCACCTTCCCCGTTTTCCTGGCTGAACCGTGGCGCGCTCTCCCGGGCACCGTGTGGCTCTGGATGTTCTATGCGGTCACGCTGTCGTCTTTCCTGGGTTGGCTCGGATGGGCCTGGATCAACCAGGTTCGCGGCGTGGCGAAAAGCGCGCCGCTCATGTACATGATGCCGCCCATCGCCGGCGTGGTTTCGTGGATCACGCTGGGGGAAACCTTCACCTGGCTGAAGGTGACCGGCGCCCTGGTCACCATGGCGGGGGTCGCCTGGGCGCAATTCGGTAGTGGGACCGGGCGCACAGTCGCCCAAGCCGATAGTGGCTAGATTCGGGGCATGGTCAGGCACGCTTTGCTCGGTTTGCTCATTTGCGCATGCGCGGGAAGCGCCTATGCGCACAAGCCTTCCGTCCAGGAATGCCGCGAAGCCGGCGAGTTCATCCGCAATGCGGCACTCTCGCGCGACGCCGGAATGAAGCGGGAGATGTTCCTCGACAGGCTGCACGGCGACCTGATGGCCATCCACAGCCATCCACCCGCGTTGCGCTGGTTTGCCCAGGACGAGGAAGACGAAGCTTTCCTCGTCTCTGCGGTAGAGGGCGTCTTCGATTCGCCCATGAAGAGCAAGGAGCACGAGACCGTAATGCTCCAGCAGTGCCTCGCACGCATCGACGCGCGGTTCACCAAGCTCTAGCGATAGAACGACTTGAAGGTGGCGATGGCGTGGTCGACGCCCGCCGGATCCACATCGAGGTGCGTGCAAAGCCGCGTGCGCGGCTTAACCAGCGCCTTCACGTGGTGTGCGGCAAGATGGGCCTCGAGCGCGGCACATTGACCTGACGCCACGCGCACGAAAACCATGTTCGTCTGCACTAGCTCGACCACAAGGACTTTGACGGAGCCGAGCCCGTCGGCCAATCGCCCCGCATTGGCGTGATCCTCTGAGAGGCGCTGCACATTGTTCTCGAGCGCGTACAGTCCGGCCGCGGCCAGCACGCCGGCCTGGCGCATGCCGCCCCCGAGGATCTTCCGGGCGCGGATGGCGCGCTTGACCCATTCGCGTTTGCCGGCGAGCACGCTGCCCACCGGCGCGCCCAGGCCTTTGGACAAGCAAGCGGAGACCGAATCGAATCCGCGGCACGCCTCCGCGACGGGAATCCCCAGCTTCACTGCGGCGTTAAAGATGCGCGCGCCATCGAGATGAGTAGCGAGTCCCCGGCGCTTCGCAAGTGCAAGTGCGTCAGCGATCCACTGCCGGGAGATCACCTTTCCACCGATCGTGTTTTCGAGCGCCAAGAGGCGCGTGCGAGCGAAATGCGGATCGTCCGGCTTGATAGCCGCCTCGACTTCGGCGAGGTCGAGCGTCCCATCCGGCCGGTTCGCAATCGGCTGAGGCTGGACCGAAGCGAGCACCGCACCGCCGCCGGCCTCATAGCGATAGGTATGCGCTTCCTGGCCGACGAGGTATTCGTCGCCACGCTGGCAGTGCGTCATGAGCGCGGCCAGGTTCGACTGTGTCCCTGAAGGAAAGAAAAGCGCGGCCTCGAACCCCAGCATGTCGGCCGCGCGCTCCTGCAGCGCATTGACCGTCGGGTCGTCCCCGAACACGTCATCCCCTACTTCGGCGGCGACCATTGCTGCGCGCATTCCGGCTGAAGGGCGCGTCACGGTGTCGCTGCGCAGGTCGGTAAGCTTCATCCTAGATCTCGATCTGCGTGCCCAGCTCGATCACGCGGTTGGTCGGGATGTTGAAGTAGTCGGTGACGCTCGAAGCGTTGCGCGCCATGGTGGCGAACATCCTTTCACGCCAGAGCGCCATGCCGCCGGGCACGTCGAGAACGGGAATGAGCGTTTCGCGGTTGAGGAAGAAGGACGTCTCCATCATGTTGAACTCCAGGCCCTGGGGTTCGCACAACTCGAGCATCTTCGACACGTCCGGCCGGTCCTTGAATCCGAAGCGCATGCCTACGCGATAACACTCATGGCCCATGGCTTCGATCTTGATCCGGTCTTCGACAGGCACCCACGGCACGTCCTCGATGGTGACGGCAAGGAAAACCACGCGCTCGTGGATCACCTTGTTGTGGGACAGGTTATGCAGAAGCGCGTGCGGGACGGCGCCCTCGTCTGCAGCCATGAAGACCGCGGTGCCGGGCACCCTCACCGGGGGGTCGGCGAAAAGCGAGGCGAGGAATGGATCGAGCGGAATGGCGGAGCTTTGCCGCCGCTTCGCGAGGATATGGCGCCCGCGGCGCCACGTGAGCATGACCGTGTAGATGAGAACGGCCATGAGGATCGGGAACCAGCCGCCGTCGGCAAACTTCACCAGGCTCGCAGAGAAGAACGCAACGTCGACGATGATGAAGAAGCCCGTCGCGAGCAGGCAGAGCACCAGGTTGTACTTCCATGCGAAGCGAATGACGAAGAAGGTGAGGAAGGTGTCGATCAGCATCGTGCCGGTCACTGACAACCCATACGCCGACGCGAGCGCGGTCGACGAGCCGAACCCGATGACTGCGCCCAGCACGGCAGCGAGCAGCACCCAGTTCACCGCGGGCACATAGATTTGGCCGATCTCCCGCGAAGGATGAAGAATGTTCATGCGCGGCAGGAAGCCGAGCTGGATTGCCTGCTTCGTGAGCGAATAGGCCCCGGAGATGGTGGCCTGCGAGGCGATGATTCCCGCCATGGTGGCGAGGGCCACCATGGGGTAGAGCGCCCATTCCGGGAACATCAGGTAGAACGGGTTGGAAATGGCCGAAGGATCGGACAGGAGCAGCGCGCCCTGCCCCATGTAGTTCAGTGCAAGCGCCGGGAAAACGAGGCTGAACCAGGCAGTCTGGATGGGCGAGCGCCCAAAGTGGCCCATGTCGGCATAAAGCGCCTCGGCTCCGGTCACCGCGAGCACGACCGCGCCCAGCACGATGAAGGAGGACCAGCCGTGCGCGGTGATGAATTTAAGCGCATGGAACGGATTCAGCGCACCGAGGATTCTCGGCTCGGTAACGATATGGAAGATGCCCCCGACCGCCAGCGTGGAAAACCAAATCAGCATGACCGGGCCGAACAGCTTCCCGACCACGGCCGTGCCGCGGCGCTGGAACATGAAGAGCGCGACGATGATCCCCACCGCGATCGGGACCACGAATGGCTTGAAGGCGCTCGTGCCGACTTCCAGTCCTTCCACCGCCGAAAGCACAGTCACGGCCGGCGTAAGCACGGCATCGCCATAGAAAAGCGCCGCCCCGAATCCGCCCAGGATAGGCAGCGCGACGCGCCAGCGAGGAAAACGCTGCACCGCAGAAGAGGACAGCGCGAGGAGCGCCATGATGCCGCCCTCGCCTTTGTTGTCCGCCCGCATGATCAGCGTTACGTACTTGAGCGAGACCACGACCATGAGCGACCAGAGGATCGCCGAGATGCCCCCCAGGATCGTCCCGGCGTCCAGGGTGATGCCATGGCTGGGGTTGAACACCTCCTTGGCAGCGTAAAGGGGGCTGGTGCCGATGTCCCCATAAACGATGCCCAGGGCCGCGAGAGTCAGGGCTGCGCGCGTCTGTTTCTTGTCTGTATCGCTGGTGTCCAAAACAGCCTTTCCCACACCCAAGGGGCGCAATTCTGATACCGCAGTGCACTAAACGCAAACATCCCAAGCTCCTGACGTAACAAAGGAATTACGAAGCTTCTTGACGCAAGCGCGAACTCGGGGTATACCGCTCCTGCAGGATTCTCAAGAAGTGAAAGTACAGTCCCGTTGTAACCGCTCACGCGGTACTCATCAGGTCGTCGTTTTTCCCTTGACCTTCCAGCATTCGGGCAAACGCCCAATATCAACTTTTGTAAGGAAAATCGAGAATGGCAACCGGTACCGTGAAATGGTTCAACGACGCTAAGGGCTTCGGCTTTATTACCCCTGATGGCGGCGGCAAGGATCTGTTCGCACACTTCTCCGCGATCAGCGGCGAGGGCTTCAAAAGCCTCAAAGAGAACCAGAAAGTTTCGTTCGACGTCACCACTGGCCCGAAAGGCGAGCAGGCGACCAACATCAAGCCGATCTAAAAATCAGCTTGCGGTAATAAAAAAGCCCGGGTCTCCCGGGCTTTTTTTATGGCCTCGCCGAAGAGGTCAGCGCAGCGACGCGTTGAGCTTCTCGAGGATCCCGGCGCCCGGGCAAAGGTCGCTGGCGCCGTACTTGTTGAAGGCGACCTCGGCCGTATTGAGGTGCTCGTGCAGGTCGACCGAATCGGCCTTGGCATACAGCAGGCCGGTCACGACCTCACCGCGCGCCTGATGCTCGAGGATGTAGTTCATCGCCCCGTTCTTGTCGGTCGGGTCGTACTCGGCGTGGGTCTTGCGGAGTCGCAGGATGCTGCCGTCGTGTTGCGGGACGTCCACCACCTCCCCCGCCGGGTAGTCGACGGTGATCTCGCTCTTGTACGGGATGAAGTCGATGCGGTTGACCGCCTCGTTGTGCTCCCTCACGTAGTCATAGCTCTTGGTGCTGCCCGGGTGGTTGTTGAACGCCACGCACGGGCTGACGACGTCGATGAAAGCGGCGCCCTTGTGCGCAATGGCAGCCTTGATGATCGGTACCAGCTGGTGCTTGTCGCCAGAGAAACTGCGGGCCACGAACGTCGCGCCCATGATTAGCGCCAACGACACGGTATCGATCGGCGCATCCGTGTTCTCGACGCCTCGCTTTGAGCGCGACCCTTGGTCTGCCGTGGCAGAGAATTGGCCTTTGGTCAGGCCATACACGCCGTTGTTTTCGAGGATATAGACCATGTTCACGCCCCGCCGCATGACGTGCGCGAACTGGCCGATGCCGATCGAAGCCGAATCGCCGTCGCCGGACACGCCCATGTACAGCAGGTCCCGGTTGGCGAGATTTGCGCCGGTCAGGACCGAGGGCATGCGCCCGTGGACGGTATTGAAGCCATGCGAGCTGCCGAGGAAGTAATCCGGCGTTTTTGAGCTGCAGCCGATGCCCGAGAGCTTGGCCACGCGGTGCGGCTCGATATCCATCTCCCAGCAGGCCTGGATGATGGCGGCCGAGATCGAGTCATGCCCGCAACCGGCGCACAGCGTCGAAATCTTGCCCTCGTAATCCCGGCGCGTGAAGCCGACCTTGTTGAGGGGCAGCGTCGGATGGTGAAGCCTTGGCTTGGTGATGTAGGTCATTACGCGGCCTTTCCTTTCTTGAGCGGCTCGACGTTCATGAGCCGGACGCGCTCGGCAATCTCTCCGGTGATGAAGCGCGCGGTGATCGGCGTGCCATCGAAGTGCAGGATCGGCATTACGCGGGCCGGATCGATGTTGAGCTCGTTCACGATCAGCGTGCGCAGCTGCGCATCGCGGTTCTGCTCGACCAGGAAGCATTGCTCATGGTCGGCGATGAAATCCGAAACCGAGTCCGGGAACGGGAAGGCGCGAATCCGCATCGTGTCGACATGCACGCCTTCAGCTTCCAAGGCCTCAATGGCCTCGCTCATCGCGGGGCTCGTCGAGCCGTAGTACAGCACGCCGAACTTGGTTTTCTGCTTCGCTTTGCGCAGCACCGGCTGCGGCACCAGGGACTTGGCCGTCTCGAACTTACGCAGCAGCCGCTGGACGTTGTAGACATAGTCCGGGCCGGCTTCAGAGTACGTTGCATAGGCGTTCTTCGTCGTGCCACGCGTGAAATACCCGCCCTTGTTCGGGTGGGTGCCCGGATAAGTGCGGAACGGGATGCCATCCCCGTCCACGTCGAGATACCGGCCGAATTCCTTGCCGGAATCGAGCATTTCGCGCGTCATGACCTTGCCGCGATCGTATTCGCGGCTGTCGTCCCACTTGAACGGCTCGGTCAGGCGCTGGTTCATGCCGATATCGAGATCGGTCATCACGAACACGGGTGTCTGCAGGCGGTCGGCCAGGTCGAGAGCGGCCGCGGAATGGTCGAAGCACTCATGCGGATCCTCGGGGAACAGGAGCACGTGCTTCGTGTCGCCGTGCGAGGCATAGGCGCAGGCCAGCACGTCGGATTGCTGCGTGCGGGTCGGCATGCCCGTCGATGGGCCGCCGCGCTGAACGTCGATGATCGTGAGCGGAATCTCGGCGAAGTAAGCCAGGCCGATGAACTCGGTCATGAGCGAAACGCCTGGTCCCGAAGTTGCCGTAAACGCGCGCGCGCCGTTCCAGCCGGCGCCCACGGCGATCCCTACCGAGGCCAGTTCGTCCTCGCCCTGCACGATTGCGTACTTGTGCTTGCCGGTTTCCTTGTCCACGCGCAGCTTGGAACAGTACTTCTCGAAAGCTTCCGCCAACGAAGACGAAGGAGTGATCGGATACCACGCACAGACGGTGGCACCGCCATAGACGCACCCCAGCGCCGCTGCGCTGTTGCCGTCGACGAAGATCTTGTCTCCGACGTTGTCCGCTTTCCTCAGCCGCAGGCCGATCGGATGCTTGAGATGCTCCATTGCGTGCTGCCGGCCCATCTGGAGGGCATTCAGGTTGGGCTTGAGCAGCTTTTCCTTGCCCTTGTACTGCTCGCCGATCAACTCGGCGATCGCACCGGCGTCCATGTCGAGCAGCGCTGACAACGCACCGACATAAATGATGTTCTTGAACAGTTGGCGCTGGCGCGGGTCGCTATACGTCGAATTGCAGATCTCGGTAAGCGGCATGCCAAGCACCGTGACGTCTTCGCGGAATTTCGACGGCGGCAGCGGCTTCGTGTTGTCGTAAAAAAGGTACCCGCCGGGCTCGATTTCCTTGATGTCCGCGTTCCAGGTCTGCGGGTTCATGGCGACCATGAGGTCCACCCCTCCCCGTCGGCCGAGCCAGCCTTCTTCCGTCACGCGCACCTCGTACCAAGTGGGCAGCCCCTGGATGTTCGAGGGGAAGATATTCCGCGGGCTGACCGGCACGCCCATGCGAAGGATGGCTTTCGCAAACAACTCGTTGGCCGAAGCCGAGCCCGAGCCGTTCACGTTGGCAAACTTGATGACGAAGTCGTTGACCGCCTCGATGGGTTTCACGCCGGCCTTCATGCTGCCTTCCTTTGCGGTGCATCGTTGCTCCGGCAGGCGGGGCCCGCATACGCCATCTCCAGCAGGAATTTCTGCATGTCCCAGGCGCCGGTCGGGCAGCGCTCAGCGCATAGGCCGCAATGCAGGCAGACGTCCTCGTCCTTCACCATTACGCGGTTCGTCTTGAGCGCGTCGGACACGTACAGGTCCTGAGTCGGGTTCAGCGAAGGCGCGGTGAGCCGCGTGCGCAGGTCGGGCTCTTCGCCATTCGGCGTGAACGTGATGCAGTCCATGGGGCAGATATCGACGCAGGCATCGCACTCGATGCACAGGTCCTTGGCGAACACGGTCTGCACGTCACAGTTGAGGCAGCGCTGCGCCTCCTTGAATCCGGTTTTCGGATCGAAGCCGAGCTCGACCTCGATCTTGATGCTTTTCAGCGTCTTTTCGGCCGCGGCCCAGGGAACGATGTGCCTTTCTTCGGGCGACACGTCGTTATCGTAGCTCCACTCGTGGATGCCCATTTTCTGCGAGAGCATGCGCACGTTCGGATCCGGGCGCTGCGTGATCTCCTCGCCCGAGAGCATCTTGTCGATCGATACAGCGGCCTCGTGGCCGTGCGCGACTGCCCAGATGATGTTCTTGGGGCCAAAAGCCGAGTCCCCGCCGAAAAACACTTTCGGCAGCGTCGACTGCATTGTGACCTTGTCGACTACGGGCATGCCCCACTTGTCGAACTCCAGACCGATGTCTTTCTCGATCCACGGGAAGGCGTTTTCCTGGCCGACCGCGATAAGCACGTCATCACAGGGCACCAGTTCGTCCGGCTCGCCCGTGGGCACCAGCGACCGCCGTCCTTTCGCATCGAACTCGGCCTTCACCTTCTCGAACATCATGCCGATCAGCTTGCCGTTCGTGTGCTCGAACGACTTGGGCACCATGAAATTCAGGATAGGGATGCCTTCATGCATCGCATCCTCTTTCTCCCAGGGCGAGGCTTTCATCTCCTCGAAGCCCGAGCGCACGATCACTTTCACTTCCTCGCCGCCCATGCGCTTGGACGAGCGGCAGCAATCCATTGCCGTGTTGCCGCCTCCGAGCACAATCACGCGCCGGCCGATCTTCTCGATGTGGCCGAACGATACGGATGAGAGCCAGTCGATGCCGATGTGGATGTTCCTGGCCGCTTCCGCGCGTCCGGGCAGGTCGAGGTCGCGCCCGCGAGGTGCGCCCGTTCCGACGAAAACTGCGTCGTAGCCCTCGTCGACGATTTTCTTGAGCGAGTCCACGTGCTGGCCGCCTCGCAATTCAACGCCCATGTCGAGGATGTAGCCGGTTTCCTCGTCGATCACTTCCTCGGGCAAGCGAAAGCGCGGAACCTGCGTGCGCATGAAGCCGCCGGCCTTCTTGTCCGATTCGTAAACGACGACGTGATAGCCGAGCGGCACGAGGTCGCGCGCGACCGTCAGTGAAGCCGGACCTGCGCCGATGCAGGCGATGCGCTTGCCGTTCTTCTTGCCGGCCTTCGGCAAGCGGCTGGTGATGTCGTCCTTGTTGTCGGCGGCCACCCGCTTCAGGCGGCAGATGGCAACGGGCTCCGCTTTCTCGATGTTTTCTTCTTCGACGCGCCCCCTCCTGCACGCGGGTTCGCAAGGGCGGTCGCAGGTGCGACCGAGAATGCCGGGAAAGACATTCGATTCCCAATTGACCATGTAGGCGTCTGAATACCGCCCGGCGGATATCAATCGAATGTATTCGGGAACCGGAGTGTGGGCCGGGCAGGCCCACTGGCAATCCACAACTTTGTGGAAGTAGTCGGGGACTTTTATGTCGGTAGGACGCAACGCCACTCCTCGTTTCGACCCCCGTTATTAGTATTGTGCGCCTACGGGGCCGACTCGGCGCTGCGAGAGTCTACTCTCGCTTGCGCTGGGTGAAAAGCTTGGCTTTTCAAGCACTAATGGCAGGGTCTTTGGGCCGTTTGGTTCACTATTTGTTACAACCCCGGCCTCTGGCGGATGCTATTCGAGGCGGATGTCATTGTCTTTGATGAGACGGGCCCAGGCGCGCCGCTCGACCGCCACTTTTCTGGCGAATTCGTCCAGGCCGATACCGGTGGGAATGGTGCCGCGCTCGCGCAGGAAGTCGGACATTTCCGGCGTGCGGATGATTGCCGAAAGCTCAGCATTGAGCTTCTCGACGATCGGCCTCGGGGTTTTTGAATGCACGAAGAACGAGAACCACCCGACCACCTCGAAGCCCGGATAGCCGGCCTCCCCCATCGTCGGCACGTCGGCAAGTCCCGGAAGGCGCTTCTCGCCGGTCACTGCGAGGATGCGCACCCTGCCCTGCTTCGCAAATGTCATAGCCGAAACAGGATTGTTGAACATGTAGCTGATTCGCCCGGCAACGACATCGGTCATCGCCGGCGCATCGCCTTTGTAGGGGA
This sequence comes from Pseudomonadota bacterium, assembly GCA_025352885.1. Lineage (GTDB taxonomy): Bacteria > Pseudomonadota > Gammaproteobacteria > Burkholderiales > SG8-39 > SZAS-79. The sequence continues at coordinate 15,036 of JANXRZ010000104.1, read as the reverse complement.
CATGCGTCGCGTCGGCCTTGACCGCCCGCTTGAATGCTTCGCCGTAGATGTGCTGGGTGCTCGCCAGCCCGAAGCTCGCAAAGCTCGTCTTGCCGGGATTCGCGCGCAGGTATTCTGCCAACTCCTTCACGTTTTTGATCGGAAGGTCCCCCGGGACGATCAGCGCGGTGGCGACTTCGGCGATCTGCGTGAGCGGCGTGAAATCCTTCTCCGGGTCGTACGGCAGCTTCGGATAAAGGGGCGGCAGCTGCACAAGTCCCGAAGGCGCGGTCATGAGGATCGTGTAACCGTCGGGTTCCGCCTTGCCGACCGCCTCGGTGCCGATGATCGTATTGGCGCCGGGCTTGTTCTCGACCACGACCGGCTGGCCCCACTTCTGCGTGAGCTTCTCGCCGATTTTGCGGGTGATGAGGTCGGTCGCGCCACCGGGCGGGAACGGCACGACGATCCGGATCGGCTTCGACGGGTAGCCCGCCGCATCCTGCGCCTGCACGGCGCGCGCCAAAGGAAACGCCAACAGTGCGGCCATCAAGACATGCGCAAGCTTCATTCAGGTCTCCAGACTATTTTGTCTATGCGTATTAAAGGGCGTAGCGCACGAGGTCTTCCCCCATTGCGCGCTCGACTTCCGGGTATACCGCCGGATCCGAAACGCCGGCACCCAGCGGAATGTGCTTACGTGATGCAATCACGATTGCCGCCCGCATTCCGGGTTTGAGCTCGGACACCGAGGCCGCCTCACCTGAATCGGCGTAAAAGCTCGCAAGCATGTCCGGGAACGTGGCGATCCGCTGGCCGTCCATCGTTGCGGTCATGAATTCGTTATAGACACCGAGCACGAGCACTCCTTGAGGCGTCCGGATCGAAACGCGGCCGACATCAAACCCGTCGCGGTACACGACGTCGTTCGCCGTCACTTCGCCGCCATGCGCCGAGCCCTTGAGGAATTCGGCGGCGGCGCGAATGCGCTCACGTCCCGTCACTACCAGCATCGCTTCGCCGAGCCCATGAGCAAACGTGATCGAGCCTGGCGCACCGTGAGCGCGCACGAAGCCGACTGAAAATGGACCACGCACCGCGTTTATCAGGCCGCCGTTCTGGATCGCGGCCGCGCGCATGACGCCGGACGTTTTCATGAGATCGCCATGTACCAGGACGGAGAGTGGCGCCTGGCCCCCCGCCGAGCCGGCCTGCCAGAGCTTGACCTCCGGCCGCGAGGCCAAGCCCATGCCGCCCATTTTCACCGTCGGGTGCGCCCGGCCATTCGTTGCAGCATCCGCAACCGGGATGCCGAGCGCTGCGGCGATTGCCCATGCGTATAGCCCGGGTACGTGACCCGGGATCACAGCCGCCGCTTTTGTTCCGCTCGCTGCGAGCACAGCATGCGCGGCCTCGACCGCGTCGCGCGGCTCCGTATTCGCTTTGCCCTGCCCCGGCGCGCCAACGGCTGTCGACACTAGAATCGCGCCGTCATCGTCCAGTTCATCGAGGGTGGCGAACTGCACGCCGCCGTAGGCCAGCGCGGCTTCACCCAGCCGCCGGTGTCGTCCGGCGGAGGCTTGCCCGCTTCCGCCTGCGGACAACACTAGACCGCCTAGAATCGCCTCCTCGAGGTCGGCCGCGCCGAAGATCCGCCTCATAGGGACCAGATCACTTCGGCCCAAGCCCTACGCCATGGCGCTCGCATGCATCGATCGCGGTTGCGTAGCCGGCGTCCGCATGTCGCGCTATGCCAAGCCCGGTGTCGCCATCGAGTACCGCAAGCAGTCTTTCCGCCGCTTCCGGTGTGCCATCTGCAATGGCGGTCTGGCCGGCGCTGATCATGCGGCCTACGTTCGCATGCACGGCCACGAGGTCCGCTCCCGTGGAACAGGCCAGCAGCGCATTGAGGACAGGCCAGTCGGCGATAGGGTCGCTGCCGTCTTTCATCTTCTCGCTCTCGCGAAACGGGCTCGCCACCGAGCCTGCGTCGAGGTGATCGCGTGTGAAAGCGATCGGCGCCGAGATGCGACCTTCCGCAACCGCCGCATTCACCGCGAGTGCGAGTCGCGAGCGCTCCGTATGCCCCAGCCAGCCGATGCGCGCCGGCAAGCCTTGAAATTGCACATGCTTGCGTGCAAGGGCGATCCAGGCACGGATGCGATGCCCTGCGGGGAAAGTGTCTTCGATCAGCGCGTCGACGACGTCGATGTCCTTGCTCTCGCCCGATACCGCGATCCACCGAAACGGCCCGATGCCTTCGCAAAACAGCGGCCGGATGAAAAGCGTCACGAACGATTCCATCGTCAACGCCTCCTTCAGGCCGAGGTCGGCCACGCGCATGCGAAGCGTGTTGCCGTACTCGAACGTGAGCGCACCGCGCTCCCGGAACGCGAGCATCGCGCTCACATGACGCACGAGCGTCGCATTGCCGCGCTCCAGCGCCCCGGCGGGATCGGCCTTGAGAAGCGCCTCCATCTCGACTGGAGTAAGTCCGGAAGCGACATAGCCGCGCCGGGGGTCCACCGTGCACTGGTCGGTGAGGATGTCCGGTTGCCAGTTGCGGGCGAGCAGCGCTTCATAAACGTCCGTAACGTTGCCGACGAGCCCCACGGAACCGCCTGCCTTCGCCTGCTTGATGCCTTCGATCCACGCAAGCGCTTCGTCGACCGACGCTGTCATGCGGTCGAGATAGCCCGTGTCGATGCGCTTTTGAAGCCGTGCGGGATTCACTTCGACGACGAGCGTCGCTGCACCGGCCATCTTGCCGGCAAGCGGCTGCGCGCCTCCCATGCCGCCGCAACCGCAGGTGAGGATCGTGCGTCCTGCCAGCGTTCCGTCGAAATAGAGGTCAGCCGCGCTTGAAAAACTCTGCCAGGTGCCCTGCAGGATTCCCTGGCTGCCGATGTATTGCCAGGCCGCGGCGGTCATGCCGGCGGTGATGGTGAGACCGGCCTGTTCCAGGCGGTAAATCGTTTCTTCATCCGTCCAGCGCCCGACCACGACGCCGTTGGCCATGATCACGCGAGGGGCTCGCACATGAGTGCGGAACCGGGCGATCGGCTTGCCCGACTGCACGACCATCGTCTCGTTGTCCTCGAGGTCGATCAGCGTGGCGACGATCTTGTCGAAGGCGTCCCAGTTTCGCGCGGCCTTGGCGGCCGACATGTAAATGACCAGATCCTCGGGGCGCTCGCCGTTCTCGAGGTTGTTCTCGAGCATGCGCAGGATCGTCTCCTGCTTCCAGCCTTTGCAGCGCAGGGCGGTGCCGCGCTGCGCGCGAATGCGGCGTTCTGCGGGCTTCGGGGGCGTATCTCTATGCATCGCCTGTACGGTAATGAAAAAAGCCACCCGAAGGTGGCCTTTTCTCGGAGCGCAACGCCCTTAGTCCGGCGTGACGCGCTCTGCAGCAGCCGTGCGGCTGAGCTCCGCTTTCGATTTGCGGCCCGGGGCCGGCTTCGGGATGTACCCCGCAGCGCGGTACAGCGTGCCGTCGATCTTCTTGCCATCCTGGAAGCGGATGACGCGGCAGGTCGTCACTTCGCCCTTGAGCGACAGCGCCGACAGGCTCGTCTTCGCGTCCGCCAGGGAGATGCCTGTCCCGGTTGCGATTTCCGAATCGAGCTTCTCACCATGGCCTTTGAGGTATTTCAGGATCTCGTCCAATTTCACAGCTCCTTTACGTTGCCAACTATGACCGGCGAAAGCCGCACTCACGCGACTTCCTAGAACTGGCGTCCCCTGCGGGATTCGAACCCGCGTACTCACCGTGAAAGGGTGATGTCCTAGGCCTCTAGACGAAGGGGACAAAAATTGCGCACCACACAATCCTGCGTTTGAAGCCTGCGTTACAGCCAGCGTTACTACCGATCGGAGTGGTGGAGGTAAGCGGGATCGAACCGCTGACCTCTTGCATGCCATGCAAGCGCTCTCCCAGCTGAGCTATACCCCCACGCGAGGGCGCGAATTATAGCCCGAACAGCCCTGTTTTGCCAAGTAATTCCGCTTTGCAGCTAGAGATGGCTTGAGAGTCGCGAGAGGACCGTTTCTCGGCCGAGCAATTCGAGAACCGCGTCGATGGAAGGGGTTTGCGGGCGCCCTGCCACCAGCACGCGAAGGGGCATCGCGAGCTGCGGCATTTTGAGGCCGCTTTCGGTCAAAACCGCCTTGATTGCGGCCGAAAGCGATGCCTTTTCCCAAACCTGGAGCGCCGTGAGCTTCGCGAGCAGGTTCCGTAGTGCCGGCTTGACCTGCTCGGTCAGGTGCTGCGCGAGGACAGCCGGCTCGGCCTTCGCTTCCGAATAGAAAAGCATGGCCGCTTCGGCGAGATGATCGACGGTGTTGGCCCGATCCTTGAGAAGGGCGATAACGGGCTCGAGCTTCGGGCCGGCCTTAAGGTTGCCGCCCAGTCGTTCGAGCACCGGCGCAACCAGAGTGGCAAGTCGGTCGTCCGCGGCCAGCTTGATGTAGTGCTGGTTCAGCCACAGGAGCTTTTCGGGATCGAACTGCGCAGGTGAGCGGCTGGCGTGCTCGAGATCGAACCACTCGACGAATTGCTGCATCGAGAACACTTCCTCGTTGCCGTGCGACCAGCCCAGCCGCGCGAGGTAATTGAGGAGAGCTTCGGGCAGAAACCCGTCATCCCGGTATTGCGTGACGCTTACCGCGCCATGGCGCTTCGACAGGCGCTCGCCGTCCGGCCCGAGGATCATCGGCACGTGCGCATAAGCGGGCAGCGGCGCGCCGAGCGCGGCCAGCATGTTGATCTGGCGCGGCGTGTTGTTCACGTGATCGTCTCCGCGAATCACATGCGTGATGCCCATGTCCTGATCGTCGACCACCACGCAGAAGTTGTAAGTCGGCGTGCCGTCGGACCGCGCGATGATGAGGTCATCGAGCTCATCGTTCGAGACCGTGATGGGACCCTTGATGAGATCGTCGAAGGTCACGGCCCCATCGAGCGGGTTCTTGAAGCGCACCACCGGCTTCACGCCCACCGGCGGCGTCGCATTCGAATCCCGCCAGCGGCCGTCGTAGCGCGGCTTTTCGTTCCGCGCCATTTGGTGCCTGCGCAACTCGTCGAGTTCTTCCTTGGACGCATAGCAGTGGTAGGCCTTGCCTTCGGCGAGGAATTGCGCGATCACTTCCTTGTAGCGCGCCATGCGCTGCATCTGGAAGAACGGGCCCTCGTCCCAGTCCAGGCCCAGCCATTTCATGCCTTCCAGTATTCCGTCGACCGATTCCTGCGTGGAGCGCTCGACGTCCGTGTCCTCAACCCGCAGGATGAAGGCGCCTTTCGCCTGGCGCGCGAAAGCCCAGGAGTACAGCGCGGTGCGCGCGCCGCCCACGTGGAGGAAACCGGTCGGGCTGGGGGCGAAACGAGTGCGGACGGGGGTAGTCACTGAGTTGGAGGCCGGGCGGGAAGGCGGGTATTGTAGTCGCGTGAACACGCCCCTGCAGCCCGACTCGATGCCAGGTTACCGGTTGCCGGTTTACGCCTACCGCACGCCGCCTGAACTCGAACGAAAGGGGCCCGGTGAGTATCCGGTAATCATAGCGGGCGGCGGCCTTGGCGGCCTCACCTGCGCCCTCGAACTCGGCAGCCGCGGAATCCGGACCATCATGCTCGATGAAGACAACACGGTGGGTGCAGCCGGATTGTCTTCGCGCGGCATTTGCTATGCGCGGCATACGCTCGAAATCCTCGACCGGTTCGGCGTCGCGCAGCGCATCCTCGATAAAGGCATCACTTGGAACGAGGGCGACGTCTATCGCGGCAACAGGCAGCTCTATCGCTTCAACCTGCAGCCAGCCGCGGACCACAAATTTCCCGCGTTCGTGAACCTGCAGCAGTTCTACGTCGAGCAGTATCTCGTCGAGAAGCTGCCGGATTTCCAGTGCGTCGACCTGCGTTGGCAGAACAAGGTGCTCGACGTGCGCCCGGCAAAGGAGTTCATGGAGGTCGATGTCGAGACGCCGGACGGCCGCTATACCGCGCGCTGCCGCTACTTGATCGGCGCCGACGGCGCGCACAGCACGGTGCGAGAAAAAACAGGCGCGAAGGACGCTGAGTTTGCGCTGTTCGAAAACGCCTGGTGCATCGCCGACGTGCGCATGGGCCCCTCGACTGAAGCGGTGCGCAAGGCCTATCTCGACCATCCCGAAAACGCCGGCGGCGCGATCTGGTATCACCAGATGGCCGACGGCATCTGGCGCACGGATTGGTTGATCGGCCACTATCCGGATCCAGACGCTGAAGCGGAGCCCGAACGCGCGCGCGAACGCCTGCGCAAGCTGCTCGGGCCGCACGTCGAGTTCGAGCTCGTCTGGGTGGGCGCGTGGCGCTTTCGGAAGCGCTACCTCGAAAAGCTCCGTCACGGACGGGTCTTTTTCATGGGCGACGCAGCCGCCCAGCACTCGCCGTTCGGCGCGCGAGGCGGCAACCGGGCGGTGCAGGACGCGAACAATCTCGCCTGGAAGCTTGCGCTCGTGCTCGAGGGCAAGGCCTCCCCTGCCCTCCTCGACACCTACGATGCGGAACGGCACCAGGCCGCGCGCGAGGCCGTCGAAATCGCATCGCGAAGCGCGATCTTCATCGGGCCCGAAACACCGGGGCAGCGTCTAGTGCGCGACGCCATCCTCGATCTCGCCGAGCACGATCCCGCCGCGCGCTCACTCGTGAATGTCGGACGGCTGTCCGAGCCCTGCTTCTATGCGAACACGCCGCTGGGCGCCGAACGCGGCGAATTCACTTCGGCGCTGGCAGCGCCAGGTGCATGCGCGCACGACGGCAACGTTGAAGGCGTCGGATGGTTCGTCGATGCCCTGCAAGGCGAGTTCACCGTCGTTTATTTTGGTGGTGACGCAGCGCCGGTTCGCACCAGCGTGCAATGCGCAACACGCTCGGTCTTGCGCAGAGACGCTGTCGCACTCTTTGCGCACTACGGCGTAACCGATCGGGCCACGTACATCTTCCGGCCGGATGGCCACGTCCTTGCACGCTGCGAGGGCCTCGATCCGGCCTTCGCCGCCTCGGCCATCGAATCCGCGCTTGCCGGCGGCTCGTCCACCGGCACCTTCGCACCGATGGACCGGCAACTTGAATGCGACCGGCTTTATGATGCCTGCGCCGCGCTTGTGGACGAGGCGGCCGAACCTGAGCGCAGCCGCGCGCTTGAGCAGGCAATGACCAGATTGACACAACAAGTCCAGCGCATATGACCCAGTCGAGCCTCGAAATCTCCCTCCTCGCAGCCAGCCTCGCGCTTTTGACGCTCTACCGGTTCTTCAACCGCCGCCGCCTGCGCCTGAACCCGACTGTCTCGACGCGGGCCGTGCACGATCGAATGCGCGCCGATTGGGTGGCGGCCATGACGTCAACCGGCGACAAAGGCATCCTGGCGGTGCAGACGCTGCGCAATTCGGTGATGGCCTCGAGCTTCATGGCGTCCACCTCGGCGCTGGCCCTCGCCGGTTCGCTCGGATTCGCAAGCGAAGCCGACAAGCTCTCGATGGCCTGGCACCGGGAGCACGACATCGCTATGGCGAGCGCGCTGTTTCCGGTGAAGGTCTTCCTGCTGCTCGGCGCCTTCTTCGTCGCGTTCCTGCTTTTTTCCCTTTCGATCAGGCTGTACAACCACGCGAGCTACGCAATCGCCCTGCCGTCGAACGCCGAACCCGTTGCACGCTACCTCAACCGTGCGGGCCGGTTGTATGGCGATGGCCTGCGCGTTTTCTACATGGCATTTCCGGTCGTAGCGTGGCTTTTCGATGCGCGCATGCTGCTTGCCGCGACTGCGGGCGTGCTGTGGATCCGATGGCATCTCGATACTGCGGACCTGCCCAAAGACTGACCCCGGCAAGGGAGCGCGCGTTGACCATGCGCGGGCCCGTGGCTAGAATGCGCGCCTCCCGCAAGACGGTTTTCCGGGGCGATTAGCTCAGCGGTAGAGCACTGCCTTCACACGGCAGGGGTCACTGGTTCGAACCCAGTATCGCCCACCAGCGCTTACTTCTCTCAGCCCTTGCCTGGTCCGCACAAGCGCCCCGAACGGCACGACGTTGACCCTGCCGCCGACATTTCCGAACCTTGCCCCGCCTGTGCCGTCCCCCCCCGGCTCTACCACCGGCCTGTCGCGAGGGTCTTCTGCGGAGCAGGATCGCTCTACCACGGGGCGCTGATCGGTCAGATAGATAAATTCCAGTGCGACTAGGTAGTTAGCCGATACTATTAAAGTACATTGATGCCCGGTTGCGCTATGCTCACTGGATGATACGAGCCCTTGTCGCTGCCTTGTCGGCTACCGTTTTTCCCGTGTTCGGGGGCGGACTGGACGGCCGCGTAATCGAGGTATCGGATGGCGCAACCCTCACAGTGCTCTCGCGCCAAGGAGCTTCGATTCATCGGGTGCGCATCGCCGGGATAGGCGCCCCGGCCAGCAAGGCGAGCGACGCCGGGAGTTCCCGTGCCGGACTCCGAAGGCTGGTCAGCGGGAAGACCGTTCGGGTTGAGGCAAACGCCCTAGACCCGAAAGGCGTGCTTGTCGGCAGCGTCCATGTTGTTGCGAACGACTGTATCGACCCCTGCCCGCCTTTGGTTGATCCCGGCCTTGTGCAGCTTGCCAACGGCATGGCCGTCATCGACAAGACCAACCTGTCCTGGCAAAGCTCAGGGGCGCAGGAGCGCTATCTCAGCGCGCAGGCGCAAGCCAAGGCGGGCCGGCTGGGCGTCTGGCGCGATCCGCGCTACGAGCCTGGACGGTAATCAGCCGTGCCCGGCCGCCAGGCAGGTGGCTACCAGGAACCAGGTCAGGATGTCGGCGGCAAGGACGAATTCGTTCACGGGCGTCTCCGGGATGCATTAATTTGAGGTGAATCGGATGTACTGTGTATTTATACAGTATGTCCGGGATCACCGCAACTGCTAGCCTCGGGCATGCCGTCGCTCCATGACATCGAGGCCGCTGCCCGGCGAATAGCCGGAGCAGTCGTCCGCACTCCCCTCCTTCATAGCCGGACGCTTTCCGCGCTGACCGGCGCCGAAGTGTTCCTCAAGTTCGAAAACCTGCAATTCACGGCGTCCTTCAAGGAGCGGGGGGCGTTGAACAAACTGCTGCAGCTTTCTCCTTCCGAACGTGCGCGGGGCGTGATCGCCATGAGCGCGGGGAACCACGCGCAAGGGGTCGCCTATCACGCCGCCCGGCTCGGTATCCGGGCGGTAATCGTGATGCCCAAGGGGACGCCGAATACGAAAGTTCGCGGCACGGAGGTCCTCGGTGCGGACCTCAGGCTGGAGGGCGACACGCTCGCCGACGCAGCGGCCTTCGCCCGGGACCTGGCCCAGCGTGAGGGTCTCGTCTTCGTGCATCCGTACGACGACGCGGATGTGATCGCCGGCCAGGGAACCGTTGCCCTGGAGATCCTCGAGGACTGCCCGGACCTGGACTGCATGGTGGTGCCGATCGGCGGCGGTGGACTCATCGCCGGCATGGCGGTCGCGGCCAAGGCCCTGCGGCCCGGCGTCCGGGTCATCGGTGTCGAATCGACGCGCTACTGCGCCATGTACCAGCGCCTCGCGGGCCAGGCGGTCAACGTAGGCGGCGACACCATCGCAGAGGGCCTCGCCGTACGGGACGTCGGCGACCTGGCGTTGGCGCTCTGCAAGGAACTGGTCGATGAGGTAGTGCTGGTTGAGGAAGACACCATCGAGCAGGCCATCGTGGCCTTGGTCGAGATGGAAAAAACCGTCGCGGAAGGCGCGGGTGCCGCGGGGCTGGCCGCATTGATGGCGCATGGTGACAAGTTCCGCGGCCAACGCGTGGCGATCCCCCTCTGCGGCGGCAACATCGACACGCGGCTCCTCTCGGCTGTGCTGATGCGCGGATTGGTGCGCGACGGGCGCCTCGTGCGCCTGCATGTGGCGTTGCCCGATATCGCCGGCAGTCTCGCGAAAGTCACCACCTTGATCGGCGAGGCCGGCGGCAACATCGTCGAGGTGCAGCACCAGAGAGTCTTCGGGATTGCGTCGGTGAAGACGCCCGAGGTCGAGTTCGTCATCGAAACGCGCGACAAAGCGCATACCGGTGCGCTCGTCGCTGCGCTCGAGGTTGCGGGCGTAAAAGTCGCGCTGCTGGCTTAGACGAACGACTCGCGCTTGCGCAGCGCCTCTCGCTCGAACCCCGCGATTCGCTTGTACTTCTCAGCGATGGCGAGCAGTTCTTCCTGCGAGATGACGTCTTCGACTCGGTCGAAAGGCTTGTCGCCGGTCCGTTCGTGCACCAATCGCAGGATCGCATCCGGGCCGACCGAGCGGTTCGCGATCACCACTTCATAGGCCGGCTTGAGACGCGCCGCTTCGTAGGCTGCAAGCGCCGTGGGCACGTCGGCTTCACGGCGCAGGCAGCCTGCCAGCACCCGCGCATCGAGGATCGCCTGCCCGCCGCCGTTCGAGCCGCGCGGATACATGGGATGCGCGGCGTCTCCCAAGAGGGTGATCCGGCCTTGCGTCCACCAGGGCAGCGGATCGCGATCGACCATCGGGTATTCGAGGATGCTCTCTGCGTTGCGGACCATCGCGGCGATATCGAGCCAGTCGTGTGTTCGATCGGCAAACACGGGATAGAAATCCTCGAGCTTGCCGGCGAGGTTCCAGTCTTGCAGGACGTTCCTGGGCGATTGGATCTCGGCGACCCAGTTGATGAGTTGCGTTCCGTCCGGAAGATTGCGGATCGGATAGGCGACCATTTTGCCGACCTCCAGCCAGCCGGCGATCACCATGCTCGCGCCTGATAGATACGGCTTCCCGCGCGTTATCCCGCGCCACATGTTGATGCTTTGGTAGGCGGGCGGGCCCTCTTTGGGGTGAAGTTGCTTGCGCACCGCCGAGTGAATGCCGTCGCAGCCGATCGCCGCCGTGCCGTCGGCCGAGGTCCCGTCCGAAAAGTCGACTCTGACCCCACTTATGGTTTGCGTAATGGCGACGCATTTCTTGCCGGGGAGGAAGCAGTCGGCGCCGAGGCGCTCGAGCGCCGCGTCGAGGAGCACCTTGTGCAGGTCACCACGGTGGATCGAAAGTTGCGGCCAGTCGTAGCCGGCGAAGCGCCCTCTCGGCTCCTTGTAGATGAAGTGACCGAAGCGGTCGTAGTAGCAGAATTCTTTCGTCTCGACGGCGACGGCGGCCAGCACATGCTGCAGTCCGAGCTCCGTGTATTCGCGCATCGCATGCGGGAGCAGGTTGATGCCTACGCCGAGGGCCTTGATTTCCGGTGCCGCCTCGAAAATGCGGCAGGGCAGGCCGGCCTGGTGCAGCGACAGCGCAAGCGTGATCCCGCCAATTCCGCCGCCGATGATGAGGATCGGCGCCAAGCTCGCTCCCTAGCCGCGGCGCTTGAGCATGCGCAGCGGGTCGTAAGCGAGCACGGTCCGGCCTTCCTGGTTCACGACGATGTTCGCAGTGCGCACTAGGCCGCGGTCACCCTTGGAGGTCAACCTTGCTTCGGTCACTTCGGCTTCCACATGGATGGTGTCGCCCACCCGGGTGGGGCCCTTGATGTCGAGGTGCGCACCGAGGAAGGCGAGGCCGGTGTCCTGCATCGTCGGCAGCAGCAGCCCTTCGGCAAACGAGTAAACGAGCGCACCGGGGACGGCCCGGCCCTTGATCGCGCGGCCGTCATCGCCTTCGACCGCGAAGAGCTCCTCGGTCAGCCACGTGAGGTTCACGAACGCGGTCAGGTCGCTCTCGGCGATGGTACGGCGATGGGTGCGGAATTTATAACCGAGGGGCAGATCCTCGTAGCAGAAGCCGCGGCCGACGACGGGAAGGTCTTTAGTCATTTTTATACCTGTTTTATGATGCAAATTGGCTTATAAGCCGCGTGGCTGTTGGTTCTACGTAAAGAAATGTTGTGAATTCAGTATGATTTCGGCAGCCCGAGCACACGCTCGGCAATGAAGCACAGCACCAGTTGCGGGCTCACCGGCGCAATGCGCCCGATAAGCGACTCGCGAAGGTAGCGCTCGACGTGATACTCCTTTGCGTAGCCATACCCGCCGTGCGTCATGACCGCCTGCTGACAGGCATCGAACCCCGCCTCTCCCGCCAGATACTTCGCCGCATTCGCTTCCGCACCCGAGGGCTTCCCCGAGTCATACAGCCACGCCGCCTTGAAGACCATGAGGTTGGCCGCCTCCAGCGCCATCCAGTTGGCCGCGAGCGGATGCTGGATGCCCTGGTTCTGCCCGATGGGACGGTCGAAGACAATGCGCTCCTTGGCGTACTGCGTCGCTCGGCTGAGCGCGCAGCGTCCGAGGCCCACCGACTCCGAAGCAATGAGGATCCGCTCGGGATTCATGCCGTGGAGGATGTACTGGAAGCCTTTGCCTTCCTCGCCGATGCGATCGGCCTCGGGGATCGGCATGCCGTCGAAGAAGACCTGGTTCGAGTCGACGCATTTGCGCCCCAGCTTCTCGATCTCGTGCACCTCGACATGCTTGCGGTCGAAGTCGGTATAGAAAAGGGTGAGGCCGTCGGCCGGTTTCTTGCACTCCTCGATCGGCGTGGTGCGCGCGAGCAGCAGGATCTTCTCGGCGACCTGCGCGGTTGAGATCCAGACCTTTTGGCCGGAGACGATGTACTTGTCGCCCTTCTTCTCCGCCTTGGTTTTGATGCGCGTGGTATTCAGGCCGGTGTTCGGCTCGGTGACCGCGAAGCAAGCGCGCTCCTTGCCCGCGATCAGGTTCGGCAGCATGCGTTTCTTCTGGTCCTCGGTGCCGAAGACCACCACGGGATTGAGGCCGAAGATGTTCATATGGACGGCCGAGGCGCCCGAGAACCCGGCGCCCGACTCCGCAATCGTCTGCATCATGATCGCGGCCTCTGTGATGCCGAGGCCCGAGCCGCCGTGTGACTCAGGCATCGCAATGCCGAGCCACCCGTCGCGCGCCAAGGCATGGTGCAGCTCCGTCGGGAACCCACCCTCCTTGTCTTTCTTCAGCCAGTATTCATCACCGAATTGCGCGCAGATCTTCCCGATCGCCTCCCTGATCGCGTCCTGCTCCTGGCTGAAAGCAAATTCCATAAGTGGGGTCAGAGTCGAGTTATGTAAACCACAAGTGGGGTCAGAGTCGATTTATGCGCGTCGACAATCGACTCTGACCCCAAACGTGGGAAACGCAATGGTTAATCCTGCTGGGGGAGGCGTGCATCCTGCACGATCTTCTTGAATCGCGCGACGTCGGCCTTGAACTTGGCCTCGAATTCCTCGAGTGTGCTGCCGACGGCTTCGTTACCAGTTGCTTCCATCCTCTGGCGCACGTCCGGAAGTTGGGCGACGCGCGCGATTTCGCGCTGCAATCGAGGCCGAGGGACAACACTGCGGCCCGGAGGCCGCCGGCCAGGAAACGCTTCATCCGTAACTCCATTCAGGCGGCTCGCAATTGGCGCATTTGCGCTGCCACATCGTATTCGTAGATCCAGTCGGCCTTCTGCACGGCGGCGCCGGGGTTGAACCACTGGTTGTAAAGGTAGCCGACATCGCGCTTGAACGTTTTCCACGGCGAGGCGACCTGGCAGATGTCGGCGCGTGCACGCGAGCTGAGCTGCACACGCGCAGTACGGGGGCGGCGCATGGCCTCGTAGCGCACAAGCGCCCCCGGAATGTCTTCCGGCGTCGCGCGGAGCGATTCGGCAAGCATGAAGCCATCTTCCATTGCCATCGCCCCGCCCTGCGCGAGGAAAGGCTGCATCGGATGCGCCGCATCGCCAAGCAGCGTGACGCACCCTTCGCCCCACTTGGGCAGCGGCTCACGGTCGAGAATCGCCCATTTGTAGCAGCGCTCGGTAGCGGCCATGAGCGTGATCAGTGAAGGATGCCATCCCGGAAACGCCTTGAGCATTTCGTCCTTGTCGCCCTCGAGCGACCACGATTCGTCGGCCCACACGTCGCTCGTGCGGTGCGCTATCCAGTTCACAAGCTCGCCGGGCCTCACGTAGTAATGGACGATGCACCCGCCCGGCCCCATCCAGTTGAGTGAATCGGGGCCGATGAGCCCGGGGGGAAGGCGATCTGCCGTCGTCTGCCCGCGCCAGCAGATCACGCCCGTGAAGCGCGGTTTTCCCGGCCCGAGGAGACAGCCTCGCACCATCGAATGGATGCCGTCGGCGCCGATGATGGCGTCGAACGCTTCGTGCGTGCCGTCGGCAAAGCGGATCGTCGTCGTGGCCGCATCCACGCTCTCGCAGCGCACGCCAAGGCGGATCGCGTCTGCCGGAAGCGCGCGACGCAGGTGTGCATGCAGGTCCGAGCGCTGCACCTGGTAGAACGCAGCGCCGAAGCGCTCCAGACACGCCACGCGCGTCGCGGACTTGAACAGCACGCGCCCGCTCTTCCAGCTGCGGCCCACATGATGCTCAGGTATCGCGCCGAACCGCTCGAGACCCGATTCGAGGTCGAGCGCACGCAATACCTTCACGGCGTTCGGGCCGACCTGGATCCCGGCACCGACTTCACCGCAAGCCTGCGCCTGCTCGTAGATGACGGGCTCGAATCCAGCGCGGCGAAGCGCAATGGCAGCGACGAGGCCTCCGAGCCCCGCGCCGACGATCGCGATGCGCACCGGCCGCGTCGCGCGCCGCTTACTTGCCCGACGAGGCGAGGATTTCTTCAGGGGTTGCGTAGCCGGCGAGCTTGAGCACGTCGCCCATGTTGGCCGGGCGCTCGATGGTTTCCGGGCGCGATTCGCCCGCCTTGCGCGGCTTGCCGGCGGCTTCGACCACTTTTTCCAAACCCGGCGGGGTGAAGAACCAGACGAACTTCATGTCCCCTTCACCGTCGTTATGGCGAGAAGGGATTGTGCGGCCGCTCGGGCGGCAGGTTGTGCGGTCCGAGCTTCACCGTCATATAGCCCGAGTGTGGCGCCGGCTGCCAGTACGAAGCGCCCTCTTCGGGCCCTACCACCATCGCCGGGCCCTTGGTCAGGTCCTTCATCGGTTTCTCCTTCTTCGGGCAGAAAGTGTAGCCACAAATACTAGAAGTGGGGTCAGAGTCGACTTACTGTTTC
>JANXRZ010000092.1 GCA_025352885.1 Pseudomonadota bacterium | reverse complement strand
AGGGAGCGCCGACGCGCCATCCAGTGAGCGGCAAGTATCGCAAGCCGCGCCTGTTTGTGATGACGCTGCGGTACTCGCGGCGCTCGTTCCGGCAGGTGGAGGAATTTGAAGTGGCCACAGGTGGGGGAAGTTGGGTGGCCGCCGGGGCTCAAGGCGGCCTACCGAAAATTGCACCCGATTTTCTGAAAGCAGCTCGGCAGTCTGCTCGCGAAGATGACCCATGAATCCGCGCAAACTGAACACCCCTGCGGGCACCGGCGTCTTGAATTCCGCCTCGCCGGTGAACACCACTGCTGATTGAATCGTCCCAGGCGGCAAAAAGTCGAGCCGCGCTTGAACTGCGTGAATGTGGCGCAGGTTCTGGAATATTGGATTCTGGAATTTGAACTTTGCCCTGAATAGCACTTGCGTCCACGTTGCATGCTGGGGGTTGGCGAAGATCCAGCCGCGGTAGTCCTTGGTCTCGATCACAAAGACGCCAAATCGGGAAACGAGGATGTGATCGATCTGCGTGGTGCCGTCCTCCAGCCGCAGCGTCACATTGTTGAGCAGGTGGTAGTCGGGAGATGTGAAGTGCGACTGGATGGCGTTTCTTACCGCAGCTTCGCCACGGCTTTGCGGTGAGCTGGACCGGCGCCGGCCGAAGAGAAAGCCGATGACAGCGGCGAGGAGCAGTAGAACGACCAACTTCATCGGTATTGCCTTCGGCGATCGCCGTGAGCTTGAACTCTTGCTTTGATAATTGGCTCGTCACGCCGCCTGAAACGCTTTCCCGAACCGCCCGATCACGACCTTCCTCCCCTCCTCGATCTGCGCGTCCACGAGGTCCGCCCACCACTGCAGCATCTCGCGGCGCTGCGCGAGGTACTCGGCCTTGTTGTAGACACCGCGGACGCCCTTCTGCTCGTGCGCAAGCGCCTTCTCGATCCAGTCGGAGTTGAAGCCGGCCTCGTGCAGCTGCGTCGAGGCCGTGCGGCGGAAATCGTGAATCACGAATTCCCGCACGCCGAGGTCGAGCGAGCGGATCGCCTGGTTGAGCGTGCTGTGGGCGATCGGCTCCTTCAGCGTGTTGCGGCTTGGCAGCACCCACTGCGACTTGCTGGCGAGCCCCTTCAATTCCTCGAACATCGCCACTGCTTGTTTGGACAACGGCACCAGGTGCGGCTTGTCCTTCTTCATACGCTCCGCCGGAATCAGCCATTCCGACTTTTCGAAGTTGATCTCGTCCCAGCGCGCGCCGATCAGCTCGCCCTTGCGGATCATGCACAGCACCAGCAAGTGCAGCGCGAGCTTGTACTGCCGGCGGATGGAAGACTGGTAGATGCCGCGCAGCAGCTGGCCGATCTCCTGCTGGCTCAGCGCCACATCGCGGCTGCGTGCCGTCGCGATGAACCGCGCCTCGATGGCGGCGGCCGGGTTGAAGCGCGTCTTGCCGCGAGCGATTGCGTAGGCGAAAAGGCGCTTGATGACATTCCGGGTCTGCAGCGCCATCTGGTCCGCGCCGCGAGCTTTCACAGCGTCCGTAATCGCGAGGATGTCCGGAATGGTGACGTCGGCTACGGGCTTGTCGCCGATAGCGGGCAGGACGTCCTTGTCGAGGACCCGCCGGATGTTGCGCGGCGCGCTGTTGGTGCGGCTCACGACATCGGCGTACCAGAGGTTCGCGAACGCCGCGACCGTGTCGGTGGCGCGCCCCGCCTGTGCGGCCTTCTCCACGCGCTTGGCAGCCGCCGGCGACTGCCCATGGGCGATGAGCGCCCGGCACTGCTCGCGCCACAGGCGGGCCTGGGCG
This sequence comes from Pseudomonadota bacterium, assembly GCA_025352885.1. Taxonomy (GTDB): domain Bacteria; phylum Pseudomonadota; class Gammaproteobacteria; order Burkholderiales; family SG8-39; genus SZAS-79. The sequence continues at coordinate 526 of JANXRZ010000092.1, read as the reverse complement.
AGCGTGTGCGCGGGGTATTCGCCGAGAGTCACCTTCTCCTTGGGCGAGCCGCGGCCGCCTTGCCGGTACTGCATGCGCCAGACCTTTTTTCCGCTCGGGTGCACCTCGATGTAGAGCCCACCACCGTCGGCGATCTGGTAGGCGCGCTCTTTCGCCTGCGATCGTTGGAGTTTCGTGTCATTGAGCGCCATGCGTGCCCCCTGGAAATCGACCCCGTGCCCCATGGCTATCTTCTGACCCCCTAAATGGGGCACCGAGAGACGCTACATGGGGCACCTATGGGGGCACAATAACAAGGCTGCCCATGGAGGGCAATGGACGAAGGTGGGGCAAATGGCCTTAAAAATCAGCGTTTCTCGCACACTCGGCGGTAGTCGCTGGACGTCTCCGGACGTCTCGCTATTTTCCGATGCAGAAGCTAGAAAAAATCTCGCCCAACAGATCGTCGCTCGAAAATCGACCCGTGATCTCTCCAAGACTGTCGTGGGCGAGACGCAGTTCCTCGGCGACGATTTCGGGTCCGTTG
>JANXRZ010000086.1 GCA_025352885.1 Pseudomonadota bacterium | reverse complement strand
GTTGTAGTTGCGCTCCACGAACGGGACCATCCGGAGGAGCACCATGTCGCGGGCACGGGTGGTGAGTTTTTCCGGCTCCATGCCGATGCTCCTGATCAGGAAATCTTTCCACTCTTCCGTTGCAAAGGGCTCCCGGCCCTGATAGAGCGCCGGCAGCACTTCGCGCTTGGACAACTGGATCTCGCGAAGTGATTCAATGCCGAACGGGCGGCCATTATTCTCCTGAGCGATGGTTGGGTCATAGGCAAGCTCGACCTCCGCATAGAAGCCGCCCGTGAGCATTCGTTCATTGGCGTGGACCAGCTCCTCACTGATCCTCACGTCCTTCAGTTGCAAGCTCGGCAACGTGGCCAAGAACGAATCGGTGCCGGCATCCAATCTGGCGGTGATAATGTCGATCAGCTTCACCTGCCCTTTGTCCTTGGCGCGGGCTTTGAACAGCTCATGTTCCCCGGCACGGATGGTCTTTTCGCCGAGCTGACGCTCGACAATCTTGAGGCCTTCGGCGATGTCATCCTCATTCACCGAGGCGCAGTAGCGGCCCAGCAGAAATTCGGCAACGTAGGTTGGGATCGGATACTGCCCCTTGAATTTGCGCACGAGGTCTTTGCGTACCACATAGCCTTCAAATTCTTTCGTGGCAATCGTATCGATGGGGTCCAGTTGTTGGCTCATAAGGTTATTTTCCAAGAGTGGTGGATAGCGAATCAATCACCTGCCCCGAAGCATCCAGCAAAACAATCTCGGCATCTTTGCCGATGTCAGCATCGTTTTCGAGGAACACCGTCACCTTGTCGTCTGCTGTGGTTTCGCGCGCCTGTTTGTCTGCCAGTAGCGAAGTGTTCGGGTCGGATTGGCTGGTCCGGACATCCACGCGCACGCCTATACAATGTCCGCCAACCGACACGCGGCATTTCGCGCCGGTCCACATCGCTTCCAGCAAACGGGCTGAGCCGCCCGTCGGACGCGCTGCCCTCACGCGAAGCACGGGTGTCACCATTTCCTGGAGTGACACGCCGCCGTGGGAATACTCCATGGAGGCGCGGAAGCAGCCGGCTCCGGGCGGGCTTGCCATCATGACTTCTGGATTCCAATGCCACTTGAATGCCAGCGCGTTGGTCTTGGCTTCAGACTTCAACGCGGCGCATCGCCCCCAGCGGGTTTCAGCCAGAAAAGACTTCAGTTCGACCTTCGGCAGGCCACCAGGCACCAGCAACCAGCCGTGATCTGTCACTACGATCACCTCAGTCCAGCCGGCCTTGAGCAGCGCACCGATCCGGCTGACCAGATCGCGAACTTCTGTTTCAACGCTGCGGGCTAGCTTCCAGCCTTCGGTGTGTCCGTGTTTGTCGAGCGCGCCGGCTTCCGTCCAGGCCGACTCGGATGGGTCTCCGGTTTCCTCTGAGGCGAGGAATTGCCACCCGCGTGTTTTCAGAACGGATACAAAGCGATCCTGAGTCAGGAGCTGCCCCGTAGAAATCAGCCGCGTGGCGAACTCGTCGCCTGCTTCACCACCCTGAACCGCGTCGGCGATAGGTGAAGCTGCGGGCTTGGCGGTGGCCGTGACCGACGGAATGGTTGACCACTCCCAGTCCTGCGTGGATTCAAAACCAACCGTCGTCAATTTCTCCGCCAACTCCTGGGCGACGTCCATCCGCAGTCCGTCGGCAAACAATACGAGCCGTCCCGTAGCAGTTTCGATTGGCTTGGCGCGCTTGGAAATCGACTGTCCATTGTCGTGAATAAGCTGTTGCAGGTGGCGGGCGGTGTTTTCGAGCCACGGCAGGTAGACGGCTCGCACGGTTTCCAGCACCGCACCATGCTGCTCCGGTGACCCGCATGCCGCCATTGTGGCAAGGGCGGCTGCATCCACGCGCCAGCCGTCGCTGGCATAAAACGCGGCATACGCCTCCGGGGTCGGAGCGCCAGGAGCGGTCTTACACAAACTAGCCAGTTGCGCTAATGGTTCGAGAGCCGTCGCCAGGGGACTGAGCCCCAGCTTCCGCCACGGGTAATCGCGCCGGCCTGCGTGTTCAGCGTCCAGTTCAGCAACTCGACGAATCACCTCGTCCTGCGGACGATCCACCAGCGACTCCAGAGCCTGCTGCAATGTCCGCTCTTCATTTTCGTTGATGCTCGGCCAGACCTCGGACGAATCGAACATCGACGGATTCTTAGGCGCCGCCCGTTTCAGCCATTCCACAATCCCTGGATAACTCGCCGGAGCCTCGGCAAAACGCTGCCAGACCTTGCTCCAAGAGTTGCTGCGTTCGGCCAGGAGCTTCGCCGCATTGAGCTGACCGTCTTTGACCGGATCGAAGCGGAAATCCGCTCGGCATTGCTCGCAGAAGGCCTTCCATTCCACGTCCGAGCGGCGTTGTTTGAACGCCTCCGAATCACCCACCCAGCGCAACAACAAGCCAGTAGCATCCGGTGCCACCAGCCCGTTGAAAAACTCTGAATCCAGACGCCGGTCCTGCAATTGGGAAAGGGGTTCGGCCATCAGCGACGGAAGAGCGCCGGCCAACGCGTCGAGCGTCACCTGATCTTTGGCCACATCGAGCCCGAGGCCGCCGTGTTTGGAAACCAGGAAGGCGTAGGGCGTCCACTCCTTACCGTTCACATGCAGCCACATCACGCCACGATACTGTAGCTCGACCAGCGCCGCGAGTTCCTGCGAACAATCTTCTGCCGCCCGCAATTTCTCCCGGCTGATGCCAGGCAGGTAAAAAATCGGGGTGGTTTCCACCGGCGGCGCACCGTCAACGACTCGCGCCTCGATGCAACGCAGCCACAGCGCCGGCCCCGTGCGCTTTTCCGCTGCATAACTGCCCAACAGAAACAGCTCCGGCAGCATCGGTAGTAGCTCCGGCATGACGCATTCCCACAAACGCTCGGGATCGGTCCAGAGAACCGCGCATGGCGCAACTTGGTCGCCGGCGGCATAGGCCTGGGCAGCAGTTCTCAGGGTAACGGCTATGCGTTGTCCGAGGGTCTCACTCATGCAAATCGATTCCAATTGAGAACAGATTCATCGCTTCGTCTACTAGCTTGTTTGTCCGCGCTTGGATATCCTGCACCCCCCAGGAATCCTTGTCCCGGAGTTCGGCATTCAGGTGCAGTCCGTTCTTATATCCCACGGGCCTCCCATCAGCGTCTTTGCGGTCGCATTTCTCCGCAAAGGATTTATTACCCAACTTGCTGTTGTAACCGGTGATGGTGAGATTCCCGAGTTTGTGAACATGCAGTTCGCGATACTCCTTTGCTTTAGTCAGATCACCGCCGGCGATCATCTTCACCCAGCTTTCCGGAATATTCTGGCCCTGGGGAAAGATATGCTCCACCGTCCATATGAAGTCGCCACGGCTGTCGCGCTTCCACAAATCGGTGAATTTCTCTCTTGTCTGGTGCGACTCCTCGATCTTGTAAAGGACAAATCGCGTCGCATCCACATTCTCTTCGTAAAGATTACCTTCGAGCTTCGCCCGGAACATGTCATCAGGAGCAATCCATCCCTTCTTGAGGAACTCATCTCGAATAATCGTCAGAGCATCCTCCGACGGCTTGCCGTGCAGCACTTCAATCAGAGAGATGAAGTTGCGAGCTAGATCTCGCGTCGGCGGCTGGTCAGTCAGGTTGCGCCGCACGAGGAACTTGACCAGAAATTCGGAAATAGCAGCGAGATCAGCGCTTGAACGGTCCGCGAGCAGATAAAGGAGCAGCAAATACGCCGGTGCGCCACCGATACGCTCTAGGTCACGGAACTGCTGCGCCACCTTGGGAACCACAGTTTCTTCATCAGGCGCAATGATCCGATTGTAGAGCTTTGCCTTCTCGAACAGGTCCCCAAATGTCTTCGTGGCATTTTTGTCGATCAGCTTCTCATAGATCTCAATGATGTTTGAGCGGGTTGCAAGCGGGAAACCCTTGACGCTAATCTCATCCTTAAACTTGAAGGCGTTGTAATACTGGCGAAGAAACCGCTCCTGCACTGAATAATCATCCGTTAGGTTTTCCAGCAGCCGGGTCCACTTTTTGAAATTCTCGTCAATGCTGTCCGCCTGCTGCTTCTCCAGGACAGCCAGCAACTTATTCTTGATCAAGTCCATGGCAGACAGGGGTTCGCCGCGGTTGTTCAATGACTCGAAGAGGATGAATGCATCCGAATGCGAGTTCACCTCAATTTTCACTATGGACGCGGCATTTACCTTCTCCAGTAGCAGCCGTAGCGACGCAACAGGGAACAGTCGTTCCCCCTTTTCATCCACCTGGGCTAGCCGCTCTTCGAAATACCGGTATGCCTTCAGGATCCTTCGATTTCCCATGTTGGGTGATTGTTCTACGTCTTGAAGAATGCCCGCCTTCTCCAGCACCGCCTTGTAGTCTTGGGAATTCTTGTTCTGGTACGACGGCTCAACCCGCAGAACTTTGTCTCCGCCTTTCACTAACAGTCGGCATTTTAAGTTGTAAAGTTCGTGCTTCGTCTCGTCATCCAAGTCACCAAGCTTCGCGAATTGAGCGTAGATAGCCGCATAGAGCAGTGACAGGGTCGTCAGGCGCTGCTGTCCGTCCACCACTTCCAGTTCCTGCGTCTGAATGGCGTCATCGCTTCGGTTGATGCAGATGATGGACCCCAGGAAATGTCCTGTCGGGTTGGTTTGGATATCCTCGAACAAATCCTCCCAGTGAGTCTTCTTCCACACATACTCGCGCTGATACTTGGGCACGACAAACCGAACCTTGACCTCGGTGTCCAGGATGCTCGAGATGGGATAGTTCTGTGCTGACTTGATCATGTCTTCCTATTCCTCTGCTTGAAGTCACCCGTGAAGTGGCAGTCGTTCCAGCGATTGCCGTCGAAGTCGCGGCCACCGGCGAAGTCTTGTTTCTGCTCATCCCAACCCCAGAACCAGGGGAACTCCTTCTTGTCCCGCACGGGCTCCTTCCCGCGGTCCTTCTCCCACTTGATGTTCGGCTTGGCGCGCAGGATACCGGCGCCTTTCTTGCCGCCGGGGATGTCCTCGGCCATGAAGGGACGGATATTCATCCTCACGCCATCGTTCAGATCGGGGTGCCAGCCGATGGCTTGTCTGGAGAGCGGTTTCCAACGAACGAAGAGGTCGTAGGGCGGCTCGCCTTCGAGGATGAGCTTGAGCGTGGCCTGCAATTGCTTGGCAGCTTCCAGCTTGGCGTCGCTGCCGGCTTCCTCCGCGGCGACGGCCGCCTGCTGGCGGCGGATCCAATCGCCGAGGTAGGCGTAGGTGAGCTTCTCCAGATTGGAGTGAGTGAGCTTGTGGTAGTTCACTAGCGCGCTGAAGCCGCTCTTGTGGCCGTCCCAGACGTGCCAGATGAACGGGCGATGATGGAAGAGTGCGCAATGCTGCTCGAAAAACTCGTCGCGCAGCCACTCCTCTAGCGTCTCGGCTTTGCTCCCCTTAGGGCCAGCGCTGGCCAGCAGAGCAGCGAGGTCGAATTTGCCCAGGGCCTGCACCCGGAGCGTACGGAGACGCTCGGCGCCGGGCGCTTCGCCCTTCGTGGCAGAGAGACATACGATGCCATCGTCATCTGCCAGCTTCTCCAGACCATCCGGGCCGAGCGCCGGGCAATCGGGAAAACTTGAACCTGCCTGGCGCGGCCACTGGTAGGCAAGCAACCGCGCCACGGCCACGTGCAACGGTTGGTCTGCACCGGCAGGGTTGCCGTTGAACAGCCATTGCGTCGGATCGCTGGAAAACGGCTTCGGCAAGCCATGCGGATACTTCTCCGCCGCCACTCTCTGCCAGTGCGCTATATCGAAGGGGACTTTGACTAACGTGGCATTCGTAACATTGAGCTTCTGGTCAATCTGGCGAACGCTCTCGGCGAAGTCAGGCGAAGTGCAATATGTCCATACCGCAGGAACAAGATTGGGGTCGTTGAGGACAACCGCTGAAACATTGTTGTCGAATTTTTCGCCAGTATAGAGCGTGCAGCACAACTCACGCATCAAACTCACTGCCACACCCATTTGACCCCATGCGTTTATTCCTTGAAAGTCGCGCCGTCTGTCTCGCTCCTGTTCCACGCTCATTTGGCGAAGTCGGCCTTTTCCCTCTTCGAACAGGATGATGTCCTCACGTCCGCCATATAGTAAGGTTTCCAACACTGTGCCTTGATGAAAGTCCCACCCATTACGAATTATCGAGATTTCCCAGAATTTGCGGACGAACATCGGACCATCACTCGTGGGGATGCCTTGCGATGCGACCGCGAAGCGAGAAAGCAAAACGGCCATGCTGTCGAATTCGAACGCAATCCGGGAATCCGGATTTCCCAACTGTCCGTTCTGCTTGACCATGCGGAGTTTTGCCTCGCGTATTAGGGCGGCCTTGGCCTGGGGCGTTGCTTGTTCCGAAACATCGATGCCTGCGAAAGCGTGAGCCTCGTCGACTGCGCTGCAAGTCAACCCGATCATGGCGACAAACGCTCCTGCTGCCTGCGAACTATCAAAAGCGTGCTCGCCGAGTCGCGCGACGGCATCCCACTGGATTTCTTCCAGCAAGCGTTGCCGCAGTTTCTTGTAAGTTCCAAGAAAGAGCCAATTTTGTGGAGTGACAAGAACGGCACTTCCACCAGGAGCGCAAGAGTCGAGACATCGTTCGACAAAGCAGGTGGAGAGGTCGGCTTTAGCATCCGGGTGGTAACGTTCGCAGTAGTCCATCAACACTTCATCCTGCTTGCCGCGCCCGAGGTAAGGCACGTTGGTCGCAACGAGCGTGAACTGGCAGGCGAGAATTTCCGCCGCCTTGGCCAGGCCGCGCGCGGTCACGGCCATTTCATGTGTGATGTCGTTCTTGGTCTCCTGCGCCAGCGCCTTTTCCAGCAGCGGCTGGAGTTCATGGAACGCGGCTTCCAATAAATCGCCCTCGGCGGCGAGCGGGTTGATGAGACTGCCCAACACGGGGGCGTCTTTGAACAATAGATAAAGCCGCTCCATGCCGTTCTGGAGTTTCCCATTGTCACCGGCCAGCTTCAGCCACTCTTCCTTTTTCACATTCGGCGCGAGGCCGGAGCAGGCCAGGTTCATCGCCGGCAGCTTGCAGTGGCCCACGCGCCGCCACGCGGCCAGCGCCAGGTTGAATGCGCCAATCTGCGTGCAGCGCGGGTCAATCTCCACTCCGAACAGGTTGTCTTGGATGACCGCCGCGACTGCATCCGGCTCGTCGAGCGTTTCCTCGGCCATGCGCAAAGCCACCAGCCTCTCGAATATCGCCACCACGAAATGCCCGCTCCCCATGCACGGGTCGAGGCAGGTGAGTTCCTGCGCCGTCTTCGGCCAGCCGTCGAACGTGCCGGCGGCGGGAGTCCACTTGCCATTCTTGCCTTGGATGAAGCGAAGATATTTCCACGGACATCCTGGCAGCGTTACTGAGTTGCGGATCTCCACTTCGCTCTGCGCGTTGTCGGCCAGTGTGGGCTTGGCGGCGAGCACCTTGCCCGCGTGCCACGCACCGAGTGTGTTATCGAGCACGAACTCCACCATGTAGTCTTCGGTGAACAACTGCGTGACCGCCGGTAGTTCGTCCGCGCCGATTTTCACTTCTGAGTCGTTTACTTGCTTCTTCCGCTCTGCCTGCCAGAACTGGTAGCACCAGCCGAGGCTGTCGGTTGCGGTGAACATCTCCACCGGCAAACCGGTGACGAGCTGGATGAGCGGTTTGCGGTTCTCCACGGGCAGGTCCACCGCACCCGCAGGGTCATCGGCGCGGAATATTTCTGGCAGTTCCTTCGCAGCGAAGCGGACCGCCGCAGCCCAGGCGTCCTTGAGCCCGAGCGACGGAGCGAGTTCCTCGCAATCGTCCAGCGACACGGAGACCCCATGCTCCGGCGAGATGAGGAGATTGTTCTCCAGGAGAAAACGAGCGAAGAGCAGCCGATGCCACTGGTCGTAGGCGAGCTTCTCGACGAGATGTTTGATCTCGTACGCGCCGCGCTTAGCCTGGCTCTCGCCATCGCCAAGCTGCTTAGCCTGCGCGCGCAGCTTCTTGCGGAGCCCGCGCTGCGTTTCATCCATGTGCCGGTAGGGATCAGGCTCATGCACGGCGAGCGCTTCAAGCGCCTTGTGCGCGCCGCCCTCCGCGATCGTGCGAGCTTGCTTGATTGTATTTTCCAACTGGCGACGGAGATTCGTGGGAAGGGTGCTCATAGAATGACAGGGCCGTCCTTGAGTTTTTCCTCAACCTGCTTGCGAGCGCTTGCGAGCCACCGGTCCAGTTCGGTCGCGTTGTGGATGGTCGCACCGGGTAGCACCACTCGCTGGGCCTTTGGTTCCAGCAGGCGGCTGGCCTCGTCCAGGGCGCGGAAGAACCGTTGGGGCACGGCATCAAGCAGGTTGCGCCGGTCTGCCAGGTTGCTGGTCCGCAGTGCGGATAGGATTTCGTCGTCCGTGCCAATGGCCTCTTTCGCTGGCGGTGTGAGCTGACAGGTAGTGACAAGCGTGGCGCGCTGTTCGCTGTTCAGGCGACTCCAGACTTGCGAGGCGGCGAGTTTTTCATCTCCGGCCTTAAACGCCGCGGCGAGGTCGCCCTGCAGTTTTCCAAGAGCGGTGCGCAGGGCAGTGGTGAGCTGTTTGGTTAGCTCAGGTACGTGATCCGGGTCAGTCAGCAGAGAGCGGCCATCGGTCATGGCGGTGATGGATTTGGCGCAAGCCTCTGCTTCCGGCAGGCCTGAGGCAAAGCGGTGACAATCCAGTAATCTTTCCCACAAGGGCCAGCGCTTGGCGATAGCGTCGGCGTTCTTCTTCCACTCAGCCAGTTTGGCAGTGAGGTTGTCTTTCTGCTCGTGGATCTTGAGCAGTTGGGCATTGCCGCTGAGCATTTGCAGAGCACATACAGCCTGCGCATCGGGGGATTCTGGTCTAGGCGCATTGCCACCGGCAGATTCTGCCAGCGTGAGCGTTCTTTGCAGGAACTGCACAGCGGCCTCGGACTCCTTGCCGTTCTGTGTAGTGATGCCGACTTTCTGGAAAAGCGCCTTGAGGTCGAGCCGCTGCTGCACATTAAGCGGCGGCACATCCACGAAGAAGCGGGCCACGCCCACCTGATTCTGCGGGAGCGTCTGCGCCTGTGCTGGCTGGCCATTGTCGGTGGTGGCGCGTAGGTTGCCGGCGACGAGCATGACAAAGAGTGCCCCATCGATGGCGTCTTGTGGCCAGCCGAACGGCGCAGATCGGAAGCTTTCGCGAACGTCTTTTCCCTTCTTGCCGGCCCCAATGAAATCGAGCACACGACGGCAGACTGGATGCTTGGTGACATCGCCGGGGTAGCCCACCTGCGAGAGGGCGCCCACATCGCCAGTGCGAGCGCGGGTGACGACCTGACCCCAGTTGGCGTGATCGGCCTCGGAGAACTGAGGGAAGAGCCGCACAAGGGCGCTGTCTGCCGAATCCTGAACCTTGTCGGCCAGCTCGATGCCATTGGCCTCCTGCCCACCGCCGAGAAAGACCTTCGCGCCTCCGATAATTTGGCCGAGCAGATCCTGAATTCGGTGCCTCGCAACCTCCAAATGGGTCTCGACGGCCTTGCGGGCCTCAATGGCCTCCGGCGTGGCGGCCGGACCGTGGGCGTCCAGTGTTTCCTGAGCGGCGATGTGGGAGGCAATGGCCTGCTTCAATTCCTCATGGTGGAGCCGCGGAAGGAAGCCGAAGAGTAACGGGCTGTCAACTCCGGCCGCACGGGCGTCGTTCAGGACAGACTTTTCATCGTCGCTCCATCCGTCTCGCACCCAGAGGGTGACCTCATCGCTGCTGGTAGCGGGACGGCTGGAGGAAAGTTCGACAGCGAGCTTGCGCGGCTGGCGAGAGGTGCCCTGCTGCAACGATACGGGCTTGAGCGCCTGCTTGGCTCCGTCGCGGAGCAGTTCCGCACGCTTGGAATTGATGCGCTGGTCGTCATTGAGGGCGGCGGTGCGGCGGCGGTTGAAGTCGTGCGTCCAGAGCACGCCCTCGCGAGTCTGGAGACGGTATTCGGATTCCACTGCCATGAGATGGCCGGCATCCACGAGCTGCTTGAGCGCTTTGGGAACTTGCTGCTCCAGCTTTGGACGGTCGTTTTTCAGATCACTGATGAGCAAGTCCACTAACGTTTCGGCATTTGCCCTGACGCCATCGTCAGCACCAGGAGTGCGCGGCAGTTTGCCGACAAGGAAGATCAAAGCGCACAGGCTGGAGCGGAGATCGCCGTCCTTGGTGCCGTCACGCTGTTTGCGGATGATCTCGTCATACTCACGTTCCAGTTCTCCGGAGTTGAGGAGGTCGGTGGAAATCTGGTCGTAGATGAAGTCCGCCGGTACTACGGCGCCTACGGAAGCGGCTGCGGTTTGTCGCGTCG
>JANXRZ010000081.1 GCA_025352885.1 Pseudomonadota bacterium | reverse complement strand
GCCTTTCACCGCCGGCGAGATGATCGAGTGCGCGCGCCACGGCTCCCGTGCCGCGATGTTCGACATGTGCACCTCGAGCGTCGGGAAGGGCATCGCCTTGATCGCGTCATGCAGCGGCACGCCGTGCTGCGTCAGGCCCGCGGGATTCACGAGCGCGCCCTGGGCCGAGTCGATGTTGGCGTGCAGGAAATCGACGAGATCGCCTTCGTGGTTCGACTGGATCGTCTCGAGCGTCGCGCCGAGCTCGGCGGCGAGCTTGGCGAGCATGTCGTCGATCTGGGCAAGCGTGGTCGTGCCGTAGATATGCGGCTCGCGCCGCCCGAACAGGTTGAGGTTGGGGCCGTGGAGGACCAGGAACCTCATTTGCCGATCCTCGCGAGCTCCGCGTTATAGAGCTTGACGATGGCCGGGTCGTAAGTGGCGGCGAACTTGTCGGTGACGGGCTTGGCGATCTGGCGCATGCGCGCCTGCTCGGCCGGCTTCATGTCGTTGTACTGCATGCCCTTGGCCTGCAGGTCGGCCACGGCTTTCTGGGCCGCGGCACGGCTTTGCGTGCGCTGATAGCCGCGCGTCTCGTTTGCGGCGTCGTTCATGATCTTCTGCTCGGCGGGGGTGAGCTTGTCCCAGAACTTCTTGCTGACCAGGACGATGTTCGCGGCGTACACGTGGTTCGTCGCGCTGACGAATTTCTGCACCTCGAAGAACTTGTTCGAGAGGATCACGGCGAACGGGTTTTCCTGGCCGTCGACGGCCTTGGCCTCGAGCGCGCCGTAGAGCTCGGCGAACGGCATCGGCACGGGGTTGCCCAGTTGGGAAGCCGGGAATTCCTGCACCTTGAGCTTGCCGCCGCTCTTTGCACCCACGAGCTCGGCGAATCGCTTGACGCCCATGCTGACAGGGTGGTCGGGGTTGTTCAGGTGGCCGAACTTGATGATCTTCTCCTGCGCGGAGACGCTGAAGCAGGCGAGCGGAACCAGTACGCAGGCAACCGCCGCGCGAAGCGCGAACTTATTCATTTGGACTCCTCCTTGGTGAGTGCGCGGATCATACATCCGAACTGGAATGGCATTCCAATTTACAATTCGCCATGCCCACCACCGTCGAGCGCTCGCTCGGAATCATCGAATACCTCGCCCGGCATCCCAAAGGCGTGTCGCTGGGGCAATTGGCGGAGGACCTCGACCTCCCGCGCAGTGCCAGCCACCGGCTGCTCGCCGAGCTTGCCCGGTGCGGCTACGTCCGTCAGATGCGAGACCACGGCGACTATGGGCTCACCACCAAGGTCGCGGCGATCGGCCTGAGCTTCCTGACCGAATCCGGCGTGGTGGATATCGCCCAGCCGCTGATCGACCGGGTGGCTGCGCTTTCGGGCGAGCTTGTCCGCCTCGCCATCGTCGACGGGGACCGGCTGACTTTCGTTGCGAAGGCCCAAGGAGCGAAGTCGGGGCTTCGCTACGACCCGGATATGGGGCTGGACGTGCGCTTGTCGTGCAGCGCCGGGGGCCATGCGTGGCTTATGACGCTGTCGGAGGAGCGTGCGGTCGAACTCGTGACCCGGCAGGGGTTCGGCAAGCCGCGCGAGTTCGGTCCCAAGGCGCCGACCACGATCAAGGCGCTGCAGAAGCTCCTTGCCGAAGACCGCAAGCGCGGCTACAGCATGATCGTCGAGATGTATGCGCCCGGCATGACCGCGATGGCCGCGCCGGTGCAACGCCCGGGCGAAGCTGCGATTGGGGTGATTACGGTGGCGGGACCTTTGGTGCGCTTCACGCCGAAACGGATGACGAGCCTCGGGCCGCAGCTGCTTTCGATCGCGAAGGAGCTTGCGTCCGCGAGCGCCGCGTCGCCGCTTTTCGCTTCGTCGGGGCGGGTGGCGGAGAAGGACCGGAAGTAGACGTTTTACCGACTGGCCAGAGCGTGTTTTCCTACACGGCTTAAGCAGTCATCCTACAGATGCGCCTGTAGATATAGGTATCCTATTGGCACCTATTTCAGTTCGACAAATCCAGGCCAATGTCGCACAACATCCAAAAAATAGCTGCATTGTCCTGCGGACCGTGTGTCGGCCTGAGGCAGGGGATGAGTACGAGTTCCGAACCGCACGAATACCTCTATCGAACTACGCCCCGCGACGTGAACGGGCTGACGACCTATCGGTGCCTGCTGTGCCGGAATTCGATCTCGGTCGATCTGTCGCGGACGGTGGCGAAGTGGTTCTGAAGGATCAATGAAGTAAGGCTGGCGCGCAGGCGGCACGGACCTCGATCCGGCCGCCTGATCGGCTGTCAGCGCTCAGGGTTGCGTGCGTAAGGATAATCGTTGTGGATCCTGCGACCCGACGAAATCCGATTGTCGAGATCCGGCGGCAGCTGTTCATAGCGGCCGGGTCCGAAAGTACGGCACTCGCCGCCGAACCCGGGCTCGCTGCAGAAGATCCAGTATCCACGCTCGACCACCAGCGATGAGGCCCGGTCGTTGAAGCCCTGCAGATTCGGCGCCCCCTGGCCGCCGAGCGTGAACGAGCGCCCGGTCATGTTGGGTCCGGAAAAGAGCGTCGCGCTCGCCCAACGCCCCTCGCCTCCCCTGCCCCGGTCGCGATCGTCGTACGCGCGGTCGTTGCCCCGGTCGTACCCGCGTTGTTCCTCATAACGCGCGACGGGTCTTACAGAACTGATGCGATGCCTGAGCTCTCCGAGCGTCGGATAACGTCCGGGATTGAGGATCGTGCACCCGCCCTGGAAGTTGATGTCGATACACACTTCAGCCGGCGCCCCGTCGACGATCGCCGACATGGCGCGATCGTTGAAGCCTCGGTCCACGAAATTCGGGACCGTTCCGTCCGTGACCAGTTGACGGCCGCCGAAGTTTTCCAGCTCAAAGAATGTGACGGCGGCGCTTGCCTGCGTTGCCGCGAGGGCGGCCGCTGCGAGAATCGATGCTTTCAGTATGCGTTTCATGGTTTGTCTCCTTCGGGTTGTACAGGACTATCGGATCCTGGCAATCGCGAGTCTGTGCGCTTGCGCACCTAGTCAATACCCGTACGGGGAACCGCGATGCTCGCGCCAGTGCTCGCGCCGCCACTCCCGCTCGCGCCAACGCTGCTCACGCCACTGTTGCTCGCGCCACTGCTGGCGGCGCCATTCGCGTTCGCGCCAGCGTTGTTCCCGCCAGGCGCGCTCGTCGTAGTAGGGATCCGCGTATCCGTGATTGGCGTAGACCGGGACGGCGGCCTGATAGACCGGGGCTGCGGGCTGGTAGACCGGGACAGCAGGTTGATACACCACAGGCGGGCCGTAAGCCGGTGCGCCGATGGTGACCGCAAACTCGACATGCGGGCGGTCTGCGAGCGCCGGGGTCGCGGCAAGACCCAATCCGGCCGTAGCGATAAGCGCCGAAGCGACGGTAGCGAGGGTGACTTTCATGTCGTCTCTCCTTCAAATTGACGATTCAATTTAAGGACAAACGCCCGAAAACCACCAGCAACAACCTGTAAACCTTGAAACAGGATGTTTCGAAGCGAACGGGTACCATGCCGCGATGGCGCTGGACCGATTGCAGAAGTGGGCACGAGAATTGAAGGCGCAGGTCATGACGCTTTGGTTCAGCCGGTCGCATCCCGACACGCCGGTTTCGGCCAAGATTCTCGCGGCGGTGGTTGTGGCCTATGCCTTAAGCCCGATCGACCTCATCCCGGACTTCATTCCGGTGCTCGGATACCTGGACGATCTCATCCTCGTGCCAATCGGGATCTATCTGACGCTGAAGCTGCTTCCGCCTCATGTGATTGCCGAGTCGCGTTCGAAAGCGGATCTCTGGCTGGCGGACAAGAACAACAAGCCCGGAAATTACTTCGCGGCTGCTGTCATCGTGCTGATCTGGGTCGGCGTGGCGGCTTGGATCTGGAGCGTCTGTTCGCGCTGAATGTACTGGTTACGATCCACGAGTTGGCAGGAGAGCTAGGCGGAAAGCCGGCCTTGCAAATCAATTCTCGCGAATTCTGCGCCGCTGCAACAGGAAAAAAGCCGCCGGAATCACGAACATGGACAAGAGCGGTGCGCTGATCATGCCGCCAATCATCGGCGCGGCGATGCGCTGCATGATCTCCGAGCCGGTACCCTCGGACCACATGAGCGGCGCCAGGCCGCCGAGGATGACCGCCACGGTCATGGCCTTGGGCCGCACGCGCCGCACGGCACCTTCGTCGATCGCAGCTCTCAGCTCTTCTTCGGATTTCGGCGAGTGGTGCTCGATCGCTTGGCGCAGGTACACGATCATCACCACGCCGAACTCCGCAGCCAGCCCTGCCAACGCAATGAATCCGACCGCGCTCGCCACTGAGAGATTGTGGCCGAGCAGCCAGATGAGCCAGAAGCCGCCGATGAGGGCGAAGGGCAGGGTGAGCATGATCAGCACGGCCTCGGCCAGGCGCGAGAACGCCAGATACAGCAGCACGAGGATGATGAGCAGCGTGAACGGCACCACGACCGCCAGGCGGGCGCGCGCACGCTCGAGGTATTCGAATTGGCCTGACCAGGCGATCGAAATGCCGGGAGTCAGTTTGACCTTCGCAGCCACCGCGGCGCGCGCATCGTTTACTACCGATGCGAGGTCGCGGCCACGGATGTCGACGTAAATCCACCCGGCGAGCCGGGCGTTCTCCGAGCGCAGCATGGGCGGGCCTTCCGCCAGCACGACCGAGGCGACGGCCGAAAGCGGGATCTGCGCGCCGCGGTCGGTGACGATCGGCAGGGTCCGCAGTTTCTCGATCGAATCGCGCAGCTCGCGTGGATAGCGAACGTTGATCGGGAACCGCCGGCGGCCCTCGATCGTCTCGCCGATGTTCTCCCCGCCGATGCCTGCGCTGACGATTGAGTGCACGTCCGACACGTTCATGCCGTAGCGCGCCGCTGCGGCCCGGTCGACGTTGATCTCGACATAGCGGCCGCCGGTGACACGCTCGGCAAGGGAAGAGGTGACGCCGGGAACGTCCTTCACCACGCGCTCGATCTCGGCGGCGATCCGGTCGATCTCTGCGAGCTCCGTGCCGGAGACCTTGATCCCCAGCGGGCTCTTGATGCCGGTTGCAAGCATGTCGATGCGGTTCCTGATCGGCGGCACCCAGATGTTCGACAGGCCCGGCAGGCGTACGGTGCGGTCGAGTTCTTCGACGAGCTTTTCGGTCGTCATCCCGGCGCGCCACTCGGATTTTGGCTTGAAGCGGATCGTGGTCTCGACCATTTCCAAGGGAGCCGGGTCGGTCGCGGTCTCGGCGCGCCCAACCTTGCCGAACACGCTCAATACCTCCGGTACTTGGCGAATGAGGCGATCGGTCTGCTGCAGGATTTCCGCAGCTTTCCCAGCCGAGAGCCCCGGCAAGGCCGAAGGCATGTAGAGCAGGTCGCCTTCATCCAGCGGCGGCATGAATTCGCCGCCGATCCTGAGGATGGGAACGGCGGTCACCGCCAGCGCCACCACGGCAACGGCGATGACCGCCTTGGGCCACGAGAGGACTAACGCGAGGAGCGGCCGGTAGGCGGCGATCAACATGCGGTTTAGCGGGTTGGCGTGTTCCTCCGGGATGCGTCCCCGGACGAGGTAGCCCATGAGCACGGGAATCAGGGTGACCGCCAGCACGGCCGAAGCGCCCATCGCATAAGTCTTAGTAAAAGCGAGCGGCGAGAAGAGGCGCCCCTCCTGCGCCTCGAGCGCGAACACCGGCACGAAGGACAACGTGATCACGAGGAGCGAAAAGAAAAGCGCAGGCCCGACTTCCACGGCCGCCTCGGTGATGAGTGTCCAGCGTTCATCGTCTGAAACCTGGCGCCCCTCCAGTTTCTTGTGCGCGTTCTCGATCATCACCACGGCCGCATCGACCATCGCCCCGATCGCGATGGCGAGGCCTCCGAGCGAAAGGATGTTCGCGTTCACGCCTTGGTAGTGCATGACGATGAAGGCCGCGAGGATGCCCAGGGGCAGCGAGACGATCGCCACGAGCGCCGAGCGCGCATGGAAGAGGAAGAGGAAGCACACGAGTGCGACGACTGCAAATTCTTCGGCCAGCTTGTCGCGCAGATTGGCCACGGCGCGCTCGATGAGGTTCGAGCGGTCATACGTTTCGACGATCTGCACGCCCGGCGGCAGGCTCGTTTTGAGCGAGACGATCTTCGCTTTCACGGCCTCGATGGTGGCGAGCGCGTTTTTCCCTGAGCGCATGACGACCACGCCTCCGGCCACCTCCCCTTCGCCGTCGAGCTCCGCGATGCCCCGGCGCATCTCCGGACCGATCTGGATCCTTGCCACGTCGCCGAGCTTCACGGGCACGCCTGCGTCCGAGGCCGAGAGCGGGATCGCGCGAAAATCCTCGAGCGATTTCAGGTACCCGCTCGCGCGAACCATATATTCGGCCTCGCCCAGTTCGAGCACCGATCCGCCGGTCTCGCGGTTGGCTTTCTGGACCGCGTCGACCACGCGATTGTGCGAGATCCCATAGGCCCGCAGCTTGTCGGGGAACAGCACGATCTGGTACTGGCGCACCATGCCGCCGATCGATGCAACCTCCGCGACGTTGGGCACCGTCTTCAACTCGTACTTGAGGAACCAGTCCTGCAGCGCGCGCAGTTCACCGAGGTCATGGCGTCCGCCGCGATCGACGAGCGCGTACTGGTAGATCCAGCCTACGCCCGTAGCATCCGGCCCGAGCGCCGGCTTGGCGGAGGCGGGCAAACGTGACTGCACCTGAGAGAGATATTCCAGTACGCGAGAGCGGGCCCAGTATGGATCGGTGCCGTCTTCGAAGAGAATGTAGACGAAGGAATCGCCGAAGAACGAATAGCCGCGTACGGTCTTGGCGCCCGGCACCGAGACCATCGTGGTGGTGAGCGGGTAGGTGACCTGGTCCTCGACGATCCGCGGGGCCTGGCCGGGGAAAGGCGTGCGAATGATGACCTGCACGTCGGACAAATCGGGAAGCGCGTCGAGCGGCGTGCGCATCGCCGCCCACGTCCCCCACGCGCCGACGAGCGTTGTCGCGATGAGCACTAGGAACCGGTTTGCGACCGACCAGCGGATGAGGCCGGCGATCATGGGCCGGTCTTCTGGGTCGTCTTCTTCAGGCGCTCGATCACGAAGTCGCCGTCCTTCTCCGGAACGCCGCGCATCTCGAACTCGACGGTATCGCCCTTCTTGAGTCCTTCGAGCAGCTTCTTGTCGGGCACCTTGAAGCCCATCTGCATGACCGGCCAGTTGAGCGAGGCAATCGGATCGTGCTTGAGCTCCAGGTAGCCGTCGGGCGCGCTCACGCCTGTGACCACGCCCGTGCCTTTGTGAAGCGCAGGCGAGGCGGGCTTCGCGGGATCGGCTTTCGGCGTTTCGAGACGCGCGAGGCCCGATCTCAGACTCGCCTCGGAATCGATGAGGAACTGCCCGGAGAGCACGACCTTGTCGCCGGCCTTGAGCCCCTTGCGGATCTCGGTCGAGCCGCCGGCCTCAACACCGGGCTCGACTTCCTGCTGGCGGAATTTCCCCTCGCGATCAGCGAGGATGACGAGGCTGCGCTCACCGGTGCGGATCAAAGCCTCACTCGGCACCAGCACCGCCTGCTGTGCGCGTGCGCCTGTCAGGGTCAGAGTCGCGAACATGCCCGGCTTTAAGCGCTGCCCGGGATTGGCGACCTCGATGCGCGCGCGTACCGTGCGCGTCGTCGCGTTGACGTCCGGCAGGATGGCGCCTACGCGGCCGGGAAACACCTGGTCGGAGAAGGCCGGCACGCGCGCTTCGACGCGGCTGCCCGGAACGAGCGAGGCCGCCTGCGCCTCGGGCACTTCCGCCGTGATCCACACGGTGGACAGGTCGACGATGCGAAAGAGCGTAGCGCCCGGCGCAATCGTCATGCCTTCGCGCACACCGAGTTCCGCGATGACCCCTGAGAGCGGCGAGCGCAGCGTGAAGCGCGCCACCACCTTGCCTTCCCGCTCGACGCGCGCGATGTCTTCCGTGCTCATGCCGAGCAGCAGCAGGCGTTGTCGTGCCGCGTCCGCCAGCGCCTTCGAACCGGGTTGCCGCAGCAGGAAGAGGAATTCCTCCTGCGCGCCGGCCCACTCGGGGTTGAAAAGGTCGACCAGTGGCGCGCCCTTTGCGATCGGGTCGAGCGGTGCGCGCGCATGGAGCTTCTCCACGAACCCGGCCGTGCGCGACTGCACGACCGCCACGGCCCGTTCGTTCCAGCCGACCGACCCGACGGCCTCCATTTTCGGTTCGAGCGAGCCGAGCGTTGCTTCGGCCGTGCGGATGCCGAGGTTCTGCACGACTTGCGGACTGATCGACACTTTGCCCTCTGCGGCGCCGTCCTCGTCGGCGTACTTCGGGACGAGCTGCATGTCCATGAAAGGCGACTTGCCCGGCTTGTCGAACTTCTGCTGCGGCACCATTGGGTCGTACCAATAGAGCACCTTGCGATCGCCCGAAGGCGCGGCTGCATGCGAGGAAGCTGACGGCGTTTGCGCCATGCGGTGCATCGCGTAGCGGTAGCCGCCGACTCCGGCGGCGGCCGTCAGGACGACGACGACTGCGATAACGGCGGGCGCTTTCATGAACGACCTGCCATCGGATGGTCCATCGGGTGTTCGTCCAGCGGGTAGAGGAAGTTGAGCGCAGCCCACGCGCGCCCGCGCTCCTGCTGCACCTGGAGTTTTGCGAGGTCCGTCTCGGTGCGCGCCCGCTCGGCTTCGAGGACCGCACCGAGCTCACCCCGTCCGCCGCGATAGGCGGCCAGCGCGGCTTCCGCGCGCTCCCGCGCAAGCGGCGCGAGGACCGTATCGAACCTTTCGATGCGCCGGCCCGCCGTGTGCCAGTCGGCCAGCAGCGTGCGCACTTCCGCTTCGTGCATGCGGCGCGCGTCTTCGCGCATCGCGCGCGCCTGCTCGACTTCGGCAAGCTTGGAGGCGACGTCGCGGTCCTGACGGCGTTCCTTCGCAATCGGCAAGTCGATGGCCACCACGACGCTGATCATGTTGTCGAACGTCGGGCGGCGCTGCGAATAGCCGACCTCGAGGCTCCAGTCGCGCTCGCGCGTGCTGCGGGCGAGGAGCACTTCGGCCTGCGCCAGGGCTTCGCGTTCCGCATAGAGCCGCAGCGTGGGGTGCTCGGCGAGCCGGTCGACCAGGTGCTCGGTGGGATGCTCGAGGCGCGTGATGTCGGGAGGCGCGGCGAGCGGGCGGTTCGCATCGGTGCCGATCCAGGTCGCGAGGGCGATGCGCGCCTTCGTGACGGCGCGCTCCTGCTCGAGGATGCGATCGTTGGCCTGCTCGAGTGCCATGCGCTGGGCAAACGCGTCGGCGGCCGAGAGGCGGCCTCTTGCTATGCCGGACGCGGCGAGGTCGCTCTGCTGGCGGTACTGGTCGGCCAGCCGAACCAGCGTGAGCCTCGCCGACTCCGCAAAGTACAGGTCGAGCCAGGCTGCGGCGATTTCGCGGTGGGCCGTCGTGCGCTGGGCCGCAAGGTTCGCCTGTTCGAGCCCGAGTTGCCGTGTCGCGCGCTCTCCCCGGGCGGCGCGCTTGGCCGCGTTCGGGAACTCCTGCGAGAGCCCGATCGTTCGCTGCGTCATGAAGTCCTGGTCATAGCGGAACGCGTTGTTGCCCGAGACCGGGAGATTTTCCAGCCCCAGCTTGAGCCGGGGATCCGGCAGTTCCGTGGCGCGCGAAACCTGGAACGTCGCGGCATTCACTGCGTGGCCTTGTGCCGCGAGTCTCGGTGCCTGCGCTTCGCCGGCGCGCAAGGCGTCCGGGAGCGATAGGGGTTGGGCGAATGCGTGCGGGCTGCAGGCCAGCGCCAGCAGGCCTGCGAACAACGAAGCGGAAAACCTCATGTGGATCTCCAGAGCGGACGTTCGCCCGCAGCAACACGCTGCGCGCGGCGGACAGGCTCAGGAAATCAGATCTGGAACGACTGCAGCAGGATGCGGCGAGGAGGGCCGGTGCAGGAGGGGCTGCCGGAGATCGGCTCGGTTGCCGATTGGACATACGTCTGGGCAATCGCCGCGATGACGAGAACGGGCGTTGTCGGCAGCGCGGGCACATCGTTCGTCACTTTCTGCACGGCTTGCCGATCCGCCAGGCAGTGCGTAAGGCAAGCGGCTCCGAAACCGGATTCATGGCACGGCGCGACTTCGGCCGCGGCAATGACCGCGCGATCAGGCGACCGGTCGGACAAGTCGCACGCCGCCCACGCCATGACGCCTTGCGTAAACAGCATGAGCATCAGCGTAATGCGCGCGACGGCCAGCCGGGAGGACTTTTTCAGCATGAAGGAGATTCTACTGCGGAAGGGATCAACCGGGTAATGCGCGCCGAATTCCGGGTTGAATCATGAGAATTCATTTTCGTAGAACCAGTAGGAAAGCGGGTCGTGAGGTAGTTTGAATATTAGTTCTTATATAGTACGAAGATAACATCGTCAGCCAAACAGGGCCCGCAGCCGAGCCATTTCGTGCGTTGCGCTGCGCTCTCCAGCCTCGACCAGCGAACGCATGGTCGCCGGCCCCATATCGCTGTGGACAGGCAGTTGGGGCGCAACCAGCACGTCGGCGGTCGCGCGCTCGTCCAGTGCCAATCTTCGCGTGACGATCGAGAACCCTTGGTAAAGCGAGTCGTAGGGGCTCTCGATGCTTGCCTGTTCGGGCGGAAATGTGACATCCACCGCCACCACCCTCCCGGCGCCCATGGCGCGGGCTACTTTCACCGGGACCGGCGATGTGAGGCTGCCGTCCACATACAGGTTCTCGCCCAGTCGCAGCGGCTCGATCAGCCCAGGTATGCTGCTCGAAGCCTGCACGGCCAAGCCGATATCGCCTCGCTCGAAGACCATCATCCGGCCAGTCCGGAGCTCGGTCGCCACGGCCGCGAAACGTATGGGCAGGGATTCGATCGTCCGTGCGCCGATGGTCTCGGTCACGAAACGCCGGATCGCATCGCCTCCGAAGAGCCCGAGCTTGGGGACGATCCAGTCCCGTAGAGCACTTGATCCCAGCTTTTGTCCGAGCTTTTCAAGCTGGTCCGATGTCATTCCGGCTGCGTATAGCGCGCCGACGAGACTGCCGGCGCTCGTGCCGACAACCAAGTCGGGCTTGAGTCCATTCTTTTCGAGCGCACGTATCACACCGATATGGCCGTGCGCGCGGCAACCGCCGCCACCGAGGACCAATGCCACCCGGGAAGCCGCCGTCCATCCACGAAGCGGCACGGCGGCCAACACCGAGGCCGCCGCCGCAGCGAGGAAAACTCGCCGCTTCAATTGCTCCTGTCGCCTTTCCCTTTGTCATGCCCATGGCCGTGGTGATGGCCAAACAGATGGAGCAACGGGCAAGCCAGGAGCAGGATGTAAGGCAGGGCGCTGAAGAGATGCTTCTCGTGGTCGCGAAGCAGGAAGAGTGCGGCCGCGACCAGGGCTACCGTCAACGCCCATTTGGCCGCGACCTCCCAGCTAAGGTTTGCGTCCTTAGGATGACTTGTCACGTCCCTGCTCATGACGCAACCGGGTTTACCGTGAAGCTACGAACGATCCCGAAGATGCATCCAAGCACGAAGGCCCAGGCCATCATCACCAGAAGAGCGTAGAAGAAGGAGCCGAAGGTAAACAGCGCCGCGCCGTCCTGCAGTTTGCGGAAGTCCAGCCCATGAAAAAGGGCGTTCATGAATGTCGCGGCGGACTCCGGCCACATGCGAAAGAGCACCGTGCACAGCGCGTAGCCAATCCCCACCGTGAGGGAGAGCGCCGCACCGGTGCCTGCTGGCGAGTTGGCGGTCATGACATGTCCCCTCAGTGACCCGGCTTGAGCGTGCCGTGCTCGGTGATGGTCTTCCAGACGGCGTTGTTCTTCATCATGAGCCGGCTGCCGTCCTTGGCTTCCATGACCTTGCCATCCTTCATTTTTTCGCGCTTGCCGGCAGCGTCCATGTGTGCCATGGCACCGTCCTTGTCGATGACGATCTTGCCTCCGTCCTTGAGGTCGATGGTTTGCGGCTCGGCGGCAAACGCTGCGCCGGCGAAGGCAAGAAGGAGAATCGGGAGAGAGAGCTTTCGCATGATGAAGGTCCGGCTGAGTGAGGAGCCTTCAGGTTGCGCGGTCGGGGGGGGCGCAAGTATTGATTCAGATCAAACGAGCCTTACGCCGCTCATCACGGCGTGCTCACGGTTATAAGCTAACAGCGCAACTTCCCATCGAGGGTCATTACCTGGCCTTCCGTCATGCGCTCAGCTTTCCCGCCCTTGCTTTTTACTGTGCCGTCAAGCATGACCGTGCGGCCGTCCGTCAATGTGATTTCGAAATCCATCGGCGCTATCCCAGTGCCGTCCTTCATGAGCATCATCCTGCCGTCCTTCATCACCACGCATGCGTGAGCTGCTAGGGGAATGCATCGGTAATTTGTCATGGCTTCTCTTCTGGTGATGCGTGCAGCAGTGAACCTGATGTTATTACCGCAAACCGGGGCGCCAGTCTGCTCGGTGGCGAACTTAGCCAGCAGAAATGAAATGGCTCCAATCGCGCCTTTCGGTGATCTTGCCAGGGTCAGCTGTCACGCTGTCTTTCTCGGGCAATCGCGAGCAGACGAAGAGCAGTCTGAATATTGATCATCTCGTCGAGCGCGGGAAATACGTCACCTCTCAATAGGGCTACCGCGTGCCCGATATCCGACCGTAAGGCGCATGCCATTTCGACATCTGAAGAGAACAACTGGCGGAATTCCAGGCAAACCGCCTGTATTGCGTGTGGTGCTTTCAATTGGCCGCGAACTATCCGAATAGTGCGCCGGTCTTGTTTTGCCCAGTTGGTAAATGTGTTTGACATGTTCGCCCCGAGTCACAGTAGGGCCCCGCGGGCGCTGGGTTTTGATCTGGATCAATCCGCGTATCCTAGGCGCCATGCAAAAAGATTCGACACCCAGCGGTGAAACCGCGCGGCCTCCCGCCGGTTGTGCGAACGACTGCGTATCGGGAACTACAATTGAGGCACTGAACCGAAGCTGCTATTGCCTCAGTCTGGATGAACAAGCGCTCCGCGTTGGCCTCGATGCGGATTTTGGATCGCGCGGCGTATCCGAGTCGATGGTGCAGTCACATCCACATCTTTTTTCGTCGGTGCCGATGTTCGTCTCTCGCGCCCACCTGGACGAAATGGCGCGTGTCATAGCCGCGGTGGAAGCCGTCGTCGCGACAACTCGCTATTGCGACGCGGCCCTCTCCTGGGCGCCCGAAATCGCGCGCTTCGATCCCGGTTCGCCGGGAGGCCTTTTGGGGTTCGACTTCCATCTGACAGTCGCTGGCCCTAAGCTCATCGAGATCAACACGAATCCCGGCGGGGCGCTGCTTAACGCTGTGATGGGCCGCGCGCATCGCTCCTGTTGCGCCGAAGTCGCCGGGCTTTCGATGGCGCCAATGGAAGCTGCGGCGATCGAGGACTCACTCTTCATGGACTTCATGACCGAGTGGCGCCTGCAGGGCAAGGCCGCGATGCCGAAGTCCATTGCGATCGTCGACGAAATCCCCGAGCGCCAATACCTGTACCCGGAGTTTCTGCTGTACCGGCACCTTTTTGCGCGGCATGGCATTGAGGCCGCGATCTGCGATCCGGGCGAGCTGGTGCGACGGGACGGCGGGCTCTGGCTCGGCGAGCAGCGCATCGATTTCCTTTACAACCGGCTTACGGATTTCGCGCTTGCCGCCCCTGCCCACGACACATTGAAACTCGCGTATCTGGCCCGCGAAGCCTTCATCAGCCCGCATCCGCGGGCGCACGCGCTGTATGCGGACAAGCGAAATTTGACGCTGCTCTGCGATGAGGCGTTCCTGCGCGCAACCGGTATCGACGACGCGGTTGTCGCAACGCTGCTTGCCGCAATCCCGCGCACCGAGATCGTGACCGCCGAAAATCGCAATGCGCTCTGGACCGAACGACGCCGGCTCTTTTTCAAGCCGGCCGGCGGGTATGGCAGCAAGGCCGCATACCGCGGAGAGAAGCTGACCAAGCGAGTGTGGGAAGAAATGACGCAGAGCACCTATGTCGCGCAGGCGCTGGTCGCTCCGAGCGAGCGTCACATAGCCGGCGAAACGGCTTCGACGGCGCTTAAAGCCGATGTCCGCAACTATGCATATGCAGGGGCTGTCAGGCTGTCTGCGGCGCGCCTGTATCAGGGACAGACCACGAATTTCCGCACGCCCGGCGGGGGATTCGCGCCGGTGTTTACGGACGCCCGCTGACGTTCGCGGGGTAGGTTACTTCTCCATCTTGTCCTTCATCATCCCTTCCTTGTGCATGCCGCCTTTCATCATTTCGGCGTGCATCGCTTCCATGTCCTTCACCGACACCTGGCCGCCCTTGTTCTTCTTCAACTTGCTCCACATGTGTTCGTGGTGCTTCATGAACTCCTTCTTCGAAATCATCCCGTCACCGTTCGCGTCCATCGATTTCATTTCCATCATCATTGTGTCGGCTGCAAACGCGCCGGTTGCGAAGAATGCGGCGGTAAAGAGTAGGAGTTTTGCGGCTTTTGCGGTTTTCATATTGGTTCCTCGATTGATTTAGTCGGGCTTGACAGTGGCTTGCTCAGGGTGAACCGCCGCCTCGGCGCGGGTATTGATCAAGATCAACCCAATTTTACGCGGTTGAGCCGCAGCGCATTGGTCACAACCGATACGGAGCTCAAGGCCATCGCGGCACCGGCAAACACCGGCGACAGCAGCAGGCCGAAGGCCGGATAAAGGACTCCCGCCGCAATGGGAATCCCGAGAGCGTTGTAGCCGAACGCGAACACGAGGTTCTGGCGGATGTTGCTCATCGTAGCGCGAGAGAGCGCAGCCGCGCGCGCGATGCCGCGCAGGTCGCCTTTTACAAGCGTGACGCCGGCACTTTCCATGGCGACGTCGGTGCCGGTCCCCATCGCGATGCCTACGTCGGCTTGCGCCAGCGCGGGCGCGTCGTTGATGCCGTCGCCCGCCATGGCGACTTTGCGTCCCTCGGCCTGAAGCCGCTTCACATGGCCCGCCTTGTCTTCAGGCAAGACCTCGGCGAGCGCTTCGTCGATGCCCAGTTGCCGCGCGACAGCCTCCGCGGTTCGCTTGGAATCGCCCGTGAGCATGACAACCCGGATGCCCGAGGACTTGAGCGCCGCAATCGCCTCATGCGTGCTGTCCTTGATCGGGTCTGCAACGGCCGCAAGACCGGCCGCGACCCCGTCGACTGCGAAGAACACGACGGTCTTCGCCTCCGCGCGCCAGGCCTCCGCGCGCTCCTCCCAGCGTTGGGTGTCGATTCCGTTCTGGGAGAGGAAAGCTCGACTACCGACAAGCACCCGTTTTCCGCCCAGGTCGGCTTGCACTCCAAGGCCGTTGGCTGCATTGAAAGCATCTGCGGCTAAAGGCGCCAGGCCGCGTGCCTTCGCGCCCTCGACGATCGCCGTGGCAATCGGATGCTCTGACAATTGCTCGACCCCGGCAACGAGGGCTAGCGCTTCATTTTCGTCGATGCCTTCGGTGGTGAAGTCCGTGAGGGCAGGGTGCCCCAGCGTGAGTGTCCCGGTCTTGTCGACGACGACCGTGTCGATGTCCCGCATGCGCTCGATTGCCTCTGCGTTGCGAAAAAGGATTCCGCCGCGCGCGCCCTGGCCCATGGCGACCGTCATTGAAATCGGCGTTGCGAGACCTACCGCGCAAGGGCAAGCGATGATGAGTACTGCGATCGAGTTTAAAAACGCATAGGCGAACCGCGGCTCGGGTCCCAGGAACCACCAGGCCAGCGCCGTCAGAACCGCAATGCCGATCACGATCTGCACGAACCAGGCGGCGATGAGGTCGGCCAGCCGCTGGATCGGCGCCCGCGTCCTCTGCGCCTCGCCCACCATGTGAACAATGCGGGAGAGCAGCGTGTCCGAGCCCACGCGCTCGGCGCGCAGCACGAGCGAGCCGTTGCCGTTCACCGTCGCGCCGAAGACCTTTGCTCCGGCGGTCTTTGCAACGGGAACCGGTTCGCCGGTCATCATCGATTCGTCGATGCGGCTGGAGCCCTCGAGCACCGTACCGTCGACAGGCACTTTCTCGCCGGGTTTGACCCGCAGGCGGTCGCCCAGTGCGACTGCCTCGAGCGCGACCTGTTCCTCGCTGCCGTCTTCGCGCAGGCGCCACGCCCTGTTCGGCGCCAGTTCCAGCAGCTGCTGGATCGCCTGGCTGGTCTGGCCCATCGCCCGGACCTGGAGGAAATCGCCGAGGATCACGAGCGTGACGATGACTGCGGCTGCTTCGAAGTATGTGCCGACCGCATCGCCGTGCTCGCGAAATTCAGGCGGGAACCAACCGCGCGCAAAGACCGCTGCCAAACTGAAAAGGTACGCCAGGCCCACTCCCAGGCCGATCAGCGTGTACATGTTGAGCGAGCGATGCACGAGCGACAGCCAGAACTTGCGCAGGATCGGCCAGCCGACCCACAAAACCACGGGCGTGCCGAGCAGGAATTCGACCCAGCCTCGATTGCGGGGCGAAAGGCCGAATAGATCGTGCAAGCCGATCATTGGCGACATCGCCAGGATGAACAGGGGAAGCGAAAGCGCGGTCCCTATCCAAAGGCGTCGCCTCAGGTCGCGCAGTTCGGAATCGTCGGCCTTGCCAGTGCCCGCGACCGGCACCAGCGCCATGCCGCAGATCGGGCACTCGCCGGGCGCCTCGCGGACGATCTGCGGGTGCATCGGGCAGGTGTACGTCGCGCCTTTGCCGGCTGGTGCAGAGGGTGTGGCGGCGTGGTCATGGGTGCAGCCGTGCCCGTGATGGTGGTGGTGCGCGTGTTGCGCTGCCATGTCCTTGTCCATTTTCATTGTCCGCGCGGTTTCGCGGCCTCGATGTGCGTCACCGTAAAGTTGCCTTTGATGTCCTCGGCCGCAAAGCGCACTTTCTGGCCCGGCTTCACCTTGTCGAGGACAGACTCCTCCTTCACCTGGAAGACCATCGTCATCGCCGGCATCCCGAGGTTTTGGATCGGGCCGTGCTTGAGCGTGATCTTCCCGGCTTCCTTGTCCACCTTGCGGACTTCACCTTCCGTGAGCTGCACGGACTGCGCGAGAACCGCAAAGGGGAGGGCGAAGAGGGCGGCAACGCAAGCGATTCGTTTCATGAGTTCTTCCTGGTGCGGTTCGAATGGGTGCAGCTTGAACCTTCCCACGGTAGGAAGGTCAAGCGCCTTTCTTTACCCGCTTGCCGGTCGACCCCGCCGCCGGGTGCGCGAGGGATTCGAGGATCGGGCACTCCGGCCGGTCGTCTCCGTGGCAGTGAAGGGCCAGCCGCTCAAGCGTTGCCTTCATCGAATGCATCTCCGCGATTTTCGCTTCAAGCTCATTGATATGGTCCAGCGCGAGTCGCTTGACCTTGCTGCTGGCGCGGCGCCGGTCCTGCCACAGGCCGAGCAGTTCGCCGATCTGCTTGATCGAAAAGCCCAGGCTCCGAGCCTGCCGGATGAATCGCAGCACGTGGATTTCGTTGTCCGAGTACATGCGGTACCCGGAGCCCGTGCGCTTTGCCTTCGGAATGAGCCCAATGTCCTCGTAATGACGAATCATTTTCGGGGACACGCCCGCGCTGGTGGCTGCCTCGCCGATGTTCAAAGGGCCCACGCTTGCCTCCGAAGATCAAAGATTAAGGATACAACGCGCCGTTAGTACGAAGCGCAAGGGAACTTCCCACGCAAACGCAGACCTAACCGGGCCGGGGGGCAGGGCGAAGACGGGAGGCATTCCCATGACACACGAGCGATACGAATCCTGCATCCAGGCCTGCAACGATTGCGCGAACGCATGCGACCACTGCGCTGCGGCATGCCTGAAGGAAGACGACGTAAAAGTGATGGCGCGCTGCGTCGAGCTCGATACCGATTGCGCCGCGATCTGCAGGCTGGCTGCGTCCTACATGTCCCGCAACAGCGAATTTTCAAGCGAACTCTGCGAATTCTGCGCGGATCTTTGCGAAGCCTGCAGCGAGGAGTGCGGCAAACACCAACATGATCATTGCAGGCAATGCGCCGAGGCCTGCAGGCGCTGCGTCCAGGAATGCCGCCGGATAACGACCGCGAATTCCGGGGCAAGGCGCGGTGAACCACGAGGCCATTCTGCTCATTGAGGCTGCTTGTCATTGTCGATGTCCGCAGTGCTTTGGCAAATGATGGAGTCGTTGCGCGCTCGAGCGATTGCCCTCGAGGCGCAGTCGCCAGCTGAACTTCTTCGGTCTGGCGCGCCCAAGGTTGTGGAAGGAATTTTCGGGTCGAAGGCCGAATAGCAGTTGAGTTTGACCTTCCAGCGACTGGAACCTGCAACATTCTCGCCGGGCACGTGTCAAATCGACGCCTGACCGAAGCGGCAAATCCTGCCGATCCTCTTACTGGAGGTACTTTATGAACGTGAAACGCGTAGTGGTAGCGGCAAGCGCTGCAGTAATGCTTGCGGCGGCGACATTCGCCTTCGCAGCTGCCTGTGGACTGCCGTGTTGTCTGTAAGCTCGTAGTTGCAATAAAGCTCAGCGCCAGGGGAGACCCTAGCGTTGAGGCTCCTTTTACCGACCGGCCGCACTCGTTTCGATGTAAGTTCACAAGCCGCGCCGCCGCAGCTGCCTTGCCGTTCCAGCATCTCGATTGGAACCGGTTCCCCTGACCGCCCGGCCGGCTGCCCGTTCATGTTGTTCCCGCCCATCGCGATTCGATATACAACTACGTTTCTAGTGTTATAGTTATCTCATGAACGCCCGGAAATGCCAGCCAGCCCTCGCCGAAGAACGTGCGGCCGCGATGCTGGCGGCACTCGGCAGCCCGGTGCGGCTCAAGGTTTACCGCTTGCTGCTTCGCGCGGGAGCGGAGGGGCTGAGCGTAACGACGCTCCAGCGCTCCTCCGGAATCCCGGCATCGACCCTCAACCATCACCTTGCGGCGCTCGCCGGCGCGGGACTCCTCTCGCAGGAAAAAGCGGGCCGCGAATTGTTGTGCCGCGCGGAGTACGCCGACATTCAGCGCCTGAGCGCCTTCCTCTTGCAGGAGTGCTGCGCCGATGCACCGGCCGGCGTGCTCAAGATGCTCGGTATGACCTGAATGCAAAAAAGGAAAACAACCATGGACCGCATTCCGCTGAATCCTTCAATCCTGCCGATCGCCGTCATCGGCGCGGGCCCCATCGGCCTTGCGGCGGCTGCTCACCTGCATGCGAGGGGCTTCACGCCGCTCGTGTTCGAAGCGGGGGAGCGCATCGCGGCGCACCTTGAGAGTTATCGGCCGGTGAAACTGTTTTCGCCTTGGCGCTTCAACATCGACGCCGAAGCGGTTCGTTTACTGGAGGGCGCCGGCTGGATGGCGCCGCCCAAGGATGGGCTCCCGACTGCGGGACAGATGATTGACGACTATCTCGCGCCCCTTTCGCGCCTGCCCGCAATAGCTTCGGCGCTGCGCCTGGGCCACAAGGTCACGCAGGTCTCGCG
>JANXRZ010000050.1 GCA_025352885.1 Pseudomonadota bacterium | reverse complement strand
CGCCGCCAAGCGGCTGGGCGTCACGCTGGTTGAGGTGTCGGTGCCGAACCTTGCAACCGATCTCAACGACCTCGAGCCGGCATTTCGCAAGATCGTCGAGAGCAAGGCCGAGGCGCTGATCATGCCGCTTTTCACTGCGGTTTCGGACTTTGCACCTGAAATCGCCCGTCTCGCGCTGAAGTACAAAGTGGCGACCATGCATGAGGTCGGCGAATTCAGCGAGGCGGGAGCGTTGCTGACCTACGGCCCTGACTTTGCGGACATCTACAGGCGCGCGGCGCACTACGTCGCGCGAATCCTCAAAGGCGAAACGCCCGCCGGAATGGCGATCGAGGAGCCGCGGCAGTTCAAGTTCACGGTCAACCTGAAGACGGCCAAGGCGCTCGGCATCACGATTCCGCAGGCGGTGCTGCTGCGGGCCGACGAAGTCATCCAGTAAAACGCATTGCTGCCAAAATTCGTTCCAGGTCCGCGCCGTTGCTGGGTCTCCAGCCAAATTACTGCCAAGGCATTTTTGGATCCTGGCTTGAAGGCACGTTTACATAACTGCTTACCGAGGTACACACAATGCTGCTGCGATCCCTCACCATCCCCAAAAGAGAATTCGAATCCGGCACCGGCTGGCACCTGAAGCCGCAGGGCGCCTGCCACGGCGAGATCTGCATCCCGCTGTCCAAGCCCGCCGGCGATCCGGTCGACGTGGCGCAAGTCGCCAAGGACATGGGCATGCCGATTGCCGCATCACCGGAGCACGGCCTCTGGGCGCTCGGTCCGGCGTCGGTCGGGTCACGCGCGCTCGCAAGTGCAGAAGCACCGGACCTTAGCCTGCCCGACCTGGACGGAAAAGAATTCCGCCTCTCGAGCCTGCGCGGCAAGAAGGTGCTGCTCTACGCGTGGGCACCGTACTGAGGCTGCTCCCGCGACCTGCCCGTGTGGCAGGCACTTCGAAATGAACTGGCCCCCAAGGGATTCGAGCTCGTCACGGTCGGTCTGGACACGCAGGGTGACGCAGGCTGCCGCGCTTTCATCGAAGCGGCGAAACCCCAGCATCCTTCGTTGATCGACCGGCATCACGTGCTGGCCGACCTGTTCGGCATCACGAACATTCCCATGAGCGTGTGGATCGACGAGAATGGCATGATCGTGCGCCCTGCGGAGACTGCGCCGGCGCCTCCACCACCTGCAGGCACGCCGTCGCGCGTGCTGCCGCCCGATTTGCCGCAACGCTTCGTGGACATCATGTCCGAGGCGTCGAAGATCCGGAAAGACACCGATGCGTATCACGCCGCGCTGCGGGACTGGTTGGAGAAGGGCGCAGCGAGCAAGTTCGCGTTGCCGCCTGATGAGGTCCTGAAGCGCTCGCGTCCGCGCGACGCTTCTAAAGCGCTGGGCCATGCCCACTTCCAGCTTGCGACGCAACTCGAGATGGACGGTCATCACCAGGCGGCGATCGAGCACTTCAGGCAGGCGCATCGCCTCGTGCCTGAGAGCTGGACCTTCCGCCGGCAGGCGTGGTCGCTCGAGAAAGTCGGCGACGGGCCGCTCTCCCGCTTCTGGCAGGGACCGAGCCCCGATGCGCCCGAAGCGTGGCCCTACGACGGCGACTGGCTCAAGGACGTGCGCGAGATCGGCGCGGAAAACTACAACGAAGCCTGGCGGCCGTAGAGCGACGCGTTAAAACTTCGCCTCACAACTTAACGGGCAAGCGGCGGACCGGGCGGCCGGTCGCCGCCAAGACGGCGTTGGCCACCGCGGGCGCAATCGGGGGCGTTCCCGGCTCACCGACGCCGCCGAGCTGGTCCCAGCCGCTGTCGACGATCTTGACTTCGATGGCGGGGCACTCGGCCATGCGGACCATCGCATAGTCGTGGAAGTTGGATTGCTCGACGCGTCCGGCCTTGAGCGTGATCTCGCCATGCAGGACCGCACTCAAGCCGAAAACGATGCCGCTTTGCATCTGCGCGATGACGATCGAAGGATTGATCGCCATGCCGCAATCGAC
>JANXRZ010000047.1 GCA_025352885.1 Pseudomonadota bacterium | reverse complement strand
ATGGTGCTCTCGGGCGGCTACAACATCTATTCGAAAGAGGTGGAGGCCACCATCCTCGAACTGAAGGACATCGCGGACGTAGCTGTGGTTGGGGTGCCGGACGAGATTTTCGGGGAAGCCGTCGCTGCTTTCGTGGAGCTGCGTCCCGGCGCCAAGGGCGATGCCGAGGCCATCGTCGCGCACTGCCGCGAGCGCATCGCGAGCTACAAGAAGCCCAAACATGTGCGCTTCCTGGAGACGCTGCCGCGCAACAGCATGGGCAAGGTGCTCAAGTACGAATTGCGCGAGGCGTTCGCGCGCGACGCCGGCTGACCGTGGATCTGTCCTACTCGCAGGAAGAGGTCGCGTTTCGCCGGACGGTTCGCGCCTGGATCGACGAGGCGCTTCCGCCTGCGCTCAAGGCACGCGTCGAGGCGCTCGCCGACCTCACGAAAGAAGAAGTGATGGGCTGGCACCGCATTCTGGCCGACAAGGGATGGGTCGCGCCGCACTGGCCCGAAGAGTGGGGCGGCACCGGGTGGAACGTGGTCGAGCGCTACATCTTCGAGGAGGAACTGGGCTTAGCCGGTGCGCCGCACATGCCGGGATTCGGGCTCTCTTTTTGCGCGCCGGTGCTTTTCGAGTTCGGGACCGACGACCAGAAAAAGCGCTTCCTCCCACGCATCTACGACGGCACTGAGTTCTGGAGCCAGGGCTATTCGGAGCCGGGCGCAGGGTCGGACCTGTCTGCACTCAAGACGCGCGCAGAACGCGACGGCGATCACTACGTCGTGACCGGCCAGAAGATCTGGACAACGCTCGCGCAATGGTCGGACTGGATGTTCTGTCTCGTGCGCACGGATTCGACGACTGCACGTCCGCAGGCCGGCATCTCGGTGGTGCTCATCCACATGCGCAGTCCGGGCGTCGAGGTGCGTCCCTTGTATCTCATGGATGGCAGGCACGAGTTGAACGTCGTGTTCCTCGACGGCGTGCGCGTGCCGGTCGCGAATCGCATTCACGAGGAGGGGCAGGGCTGGGCCGTCGCAAAGTTCCTGCTCGGCTACGAGCGCCTGAACGCCGCCCGGATTGGCATCGCCAAGCGCACGCTCGCCTCGCTCAAGCGCTATGCGCAGGAGCAAACGAAGGATGGGCGAGCCTTGATCGAAGACGTTCGTTTCCGCGACCGCGTCAGCCGGGTCGAGGTCGAACTCATGGCGCTGGAGCTCACGAACCTGCGCTTCCTGGACAAGATGCGGCGCACGGGCCAGGCGCCCGGAGCGGAGGTGTCCGTGCTGAAACTCAAGGGCACCGAGATCCACCAGGCGTTGTCCGAGCTGATGCTGCAGGCCGCCGGTCCGCGGGGACAGGTGCATTCGGCACAAGACGAAGCCGAAGAATTCGAAAGCGCCGTCGCCACGCGTTACCTCAACCTGCGCAAGCTCACGCTCGCCGGCGGCACCAGCGAAATCCAGCGCAACATCATTGCCAAGGCGGCGCTGGGCTTGTAGGCCGCCCCCACTTTCCATACGAGGACTTTCATGAAGAACCTGGCCGCAACCCTGCTGCTCTCGCTCCTTGGTATCGCGCCCGCCCTCGCGCAGGGCGACTTCCCGAACAAGGTCATCCAGCTGGTCGTGGGCTTCGCGGCCGGCGGCTCGACCGACGTCGTCACGCGTGTGCTGGCGGCGGAGGTCAAGCGCATCACTGGCTGGGAAATCATCGTGCTGAACAAGCCGGGCGCGAGCGGCGTGCTCGGCGCGGTGTATGTCGTGTCGGCGCCGCCGGACGGTTACACGCTGGGCCTTGCGACGAGCAACAGCTTCACCACCGCGCCGTTCTTCCAGGACGTGCCCGCCGACCTGATTGAACGCACGGCGGCGCTCGCCGCCACCGGCCGGGTCACGAATGCGCTGGTCGTCAAGGGCGACAGCCCTTACAAGAACCTCAACGAGATGATCGAGTTCGCGCGCCGCAATCCCGGGCAGATCTCGATCGCGATTGCGGGGGCCGGTACCAATTCGAGCCTGGTCGTGCAATTGCTCGCTCAGGACGCGAAGGTGAATTTCACGATGGTGCCGTTCACCGGCGAAGCCCTGTCGGCCAACGCGCTCATGGGGGGGCATGTCACCGCGGCGGCGCTCTCCACGCCGGTCTGGGGCAAGTACGTCGAAGCGAAGACGATGCGCGTGCTCTCCTCGATGTACGGCGAGCGCTACGAACTCGCGCCGGATGCCCAGACGCTCATGGAGCAGGGGTATCCATATTCGGCCGCGTTTACCTACGTCCTCTTCGCGCCGAAGGGCCTGCCACCCGCACTGGCCAAGCGCATCACCGACGCCTTTACAGAGGCGGCGCGCTCGCCCGGGTATCTCGACATGGCAAACAAGACCGCCATCGACATGAAGAAGCTGCCGGCCGGCGATGCGGTGCAGCGCTTCCTGGTCGAGGAGTACGCGCGCACCGGCGCGATGGTGGAGAAGCTCGGCATCAAGAAGAAGTAACCACCCGACTTGTGTTCGGTGGTGCACTGTTCCTGCGCCGCCAAGGCGCTATAAAGCGCCACTGCACACAGGAGTTCGAAAAATGAACATCACGCTTGGCATCGGTCCGCTGGTCTCGTTGATCGCAGGCATTCTTATCCTCGCCATGCCGAGGCTGCTCAATTTCATCGTCGCCCTGTACCTCATCATCATCGGGCTGCTCGGCCTGTTTGGCATGGGCAACTATCACTTCAAGTAGGCAGAACCCTGCAATTGTTGAACATTGCCATTTTAAGCTTGGCTCTGCGATTGGCTATCCCGTCAGTTAGCGTACCGGTACAAGTACAGTCCCCGCTCGTTTAGAATGCGCCAATGAGCGCGGACATTCAATCCATCCGAGGCTGGGTTGCAGCCGCCAGGCGGGTCGTTGTCCTCACCGGGGCTGGCATCTCGACTGAATCCGGCATCCCGGATTTCCGCGGGCCCAACGGCTTGTGGACGCGTGATCCGGAAGCGGAAAAACTCTCCGACATCCGCTATTACCTTGCCGATGCCGGCGTGCGCAGGAAGGCGTGGCAAAAGCGCCTTTCCAATCCGGCGTGGACCGCGCAACCCAACGCCGGGCACAAGGCGATCGTCGAGCTGGAGAATCTCGGCAAGCTGCATGCGCTCATCACGCAGAACATCGACGGCCTCCACCAGAAAGCCGGCACCTCGCCGGAGCGCGTGATCGAAGTGCACGGGACCATGCACTCGGTCGTCTGCTGGGATTGCGGCTGGCGCGGCCCGATGCTCCCGACGCTCGACCGTGTGCGCGCGGGCGAAGAGGATCCGGCGTGCGGCGAGTGCGGCGGCATCCTCAAGAGCGCCACGATCCTGTTTGGAGAGGGCCTTGCGCCGGGTGTCATGGAGCGCGCGAGCGAAGCTGCCGTAGAAGCGGACCTTCTCATCGCAGTCGGCACGACGCTGCAGGTTTACCCGGTCGCCGGCGTGGTGCCGGCCGCCAAGTCCGCGGGGGCCAGGCTCGTGATCATCAATGCCGAGCCGACACAGTTCGACCGCATCGCCGATGCCGTGCTGCACAAGCCGATCGGCGAGACGTTGCCGGCGCTCGTCGGCTAATCGCCCGAAAAAGCGACTTATTTCATTGCCGCGGGAATGCCCGCGGCGTAAAATTCGAACCATGGTTCAAATTCTGAATCCTGGTTCGATTTCAGCCGGCGCGCCGGCCCCGACGCGCACCAGCCGTAAAAGCGAGGCCCGCCGGCTCGAGATCCTGCGCGCGGCCGCCCGCGTGTTCCGCCGCAGGGGTGTTGCCGCAGCCGGCATGCGCGAGATCGCCGAAGAGGCTGACCTTTCGCCGGGCAACCTCTACTACTACTTCCGAGGCAAGGACGAGCTGCTTTACTTCTGCCAGGACCGCACGCTCGAGCAGATGCACACGGCGGTTGAGGCGGCGCGCGCAACGGCCGCGCCCGCGGCCGAGCAGCTCCGCGCGATCCTCGCCGCACACCTGCAATGCACGCTGGACGAACTCGAAGGCGCCACGGCGCATCTCGAAGTCGAAGCGCTTCCAGACAAGTTGCGCCGGCAGATCGTGGAAAAGCGCGATGGCTACGAGCGCGCCGTTCGCGCGCTCGTGACCAAAGGCGTGAAGCGCCGCGAGTTCGCTCCCTGCGATCCGGCGCTCGTCACGCGGGCGATGCTGGGCGCGGTCAATTGGACGGCGCGCTGGTACCGGCCGGACGGGTCGCAATCCGTCGAAGAAATTGCGCGGGCGCTGCCGGACTATCTCGTCCGCGGTCTCGTGCCGACGGCCCGGTCGCGCCCGAAGCAGGCCAAATCGTGCTGACGCGCCTTCGTCGGCGGCTCGGCAAGCTCAAAGATCGCCTGGAACTGCGCGTGGAGACGATGTCTTCCGGCCGGCGGCGTTCCGAACAACCGCCGCTGAACGAGGCGGATAAGGAATTCATGTTGGGGTGGGTGACGGGCAAGATCGATGACGCCGCGTTAATTGCCCGGGCTCGTTCCACACCGGGAGGACTCGCGCTGGTCGAGCGGGCTTGCGCCGCGCGCCCCGCGAATGCGCTCGTTTGCGCGGCACGCGCCGAACTCTGCCTCGATGCTGAGAATCCTTTTGAGGCGATCGACCATGCAGAGCGGGCGTACGTTCTCGGGCGGCTGGAACCCCAGACCGGCCACGCGCTGGTGCGCGCCCTCATCGCGGTCGGACGCGGATCGGAGGCGCTGGCGATCATTCCGCCCGCCCTCGAAAACGCGCGCCGGCTGTCGGCCCATGGCATTCGGCTGGCGCTTTGCGCAATGTGGCGCGACCTCGAGCCGGACTCCATCGAGCCGCTGCTTGAAGAGGCCCGGACGTACGTGGCCACCGGCGAACCTGCGATCGCAATGGAGAAGTTCGAGCAACTCGTGCCGAGATTCGGGCCTCGCGCATCGATCCTCCTGCCGCTTGGGGCGGTCTACCAAGATACGGCTCGCACCGGCGACGCACTGAAAGCCTATCTAAAGGCGGTCGAGGCGGAGCCAGGCAACACCGATGCGCTCTGTGTCGCGGGCGACAGCGCACGGGATTCAGGCGACGTGGAGCTGGCCGACCGGCTTCTTTCCAAGGCCATCGAGCTTGACCCGCACTCGGCTTTTGCCCGGTTCAACCTGGGGCTGCTGAGGCTCGATGCCGGACGCATCGACGAGGCCGCAGATTTGCTGCTCGGCGCCCGTGCAGTGAACCGGGGCGAGCCGTGGACGGCGGAAGACGTCGCGGGGCACCTGGCCCGCACCGACGAGCGCAACATCGGCGACGCCGACTGGGCCTGCGCGCGCTACAAGCTGGTCCACGATATCGAGCAGTTCGAATATTTGCGCGACTCGGGGAAGGTCGGCCCTGAAATCCAGCCAGTGATCGAAGGCTACCGCGCGGCATTGAACGATCCGATCCTGCCGAAGGACGCCGGGCGCATGGTGGCGCTGAACCCGGAGTGGCATCCGATGCTGGCGCGTGCCTACAAGCAACCCTTGCACGCGCCGGACCCGCGGCCGCCCGCAGGGCCGCTGGTCAACCCTGATCTCGACTGGCGTCGCATTGAAGAGCGCTATTTCGATTCGCAGCCCAATTGCGTTTACATCGACGGCTTGCTCACCCCGGAGGCGCTTGCAGCCCTGCGGGGGTATTGCCTGGAAAGCACGATCTGGAACGAGCTCAAGGGCGGGTACCTCGGCGCATACATGCAGGACGGGTTCTCCGGCCGCCTGCTGCTGCGCATCGCATCCGAGTTGCGGACCCGGATGCCTCGCACGCTCCAGAAGCACGCGATGCAGACCATGTGGGCTTACAAGTACGACTCGCACTATGCGGGCATCGGGGTGCATGGCGACGTCGCCGCGGTCAACGTGAATTTCTGGGTCACGCCTGATGAAGCGAACCTCGATCCGGAGCGCGGAGGGCTCGTCGTCTACTCCCATGATGCGCCCCGCAGCTGGAGCCTCAAGCACTTCAACCATGATCACGAGCGGATCTACGCCTACCTGGAATCCGTCCAGGCGAAGAAGCAGGTCATTGCCTACCGCTCGAACCGCGCCGTGATCTTCGACTCGGACCTCTTTCACGAGACCGATGCTTTCCGGTTCAAGGAAGGCTACGAAAACCGGCGCGTGAACGTGACGATGCTGTACGGCACGAGGTCCGGCTAGAACTTTCCCCAAGGGCGATCGATGCAACGAGTCCACATGACCTTTGAAGTGAATGGCGAAGCGCAGCCGGTGTCGTTCGCCCCCTACAAGACCCTGCTCGAAGTTTTGCGCGAGGACCTGAACCTGACCGGCACGAAGCACGGATGCGAGTTGGGCGAATGCGGCGCCTGCGCGGTGCTCGTGGACGGCCAGCCGCTGCTCGCGTGCCTCGAACTGGCCGTCGAATGCGAAGGCCGCAGGATCGAGACGGTCGAAGGTTTGGCCGATGGCGCGCAGCTGCATCCCTTGCAGGCGGCCTTCGCCGACCTCGGCGGCACCCAGTGCGGTTACTGCACGCCGGGCATCCTCATGACGGCCAAAGCACTGCTCGAGGCCGAGCCGAATCCGTCACGCGAGCGGATCCGTGAGGCGATCTCGGGGAACCTCTGCCGTTGCACGGGGTACCAGCAGATTTATGAATCGATCGAAGAGGCGGCAAGACGAATCAACGCAGCAAGGGTGCCGGCGTGAACGCCCCCGAGAAACTCAAGCCGCGCACGCGCTTCGATACGGTCGGCAAGCCGCGCCGCCGGGTGGACGGGCGTGCCAAGGTCACGGGGCTCACCAAATTTGCGGACGACGTGGTGCTGCCGCGCATGGTCCATTGCAAGCTCCTGCGTTCGCCGCATCCGCACGCAATCATCGAGTCGATCGATTTCTCGAAAGCGCAAGCGCATCCCGGCGTGCACCTTGTGCTGACAGGTAAGGATTTTCCGATCTCCTATGGAATCCTGCCCGTGACGCAGGACGAGTATCCACTCGCCAACGAGCGGGTCAGGTATGTGGGCGATCCGGTCGCCGCGGTGGTGGCGCGCGACGAGCAGACCGCCGACGAGGCGCTCAGGCTCATCGACGTGAAGTACCAGCTGCTGAACACCGTGTCGTCTGCAGAAGAGGCGCTCGCCAACCCCGAGCCGCGCATCCACGACTACGGCGAGCAGGGCAACATCCACCGGCTGCAGGCTTTTGAGTTCGGCGAAGTCGGCGAGGCGCTCGCAGGCGCGGACCATGTCTTCGAAGACCTGTTTTACTTCGAGGGCAACACGCACCTGCCGCTCGAGCAGCATGCGTCGGTCGCGGCGCCCGATGGCGAGGGCAAGCTCACGCTCTGGTCCTCGACGCAGGTCCCGCACTACATCCATCGCGCCCTGGCCCGCGCGCTCAGAATTCCCGCGGCGCATATCCGCGTCATCGCCTGCCCCAATGGCGGAGGCTTCGGCGGAAAGTGCGATTTGCATAACCATGAGATCGTCGTCTCGCGGGCTTCGCTCATGCTCGGCCGCCCGGTCAAGATCTGCCTCACCCGCGAGGAAGTGTTCTACATGCATCGCGGCCGCCACCCCGTGCTCATGAAGATGCGCACCGGCGTCACCAAGGCCGGTAAGCTCACCGGCATGCACCTGCAGACGCTCCTGGATGGCGGCGGCTACGGCTCTTATGGTGTTGCGAGCACGTTCTATACCGGCGCGTTGCAGACCGTGACCTACGAGTTGCCGGCCTACAAGTTCGACGCCTGCCGCACGTTCACGAACAAGCCGCCGTGTGGGCCCAAGCGCGGGCACGGCACGCCGCAGCCGCGCTTCGGCCAGGAAGTCCAGCTCGACAAGATCGCTGAGAAGCTCGGCCTCGACCCGGCGGAGATGCGCCTGAACATGGTGGCCAAGCCCGATTCGCTGACCGCCAACTGGCTGAAGATCGGCTCCATCGGGCTGGAAGAGTGCATCCGCCAGGTGGCCGAGCACTCGGGCTGGAAAGAAAAGCGCGCGACGCTGCCTAAGGGAAGGGGCTTGGGGATTGCCTGCGGCTCGTATCTCTGCGGCGCGGGGCTGCCGATCTACTGGAACAAGATGCCGCAGTCGGGCGTGCAGATCCTCGCGGATCGCAGCGGACAGGTCACCGTGTTCTGCGGTGCGACGGAAATCGGGCAGGGGTCGGACGACATGCTGGCCGCCTTCGTCGCCGAGGTGCTCGGCATCGATGCGTTCGACGTGCGGCTCGTGACCGGCGACACCGGTCTCACGCCGGTCGATCTCGGGTCCTATTCGAGCCGCGTCACGGTGATGATGGGCCATGCCGCGATCCAGGCTGCGGAGCGCCTGCGCGAAATGGTCGCAGATGCCGCGGCGATGGAACTCGAGGTCTCGCCCGAGCGGCTCGTGATGGCGCAGGGCCGCGTGTTCCTCTCGGAAGATCCCTCCAAGGGCATGACGTTCGCGGAGGCTGTCGTCTTTGCCGAAACCAAGTACGGCACGCTCGGCACGGTGGGGTCCTATTCGCCGCCGCGCGCGCCCGGCCGCTTCAAGGGCGCAGGCGTGGGCCCGTCGCCCGCGTACTCCTATACGGCCGTCGTGGTTGAGGCGGAGGTCGACGAGAACACCGGCTGGATCCATGTCCCGAGGATCTGGGTCGCGCACGACAT
The DNA here is from genome assembly GCA_025352885.1 of Pseudomonadota bacterium. Taxonomy (GTDB): domain Bacteria; phylum Pseudomonadota; class Gammaproteobacteria; order Burkholderiales; family SG8-39; genus SZAS-79. Next base: position 2,902 of record JANXRZ010000047.1, on the reverse strand, counting down.
CGGCCTCGCAGTGAACCCGGTGCTTGCGAGGGGGCAGGTGGAAGGCAGCATCTATATGGGCCTTGGGGAAGCGCTCATGGAGGAGCAGGTGTTCCGTCGCCTGCCGCCAAAGATGTCGCACGCGCTCGTGCACAAGTTCCCGTCGATGCTCGAATACAAGAGCCTGACTTCGCTCGACATGCCGGAGGTTTTCACTTATCTCGTGGAGGATCCGGACCCGAACTGCCCGTTCGGTGCGAAGGAAGTCGGGCAGGGGCCGCTGCTTCCGGTGATGCCCGCGGTTGCGAATGCCGTCTACGACGCGGTGGGCGTACGCATTGATGAGGTGCCCATCACGCCCGACAAGGTGCTGCGCGCACTCGAGTTGAAAGCGAAGGGGCAGGATCCGCGAGTCGGGCCGACCCATTTTCCGAACGTGCCGTATCCCAAGCCCATCTACGTGAAGACGCCTTGGGAAGGTGGGGACGGCAACGAAACCAAACCCGCCGAACGCAGGCAGAAGGTGGCGTCATGATGCGCCTGCCGTGGTTTGGCTTTCATGCGCCGACGACGGTATCCGAGGCGGCGAAGATCCTTGCTGCTGAAGGCCCGACCGCCATGCTCATTGCGGGCGGCACCGACCTCGTGCCGAACATGAAGCGCCGCCACCAGTCGCCGAAGACGCTGGTGTCGCTGCGCCGGGTCGAGGAACTGAAGAGAATTTCGAACGGCTCAGGCCTCAGGCTCGGCGCCGGTCTCTCGCTCACCGACGTCGTTCACTCGGCAAAAGTGAAGTCCGAATACACCGGCCTTTACCAAGCCGCCGCGCAGGTGGCCACCGTCCACCTTCGCAACATGGGGACACTCGGCGGCAACCTGTGCCTGGACACGCGCTGCACCTACTTCAACCAGAACTACGAGTGGAGGAAGGCGATCGACTTCTGCATGAAGAAGGACGGCGACATCTGCTGGGTGGCGACCGCGAGCAAGCGGTGCCTCGCCGTCTCGTCGACTGACACGGCGCCCGCCCTGATTTCCCTTGGGGCCAAAGTGAAGCTCGTGTCGTCCGCGGGCGAGCGCGAAGTGCTGCTCGCCGACCTCTACAACAACGACGGCATCGACTACATCACGCGGCGTGCCGATGAGGTGCTCACCGAGATTTCGCTGGCCGATTCGGCGGGCTGGAAGAGCACCTACTGGAAACTGCGCCGCCGAGGGGCCTTCGATTTTCCGGTGCTGGGTGTCGCGGCCGCGGCAAAGATTGCGCCGGACGGGACGGTCGAGGCTGCGAGGATTGTGCTTGGAGCGGTGTCTTCCCGCCCGTTGGCGACCAAAGCCGCGGATTCGCTCATCGGCAAGAAGCTGACCGACGAAGCGATCGCCGAGGCCGGCGCCAAGGCCCAGAACGTCGCCAAGCCCATGGACAATACGGACCTCGACATCTACTGGCGGAAGGACGTTGTGTCGAGCTTCGTGGGCTATGCGTTGCGGGAACTTCGGGGCGACGACATGCGGGAGACGCGAATGCGAATCTCCCGGCAAGCGCTTTAGGCGGCGATGCCCGTTGCACCCGATAGCGTTGCCGACGTTGCGCGAGCGATCCAGCTCGCGCTTGCGCCGGTGTTCCTGCTGACCGGCATCGCCGGCCTGCTCAATGTCATGGCCGGGCGCCTTGCACGCATCATCGATCGCGGCCGGATGATTTCGCAGGGCGAGGCGATTCGCCCGGAGCGCGAGTCCGTGGAGGCCGAGTTGAAGAGCCTCGAATTGCGCAGGCACTTCACCAGCTATGCCATCACCGCATCGACCATTGCGGCGCTGCTGCTCTGCCTGGTGGTCGCCACGCTGTTCTTCGAGGCCATGCTCAACGTGGCGCTCGGATGGCTCGTCGGCGGGCTGTTCACCGCATCGACGCTTGCGCTGACCGTGGGTCTCGCGTACTTCCTGCGCGAGGTTCATTTGTCGACCCAGATCCGCCTCTCGATTCCGGGAAGCAAGTCATAGAGCGATAGAGGCATTGCTGCCAATTTTTGCCCGACCCCCGCGTCGTTACTGGGTGGCAGGGCAAATTGCTGCCATGGGCCCTGTCGCATTGCCTTTGAGAATCGAATGATCGGGCAGATCCTGCACGCTCGTCCTGCGTGACCGCCGCACTGTTCCTCCGATTGCTTTCCTTTGCCACGGTCAGCAGTACGCGCACATTCGACCAAGGCGGGGTGACATCTGGATTTGGCATACGTAGGGCGGCATTGTTATTTCCGACAAGCAGGCATAACGTGTTGAGAGGAATCGGGATACCCGAAAGAGAAGCGAAAAGGTGAAACGGATTAGTTGACACATCCGGACTGTCAACTAAATTTGTCAACTAAAAATGTCAACCAATTAAAGTTGAACTAAACCGCTTCGCGGTGGTGGTTCGGAGTCTCATCGTTCGGTGAGCGAACCGCAAAGGGAGCGATTAAAGCGCCGTAGGACCTAACTGCACGAAGGCCATGTGCTGTGTCAGCTTGTGATTGCCCGGGGCTTTCCCGGCGATCACATGAAGGAGACACAGCAATGAGCCCGTTGCGCAAGCAGATGGAAGCGGACATGGCCGTGCGCGGATTGGCCTACCGTACGCGCGAGACGTATGTGCAGTCGGTGGCGAAGCTCGCGAAGTATTACAGCCGGCGCCCTGATGAGATCAGCGAAGCCGAAGTGCAGCGCTACCTCCTGCACCTGCTCCAGGAGCGCAAGCTCGCGCACAGCAGCTGCAATGTGATGGTGAGTGCACTGGAGTTTTTCTACCGCGTGACCCTCCAGCGGCGGGCGATCGAATTTTGCCTGCCGCGCCCGAAAGTGCCGGCGAAGCTCCCGCAGGTCCTCGCACGCGAGGAGGTGGCCGCGCTGATCGAGAAGACGACCAACCTGAAGCATCGCGTCC
>JANXRZ010000046.1 GCA_025352885.1 Pseudomonadota bacterium | reverse complement strand
CGGCAACATTGAGCATAGCGGGGACTTCATCCCGCAAAAGGCTGCTATTGCGGGACAGACGCGAGGCCCTAAGGTACCCATGCTCGCTGATCGAATTTGCACAGACAGAAGTCCCCAATAGCGACACTGTACGGGTCACATCACCTTCAAGCAATCGCGTGACCAGCCTTCGGATTCGCGGTTGGCGAATAATCCATCGAGTCAATAGCCCGCTCAGCACTGGGGCGCGATTTCCATTTTCGCTTCCTCAAAGAGCGCAAGATAATCCGCCGCGATCCTTCCAACCTCGAATCGTTCCGCGCGTGCTCGCGCATTCTCCGAAAGACGTAGGGCCAATCCGGGAACGGTAAAGATGCTTATCAGGCATTCGGCGAGAACCAGGGACGCCTCGTCCGAGCGATGGTCGAACCGCAGACCTTGCTGACTGTTTTCAATCAGGTCAAGAAAGCACGCAAGACCCGAGACGACGACCGGCAATCCCGAAGCCATGGCCTCCAGGACCGACAACCCGAAAGCTTCCCCTTTTTCCGCCCTGGATGGGTAGCAGAAACAGTGTGCCTGAGCGTACTCGGCGCTCAGCTGCAATTGATTCGAAACGGGGCCGGCGAAGTGCACGGGCAACCCCGCCGCCGCTAGCCTCAGCTTGGCGAAGTACTCGTCGCCGCCCCCCCCAGCACCTCTGGAATGGGGACCCACTACCCGAAGTCGCACCCTGGGTAGCTTTTCGCTCGCCAGGGCAAACGCGGCCAAGAGCATCTCCAGGCCCTTTTCCGGATGAATGCGCCCAACGTACAGTATCGTCACGACCCCGCCGAAATCCCTATTCATTAGCGGAGGTGCGAAGACAGCGAGATCGATCGGGTATGGAACTATCCGAACCTTCTCTTGCAGCGAAGGTGCCTGCCTCACGACCTCTTCGGCGATGGCAGAGGAAATCGCCTGAAGCACCTGAACTCGACCGTACAACCGCATTTGTCCCTTGGGAAACCGCGCCACGTGGACAATAATCCTCCCGGCACGCTTTCCAAACCAGGACAAGATTACCGGGCTCCAAAATGAGTTCGTGACGACTACATCCCCCGGCCCGATGTGGCGAAGGACCGCGATCGCATAAATCAGGTCCTGCACGAGGTCCAACCAAAGATGACCTGAAGCCGAATAGCCCTTGAGCGGCTTGACAACCACTTCCTGTTGCCCTGAACGGTTATCGGCTTCTGCGACCTTTCCGATCAACGTCACGGCATGTCCAGATCGACTAAACAGCAGCGCGAGCTGATGCCAAACCTTTTCCACTGCCCCGATGCCCGACGGCGGCATCGGTTGGAAGGGTCCCAGGACGATGTTGATTCTCACAGCGATACCCACTGCGGTCGGTCACGGCGGCCGAGGATCCAGTCGTAAAGTCCAATGTGTTTTTCTGACACCGTTCGCCATGAGAAATCACGCTCGACCAACTGCCGTCCCTTCATCCCCATTTTTTGGCGCTCTTCAGCTGTCATCAACATGGCTTGGGATAAGGCGTTCTCCAAAGCGGTCGGCCCGGTCTCAGTCCACCATCCGCATTTTTCGGAGGCAATGTTCGACCATGGCGCAGCTTTAGTCGTGATTACGGGTATTCCCCATGCGAGGGCCTCGCCAATGGCGTTGCCGAAGTTCTCGCTGTACGTTGGAAGTACAAATATGTCCGCCGTGCGGAGAAGATCGCTCTTCTCACGCCCAGCTACGTATCCTGAAAAATGAATGGTCGAGTAGATCCCGGACGCGCGCGCCGCATTTTTCACCGCTCGCAGGTGACCGTTTTCATCCGGCCCGGCAATCACGAGACGCCATCCGGGCCTGGCAACTCGCGACCATGCGGTTACGAGATCCATCAGGCCCTTTTTCGGGTGGATCCTCGACATGAAAAGCACTGTATTGCCAGCCCTTTCCGGCTCTTGATCGTGCGCAGGCAGGTCAATGCCATTTGGAATTACGGCAATCGGCTGCGTAAGTCCTAGCTCACGAAGCGAGTCCGCCTCGGCTTCGGATGTCGAGGAGAATGCGGCAGCGGTCCGGAGGTCGTTGAGCTGGTACACACGCCACGCGATTCTTTTTTTCCAGCCTCGATAGTGCAATGACCATCCCTCCAACATCCCGCGCGGGCTGACGACCCGCTTGATTCCCCGTCGACGCGTGACTTTCCCGGCGACGTGATTCATTTGCAACCAAACCCCATGGTCATGCAGTACATCGGGCGAGAATTTTGCGCATATCGCGTCCAGCTTTTTTTCGAGCATCGGGGTGTGCGAAAAACGCAGTCGCGGCCAATCTTGGCCGTCCAAGAGATGCGTTTCCACCCGGCGCGTAGGCAATAACAGCACTTGTGCCGGCACACCTCTCGGCTTTTGAGTAACGAAAGAAATGTCGCAACCGCGGTCCGCCAAGGCGTCGCAAAGTCCGGGTACCGAGCGGGACATCCCCCCCCCTGCTTCGTTCACTCCGGAAATTGTATGAATCGCCCTGACCGGCATGAATCAGCCGAGACGGCCTTTCGCCATACGACGGGGTGCCGTATGCTTTGTCGCATGGACCGCAACAAGGTCGACCTGTCCGGATACACGACGCGCGAATTCGATCGTGGCGCCGGCACGGTCAAGGAAAGCCTCTGGATCGCGCTGAGCTTTATTGTTTTCCAACTTTGCCCGCTTAACTTGTCGTCTTTCAAGCGCACGTTGCTTCGACTTTTCGGAGCGAGAATAGGGCGCAATGTGATCATCAAGCCCGACGTGCGAATCACATTTCCCTGGAAGTTGACACTCGGGGACCACGTGTGGCTTGGCGAAGGATCGTGGCTGTTGAACCTCGCCCCGGTGACTATCGGAAGCAATGTATGCATTTCGCAAAGAGCTTTCCTCTGTACGGGCAGCCATGACTACAAATCCCCAACGTTCGACCTCATTGTAAGGCCCATTGTGGTCGAACACGGGGCGTGGGTCGGGGCGTCCGCGTGGGTCGGGCCCGGGGTTAGGGTGGGGACCCATGCAGTACTGACAGCCAATTCGGTCGCGAGCACTGACTTGGAACCTTTCGGCGTTTACAAGGGTAATCCCTGTGTGCTGGCCGGTCGACGCGTGATCGGCGAACAGTGACGCACTCATCGGGTCAATTTTGCGGTGGCAAGCAGCGCCCGGAGTTTCGTCTCATCCATTGTCCGGCACGCGCTGTAGTGATGGTTCCTTAGCCGCAGGAGTGTCGCGGCGTTTTCCGGTCCGATAAGCGACGCCAGCCGCTGGAAGTGTTCTCCGCCAAGGCGCTTGCTCGATCCATGTGGCGAGCGCCGCCACAGTTTCAAAAGGCGAGTCGAGTAGTCGCTGCTGAACCCTCTCGGCAATCGCCGCCAGCTGTGAAAGGCAGCCTCGCCGGCCACCTGCCTTGCGTGCAGCGTAGAGTCGTTATCGGGGCATGCGTCGAAGAAGGCCTCGGCCAGCATCAACGCCGAAACACCGAGCGCTTCCCAATGCATGCTGTAGCGATCGTCCAGATGGGGGCCGGGTGCACTGAGCGCCGCATCGACTTTTACGACCTTTGCGGGAAACGCAGCGAGGTTGTAATAGATCCATACGTCACCAACCGGGTCCAGCGCCCGATTCTGGCCAACCATAGGGGCGGTCAAATGGCGCATCAGGTAATCACGGCGATAGATGGGCGAATGCGGTGCCGGTTGGACGCGCAAGTAAAGATCGGCAGCGGAATCGACCGTATCGAGCCTGGCATCCGGGGCAAACTCCGCAACCGCATAGCCGCGAGCGAGCGTAGCCCGTGCCATGTCGCAATAGCTGACGTCGGCTCCTGCCTCCTGCATTCGGGACAGATGGGCGGCAAACTTATGCGGGTGAATAAGGTCGTCCGAGTCGAGGAACAGGACGTATCGACCCGTGCACTGTTGCAAACCGTTGTTCCTCGCGACGATCGAGCCCGCATTCACTTGCCTTAAATGGCGGATACTGCAGTGCGCGTCGAACTCGGCGAGTTGCTCACGGATTGGAACCTGCGACCCATCGTCAACGACGATCACCTCCGCAGTACCGGGCCATTGGGCGAGCGCATACCCTACGCTCCTAAGCGTGTACTTTAGCGGCTCTATCCTGCCGAAGGCTGGAATGACGATTGAGACGTCGATGCCCTGGGCGCTCATTGAAAAGCTTGTTTTTTCTGGATTCCGTGCGCGACTGCCTCAAGCAGACCCCGCGTCGCTTCGCCATATGAATATCTGCCGACGTGAACCCCGCCCGTGCGCCCCCACAATTCGAGTCGGCGTCGGTCGCTTAGCGCCGAGCGCAGGGCGTCCCTGAGCGCTTCGATGTTGCCGGCTTCAAAAACCATGCCGGTTTCACCCGGCACGACAAGGTCTTCGGCGCAGCCGACATGGCTGCTCACAATCACCGGTTTTTCGAGGTGCATCGCCTCATTGACTGAAAGCCCCCAGGTTTCGAATTCCCCGTGACTCGCAAGGACCATGAGGTCGCAAGCGGCGTAAGTACGGGGCATCAGGCTCTGGTTCTGGAATGGGGCGAAGACCACGTTCGCGACGCCTATGGCCGCCGCCCGCAATTTCTCCTCAAGTGGCCCGCTGCCAACGAATAACAGCGTCGTATTTGGCAAAGCAAGTTGGCCGAAGGCCGCCAGCAAGTCTAGCGGCCGCTTCTTCTCCTCGAACTTTCCCGCAAACAAAACCACTGCGTGGCCGTTGGCTATGCCAAGTTCACTCCGCCATTTTGCCGCCGCAGGTATTACCTCATCTGTCGGCGCACGGAAAATAGAATCGTCCACGGCGTGGGGCGCATGAAACAGATCCACAGCATCCACTCCGTGTAACCGGAAATACCGGTAGTTGGCCTGCCCTACATAGATGAAGGACGCAAAGCGCTTGAAAAAGGAAGCGATCATCGTGTCCTTGATACGCCTTGCAAAACCCTCCCCGGCTGCAAGCCTATGCGAATCGCCTCGAAAAATCAGCGGCGCGGCGGAACGCGGCCAACCGAGAACAAAACTCGCCACGCTCCAGTAGGCGTATCCAATTACAAGCACTGCATCAGGCACGAACTCCGCAACCCGTTTGGACAGGGACGGGTTGCGCAAGCCCGTGAAACGGCTCGTGCTGGGTTGTGCGCGCGTATTTGGGACGAATTCGTATGGATAGCCCTCGAGCAACGCGGTGTCCCATTGCACATCCATGGTGAAGCCGGGGTCGTAAAGCCCGCCCCTGGGCGGTTCGAGGAGATAAAAAACACGAAGGTCCAGTTCCGGCCTGTCCGCGAGGAACCTGAACCACGGCGCGTAATACTGGATCGGATGCGTTGAGACGATTGCCAGCCGCGCACGTGTATTCACCGACTTCGACCCGTCGCCCTGCTTTCCTAAGCCTCGGCCGGCAATGGGCTCATCACCGTCCACGTCAACATGACAAGCGGTACGAGGGACTGCAGAAGGCTCGACATGAAAAGGGCGAGCGGCGCCTCGATCCTTAACATTGCGGTAAGGACGATGAGGCCGGTAATCCCCCGTGCACTCAGTATGGGAAATCGACCGCACATTCTTTGGGTGATGCCGAGGAAGAGGCCCAGCATCCCGGCAAGCGCCAGGCAGCCGGCGAAACCGAAGTTCGCATAGGCTTCGGCAATCATGCCCCAGCCTATCGATGTCGATTCAGCCGTTTCGCGAGTCAGCAGCCCGTAATGGACATTCAGTTGCACCAGAGTGTCCTGGGCGGTGGGCCTGTCCGGCCAGATTATTCTCGGCACGATGAGGAAGGGAATCGGCAAATAAGTGGCGCCTTGGAGATAGGGGACCGGGTCGGGCGTTTCCGATTGGGCTTTGAGCACCATTTGGAGCAAGCTTGCGCGCTGGATAAGCGTCGAGGACTCGGCCTCCGCCTCCGATGGATGCATCAGATTTTCGATGCCAAGTTCTAACCACTCCAACATCTTCCCGGTCGACGTCGAAGACTGCGACGTGGTACTTGCTGCATCTCCCCAGTAGCGAACCCTCATTTCGCCTTTACCCGCATGCAGGACGGCAAAAGCCAGGAACGAAACGATAAGGAGTTTCCACGGCGGCCGCCCGCCCCCGAGGAAGTATCCGAACAGCGCAAGGAGCCCGATCTCAACGGCCGTGTAAAGGTAAAAGGTCAATACGTTGAGGACCATGAATGTCGCAAGCATGCCCAGGAAAAGCACGGCAGCGGTCGTTTGCAGTCGTCCAGCGCCAAGCTCGTTTGCGAGCGCAAACGCCGCGACTAATCCGAGGGTGTAGAGGACCGCTCTAAGCACGCCCCAG
>JANXRZ010000282.1 GCA_025352885.1 Pseudomonadota bacterium | reverse complement strand
TTGCTGGCGCTGGCCGGCCTCATTCCCGCGGTGGCCGTCGCTCAGCCGTCGGCTTTTCCCTCCCGGCCGGTAAAAGTCATCGTGCCTTTCCCGCCCGGCGGGCCGTCGGATTTCGTTGCGCGAATGCTGACGGACCGGCTTGGCGCGGCTCTCGGCGGAGTAGCCGCATGGCAGGCCCCCTCTCAAACTGCGGCGCCTGAAGCAGGCGAACGCTTGCTTGAAGAAGCGGGTCTCCGTTGGTATGGTTTGCGCTCGCATTCATCCGGAGCAGGGCCATGGCATTGAAGATCCGCGAGTTCGAAGGACCGATCGGGGCAGAGGTGCTTGGGCTCGAGCCCGAAAAGCCGCTCGCGCCGGATGAACTCAAGCTGCTTGAAGACACGTTCCTGCGCCGGTTGGTGCTGCGTTTTCGCGATGCACCGATGACGCCCCAGTCGTTGTGCGGATTCAGCCGCCAGTTCGGCGAGCTCCAACCGCATATCGCCAAGCAGTATCGCTTGCCGGAAGCCCCGGAGGTCGTGCTCATGATCAACCAAGACGCGAACGGCAATTTCGACAAGGTCGGCGCCGAGCGCGGCGTCGGGTGGCACTCGGACCTCGCCTATGACTGGGCGCCGGCGCGCTGTACCTTCCTGCACGCGGTTGCGATTCCGAGCCGCGGCGGCAATACCAAGTTCGCCAACATGTACATTGCATGGGACAAGATGCCCGAGAACCTCCGGAAGCGAGTCGACGGCAAGCTCGCGAGCTATCGCAATGGCGGACGCCTGGGCCTGAACCAGGGCATCCAGAAAGACGAGGACCGATCCAAGGACGTGGTCCACCCGGTGATCCGGGTGCATCCGGAGACCGGCCGCAAGTCGGTCTACGCCAACCCTTATCACGTGGTGCAGATCCTCGGCGTGCCGAGGGCTGAAAGCGACGCGCTGCTGGACGAACTGTTCGCATGGTGCGAGCGCGAAGAGTTCCAGTGGCAGCAGGAATGGAAAGTCGCCGACACAATCATGTGGGAGAACCGCTCGGCATGGCATAGCGGCAACCTCGACTACCCGCTCGACGAGTTGCGCAAGTTCTACCGCACGACGGTCCGCGGCACGCCGACCGTCGACCGGGCGGAAGCCGAGAAGCTGCTGGCCGCCGCCTGATGCGCAGGAACCCGATTCGCGAGCGCTGGGCCAGAGGGGAGGCTGCGTCCAACCTGTGGATCGATATCGGCTGGCCAGTCACGGTCGAGGCGCTGGGGCGCCTTGGATACGACTCCTATACGGTCGACCTGCAGCACAGCCTCATCGATCGCAGCGCGCTCGTGTCGTTGTTCCAGGCGCTGTCGCTCGGGACCGGCGCGCCGATGGTGCGCATCACTCAGAACGATCCGGGCGAAATCGCTTTCGTGCTGGACGCAGGCGCCTATGGCGTGATCTGCCCGACCATCGAAACGGTTGAAGAAGCGCGCGCATTCGTCGCCGCGTGCGAGTACCCCCCCAAGGGCGTGCGCAGTTGGGGGCCGGCGCGAGGCGTGATGTATGGCGGGGCGGATTATTTCGAGAATTACCGCAGCGAGATCCTGACGATTGCCCTCATCGAAACCGCGCAAGGCGTGCGCAATCTCGATGCAATCGCGGCCGTGCCGGGCCTCGACATGGTCTATCTCGGGCCGAACGATCTCGGCGTGTCGCACGGGGCCAAGCCGTCGTACACGCCGAATCATCCCGAGGTCGACCGTGCGATGGACCTCGTGGTGGCCGCTGCAAAGAAACATTCGATCGCAGCCGGCATGCATACCGCAAGCAAGGAAGTCGCGCTCGCCGCAAAGGCCAAGGGCTACACGCTGCTCTCGCTCGGCTACGCGTCGAAAATCATGGCGGCCGCGGCAACCTCTACATTGAAGGACGTATTCAAAAACTAAGCCCTGCCACCAGGCAAGGGCGTAAAACCAGGAGACACGAATGAAGTTCGCCGGAGTGAAGTCGGCTTTGGGTGCGGCCCTGCTATTGGCCGCCGCCAATGTATCCGGCCAGATTTTTCCCACCAAGCCGGTCACGCTCATGGTGCCTTTCGCGCCGGGCGGGGGCAGCGACACGGTCGCCCGCATCATCCAGCCGAAGCTCTCGGAGCTGCTCGGCCAGCCGGTGCTGGTCGAAAACCGGCCCGGCGCTTCAGGGGCAATCGCAACCAACGCCGTGGCGAAAGCGGTGCCGGACGGGCACACGCTGTTCCTTTCATGGGACACGCACGCGATCAACGCGGTCATCATGAGAGACCTGCCCTACGACACGTTCAAGGACTTCGTGCCGGTCACTTTGCTCGCGCGCCTGCCGCTTGTGATGGGCGTGTGGGCAGGCCTTCCGGCGAATAACCTCGCCGAGTTCATCGCGCTGGCCAAGCGCGAGCCGGGCAAGCTCAACTACGCGTCCGTCGGCACGGGCAGCTCGAACCGCCTGTACTCGGAATACCTGCACAGCCTCGCCGGCATCCAGGTCGCGCACATCCCCTACAAGGGAGGGGGGCCGTCCATCCAGGCGATGCTGACCGGTGAGGTGGCCTACAGCTTCCTGTCGTTTGCCTCGATGCGCGGACACATCCAGTCCGGCAAGCTGAAAGCGTTTGCGGTCACCGGGTCCAAGCGCATGCCCGATATCCCGAACGTGCCGACGATGATCGAAAGCGGCTTTCCGGGCTTCGAGGTATACGGCTGGATCGGCATCTTTGCGCCGACCGGCACCCCCGAAGTCGTTGTCGCGCGCCTCAACCGTGACTTCGTCGCCTCGGTTCGGGACGCCGAAGTGATGCGCAAATTCGCGGCCGCAGGCGTGGAGGGGGTGGGCAGTTCGCCGGCCGACCTCGACAAATGGGTGCGCTCGGAATACGACAAGTGGGCGAAATTCGTCAAATCGACGAACCTGAAGTTCGAGTGACGATTTTTCTCACAAGCACAGCGTGAGCGATTGAATGGCTCAGGATTGTCAGAAAGGCGAGCCTGGCCCCTTTTTGTAAGCTTGCCCCCTTTTTTCTGTTCCTGAGCACGGTTATTGCTGATACTTCTGACCAGCCCCCGGGAGTGAGCCAGTGTCGATCCACGTTGCCCTCAACCATGTCACCCATTACCGTTACGACCGCCCCATCGAACTCGGGCCTCAGGTCGTGCGCCTTCGCCCTGCGCCTCATACACGCACCCCGATCCTCGCCTATTCGCTGAAGGTCCGGCCCGAAAAGCATTTCATCAACTGGCAGCAGGACCCGCAGTCGAACTATCTCGCGCGCCTTGTGTTTCCGGAGAAGACGCGGGAACTGCGGATCGAGGTCGACCTTACGGCCGAGTTGTCGGTCATCAACCCGTTCGATTTCTTCCTCGAGCCGATCGCCGAGAAGATCCCGTTTCGCTATGACCCGGCACAGTTGCATGAACTGGCGCCTTACCTTGTCACCTTGCCGGCGACGCCGCTGTTCGCAGCGCTGCTTGCCTCGATTCCGCGCGAGCCGACGCCCTCGGTGCATTTCCTGGTGGGCCTCATCCAGCGCTTGCAGCACGACGTCCGCTACCTGATCCGGATGGAGCCGGGCGTGCAAACGCCGGAAGTGACGCTCGCGAACCGGAGCGGCTCGTGCCGCGACACGAGCTGGCTGCTCGTGCAGCTGCTTCGGCACCTGGGCCTCGCTGCGCGATTCGTGTCCGGTTACCTGATCCAGTTGAAGGCGGACGAGAAATCGCTTGACGGTCCTTCGGGCGCCGAAAACGACTTCACCGACCTGCACGCGTGGTGCGAGGTGTACCTGCCGGGCGCCGGGTGGATCGGGCTCGACGCGACCTCGGGCCTCTTCGCCGGTGAAGGTCACATTCCACTCGCCTGCTCGCCTGAACCGGGCAGCGCGGCGCCGATCACGGGATTCACCGAGAAATGCGAAACCGAGTTCTCGCACACGATGAAAGTGGAGCGGGTCTGGGAGCGGCCTCGCGTCACCAAGCCTTATACGGAAGCGCAATGGCTCGAGATTGACGCGCTCGGGACGCGCATCGACGCGGATCTCGCCTCCGAGGATGTCCGCCTGACGATGGGCGGGGAGCCGACGTTCGTGTCCGCGGAGCACCGCGATGCCGACGAATGGAATACAACGGCCGATTCGCCCTCCGCCAAGCCGGTCAAGCGCCGGCTGGGCGCGCAGGTGCTTGCCAGGCTCAAAGAGAGGTATGCGCCCAAAGGGCTGCTTCACTATGGGCAAGGCAAGTGGTATCCGGGCGAGCCGCTGCCGCGCTGGTCTCTTTCGCTCTTCTGGCGCAAGGACGGGGAGGCGATCTGGCAGGACCCGGCGCTTTTTGCCGACGAGGCCGCGCCTGCGGGCGCCGATGAGACGTCTGCCAGCGTGTTCCTTGGTAAGCTCGCCGGCCGGCTGGGGCTCGACCCGAAGTACGCCTTCCCTGCCTTCGAGGACGCGTTCTATTACCTCTGGCGCGAACGCAAGCTGCCGACCAATGTGGACCCGTTCGATTCGAAGCTCGAAAACCCGCTCGAGCGCGAGCGGCTGGCAACTGTGTTTACGCAGGGACTCGACAAAGTGGTGGGCCATGTGCTTCCCGTCCAGCGCAGCGGCACCAAGGCCGTGCGATGGGTGAGCGGCCCGTGGTTCCTGCGCGCGCAGCGGTGCTACCTCGTGCCGGGGGACTCCGCGATGGGCCTGCGCCTGCCGCTCGATTCCCAGCCATGGGTATCCGAAGCCGAGTACCCGTGGATCTATGAGATCGACCCGACCCAGGCTTTCAAGCCGCTCGCGGCCTGGAAAAAACTCGCGGCGCTGAGAAAGAAATCGCAGGCGGGAAAGCTGGCGGACACCCCGCCCGTCAAGATGAAGTCGGCCGGCTGGATTACGCGCACCGCCATTTGCGCCCAGCCGCGAAACGGCGTGCTGTACATCTTCATGCCGCCGCTCGAGGGCCTCGAGCACTACCTCGAGCTCGTGGCGGCCATCGAGGCCACGGCAGCCGAGCTGAAAGTGCAGGTCCTCCTCGAAGGCTACGAGCCGCCGCGCGACCCGCGCCTCGAGACCCTGCGCATCACCCCCGACCCGGGCGTGCTCGAAGTGAACGTGCAGTCGTCGCGCACCTGGCGCGAGCTCGCCGACAACACCGCTTTCCTTTACGACACCGCGCGCCAACTGCGCCTGACCACCGACAAGTTCATGCTCGACGGTCGTCACTCCGGCACTGGCGGAGGCAACCACTTCGTCCTTGGCGGCGCGACGACCAACGATTCTCCCTTCCTGCGCCGGCCGGACCTCCTCGCGAGCCTCATCGGCTACTGGCATAACCATCCGTCGCTGTCGTACCTGTTCTCGGGCCTCTTCATCGGGCCGACCAGCCAGGCGCCGCGCATCGACGAGGCGCGAAACGACTCGGTTTACGAGATTGAGATCGCCTTCCGCGAAATTGCGCGCCTTGAAGGCGAGGGCGCGCTGCTGCCCTGGCTGGTCGACCGGATCCTGCGCAACCTGCTGACCGATTCCTCGGGCAACACGCACCGCTCCGAATTCTGCATCGACAAGCTGTACTCACCCGACTCCTCCACCGGCCGGCTCGGCCTGCTCGAGATGCGCGCGTTCGAAATGCCGCCGCATGCGCGCATGTCGCTCACCCAGCAACTCCTCTTGCGCGCGCTCGTGGCGCGCTTCTGGCGCCAGCCGTACCGGCCGCCTCGCCTCAAGCGCTGGGGCACCGAGCTGCACGACCGCTTCATGCTCCCGCATTTCGTCTGGGAGGATTTCCGCGAGGTGCTGGCCGAGACCAAGGAGGCGGGCTTTCACCTGCGGCCGGAGTGGTTCGCGCCGCATTTCGAGTTCCGCTTTCCACGCTATGGCGAGTTCTCGGCGCTCGGTGCAAGCGTCGAGCTGCGCTTTGCGCTCGAGCCCTGGCACGTAATGGGCGAGGAGGTGAGCGGCTCGGGCACCGTGCGCTACGTCGATTCGTCCATCGAGCGCTTGCAGGTGCGGGCCACCGGCCTGGTGGAAGATCGCCATGTGCTGACCTGCAACGGCCGCGCGATCCCGCTCTCGCCGACCGGCGAAACCGGCGTGCAGGTGGGCGGCGTGCGCTATCGCGCCTGGGCGCCGCCTTCGGCGCTTCATCCGACGATCGGGGTGCATGTGCCGCTGGTGCTCGACCTGGTCGACACGTGGATGAGCCGAAGCATGGGCGGATGCCAATACCATGTCGCGCATCCGGGCGGCCGCAGCTTCGATACGGTCCCGGTCAATGCCTACGAGGCCGAGGGCCGCCGCCTCGCCAGGTTCTTCAGGATGGGTCACACGCCGGGACACATCAACGTCAAGGAAGAGCCGCGCAACCCCAACTACCCTTTCACGCTCGACCTGAGGCGTTAGGCGTTACCATGCGCTAAATGCCCAGGCAGCTCCTCTCCGCCTATCCGCCGGCCTCCGCGCGGTACGACGAAATGCTCGACGCTGGCCGCGCGCCGCGCGAGCACTGGCATACGATGTTCGAGCAGCTGGCGGCCGCGCCCCCCGAGCTGATGCGTGAGCGCCTCAAGTCCGTGCAGCGCCAGGTCAGCGAAAACGGCATTACCTACAACGTCTATGCGGATGCCCAGGGCGCCGACCGGCCGTGGGACCTCGACGTGCTGCCGCTGATCCTGCCGCATGACGACTGGCGGCAGATCGAACTCGCCGTCATGCAGCGCGCGTCGCTCCTGAACCGCATCCTGCTCGACGTGTACGGCAGCCAGTACCTTCTCCAGCAGGGGCTGCTGCCGCCCGAGCTCGTGTTCGGGCATTCGGGATTCCTGCGTCCCGCGCACGGCGTGCCGGCGCAGGGCGGGACGATGCTGCACCTGTATGCCGCCGACCTCGCCCGCTCGGCGGACGGGCAATGGTGGGTGGTGGCCGACCGGACGCAGGCGCCCTCCGGCGCGGGCTACGCGCTGGAAAATCGACTCATCATCTCGCGCGTCTTTCCCGACCTCTTTCGCGACCTCAAGGTGCAGCACCTCGCGAGTTTCTTCGCGGCCCTGCGCGACAGCCTCGCGCACTGGGCGCCGCACGACGATGAGCCGCCGCTCACCGTGCTCCTTACGCCCGGCCCCTACAACGAAACGTATTTCGAGCACGCCTACCTTGCCCGCTACCTCGGGTTCCCGCTGGTCGAAGGCCACGATCTCACGGTGCGCAATGGGTGCGTGTGGCTGAAAACGCTCTCAGGCCTGCAGCGCGTCCACGCGATTCTGAGGAGGCTGGACGACGATTCATGCGATCCGCTCGAGCTCACGAGCGATTCCACGCTCGGTGTCGCGGGCCTGGCGGATGCTGCGCGCAGGGGTAATGTGTTGCTTGCCAATGCACTGGGCTCGAACCTGCTCGAATCCGGCGCGCTGCTCGGGTTCCTGCCGGCGCTCTCGCGCAAGCTGCTCGGCGAGGACCTGCTTATGCCCTCGGTCGGCACGTGGTGGTGCGGCGAGCCGGCCGCGCTCGAGGAGGTGATTGCAAGGCTCGACCAGCTCGTCATCAAGCCTGCCTTCCCGCAGCTGCGAATGGATGCGATCTTCGGCGACGACCTTTCGCACGCCGGCCGCTCGGAGCTCATCGCGAAGCTTCGCGCCAAGCCGCAGGACTACGTAGCGCAGGAGCTCGTGCACCTCTCGCAGGCTCCCGTTTGGGATCGCCAGCATCCGCGCAGGCTGCTCGCGAGAGCGATCGGCATGCGGGTCTACGCCTGCGCAACGCCAAACGGTTATGTCGTCATGCCAGGCGGCCTGACCCGCGTGGCCAGCGGAGAAAACGAACGCGTGATCTCGATGCAGCGTGGCGGGGCCTCCAAGGACACTTGGGTGCTTGCGCCGGGGCCGGTCAGTACTTTCAGCCTCCTCCGCCGGACAACCGGTCCGCAGGATCTCGTGCGAAGCGGCGCGAACCTCACCAGCCGCGTGGTCGAGAACCTCTATTGGTTCGGGCGTTATTCGGAACGGTGCGACAACACTGCGCGCCTGCTGCGCCTCGCGCTCGAAAGGATGATCGATGCGGTGCCGAGCGCGCAGGACGCCGGCTGGTCGAGCATTACGGCGCTGCTCCGGCACGCAGACATCCTCGAGGACGAGGACGAGCTCGACGACATTGCCCTGGTGCGCGCCTTGCGCGCAGCAATTGTCGACGACGAGCGGCAGGGCCTGGCGGGCAACCTGCGGCAGCTCTTCCGAGTGGCTTCCCAGCTGCGCGAGCGCTTGTCCCTGGACAACTGGCGCACCGTGAACAAGCTCGTGCAGGATTTCGCCGAGCGCAAGAACCATGCGCTCGCCCTGTCCGATGCCCTGTCCGAAATCGACCGCACCGTCGTCGCCCTCATGACGCTTTCAGGCTTTGCGCTCGATGGCATGACCCGCGACCAGGGCTGGCGCTTCCTCTCGGTCGGCCGCAGGATCGAGCGCCTCCAGTTCCAATGCGGCACGCTGAACCAGGCGCGAGCCCTGCCAAAGAGCGGCGAAAGCCCGGCGACCGGCGGCAGTGTCGACCTCGACTGGCTTCTCGCACTGGCCGACAGCACCATCACCTACCGCTCCCGCTACATGGCCCGGCCCGAATGGTTGCCCGTGCTAGACCTGCTGGTGAGGGACGACAGCAACCCGCGCTCCATCGCTTTCCAGGTCAAAGGCCTGCGAGACTATCTCCTGCGGCTTGGCGCGGCCCTCGGGGACTGCGGGGCCGGTCTCCTCTCACCCTCGGTCGAGTTGCTTGCGAGCCTCGATCCTGCTCGCGATCTCGATCCTGCGAGCGAGCGACTCGGGCAGCTGCTCGAAGGCCTGGAATCCGTGAGCTTTGCGCTCTCGGAGCAACTCGGGCTGCGTTTCTTCAGCCATTCGCTGGTCCGGCAGACTTATGCGACCTGAGCCATGAGCGCGTCGTTGCCAGTCGCGGGCGAAAAGGCCGTGGACGCGCTCTACCACGTTGTCCACGAGACCACTTATGCCTACGAGAGCCGGGTTGCGGTTGCGCAGCAGCTCCTGCACCTGACACCGCGGGATCTTCCCCGGCAAAGGCGGCTGGAGCATGCGATTCGCATTTCGCCGCAACCCAGTGAGACGACGGAGCACCTCGACTATTTCGGCAATCCCGTGCAGCACGCGGTGCTCGATTCGCCTCACGAGGTCCTGAGCGTTCTGGCCGAATCACGGGTGAGCGTCGCATCGCGGATGGGCGTGCCGGGCAAAGGGTCGCCCGCCTGGGAGACAGTGCGCGACAGCCTGCACAGCGCGACCGCCCCGGCGCTCCTTGAGGCCGCGGAGTTTCGTTTCGAGTCCCCGCATATCCGGTTCAGCCCCGGCCTGGCCAGTTACTGCGCGGCCAGCTTCGAACCGGGCCGGCCGTTCCTCGATGGCGTGCTCGAGCTCAACCATCGGATCCACACGGAATTCGAATTCGACGACAGCGCCACGAGCGTGTCGACGCCTCTGTCCGAGGTGCTCGAGCTGCGGCGCGGGGTCTGCCAGGATTTCGCGCACCTCATGACCGGGTGCCTGCGCATGCTCGGGCTGCCCGCCCGCTATGTCAGCGGCTACATCCTCACGACACCGCCCCCGGGGCAGGTGCGCATGATCGGGGCGGACGCCTCACATGCCTGGGTTTCGGTTTATTGCCCGTCGGCGGGCTGGGTCGACATCGACCCGACCAACGACCTCATCGTCGACGATGAACACATCACGCTCGCCTGGGGACGCGATTTCAGCGATGTCGCGCCCATGCGGGGCGTGATTCTGGGCGGGGGCGAACAGGAGCTCGAAGTACACGTGACGGTCACCCAGACCCGTGCGGCTCAGGGCCAGCGGTCGCTCGCAGGTCAGGCGACGTGATGAGCCGCGTCGTGCTGCTTGCGATCGCGATTGTCGTGCTCGTCTGGCTCTTGCGCCGGGCGCTCGGGGCGCGCCGGCCAAGGCCGGGCGAGGGCGCTGGAAAGGCCGCGCCGGTGCCCGAACTGGTTGCCTGTGCGCAGTGCGGCGTGCACCTGCCGCGCAGCGAAGCGCTGGCCGTCGACGACGAGGGCGCCTCGGCCGGGCGGTATTTCTGCACCGAAGAGCACGCCAGGCTTGGACCGCGCTAGCGCAATGGCGGCGGTGCCGGAAAGAAAGGAACACGGATTCGCGGACCGCGTTCCGGACTCGTTCTGGGTGTCGCTCCGGTACTTCAACGTCTACCGGATCGCCGTCGTCACTGTTTTCCTCGGCTCGGCGGTCTCCTACCACGACGAGCTTCCGCTCGGCCAGCACAGCTTGCCGATGTTCCTCTACACCTGCGGCGCCTACCTGCTGGCGGCGTGCATCTTCCAGGCGGTCATGTTCCTCGTTCGCGAGCGCTTCAGCGTGCAGCTCACGCTGCATGTCTTCGCCGACATCGCCGCCATTACGCTCTTGATGTACTCAAGCGGCGGCATGAAAAGCGGCCTTGGGGTGATGCTGCTGATTTCGATTACCGGGGCGGCGCTGGTGGCCCCCCGGCGCCTCACCTATTTGTACGCCGCCCTGGCGGCCATCGCGGCGCTGCTCGAGCAGGGGTACTGGGTCCTCGTATTCGATGCGCCCACCAGCAATTTCCTGCAACCGGGACTGCTCTCGATCGGCTACTTCGCGACTGCCGGCATCACGAGCCAGCTCGCCGAGCTGGTGGTCGCAAACGAAACGCTCGCCCGCCAGCGGGGGCGGGCGCTGCAATCGCAGCAGAGGGTCAACCAGCTGGTGCTCGCGGACATGCAGGACGGCGTGCTGGTGCTCGACAGGGAAGGTCGCGTGGCGCAGGCCAATCCGCAGGGCGCGCGCCTGCTTGCAATCGAGCGGCTCGCGGGGGTGGACCTGCACACGCTCCTGCCCGAGGCCGCGCGCAAGTGGTCGGCGTGGCGGCAAGCGGCCGAAGGCAGCCGCACCCCGTCGCCCGGCATATTCGACGTTTCGGCACGGGGTCGCGACCTGCGGGTGCGCCTCATCGACGCCGGCACCGAGGAGGAACTCACCGTCGTGTTCATCGAGGACATGACTCGCCTGCGCGAGCAGGCGCAGCAACTCAAGCTCGCGGCGCTCGGCCGACTGACCGCCAACATTGCGCACGAGATCCGCAACCCGCTTTCCGCCGTAAGCCATGCCGCCGAACTGCTCGACGAGGAGCAAGGCGCGAGCGGCCGCATGCGCCTCACACGCATCATCCGCGACAACACCTTGCGGCTCGAGCGCTTGGTTTCCGACGTGTTGCAGCTCAATCGCCGCGACCGCGTCGAAGCCGAGCGCATCCACTTGAACCACTGGCTCATCGGCTTCGTCGAGGAGTTCGCGAGGAACGAATCGGTTCGCCCCGAGTGCCTCTCCCTCGAGATGGGCAGCGAGGCGCTGGTCCGCTTCGATCGCGGCCACTTGCACCAAGTCCTCTGGAACCTGATGCGCAATGCCGTGCGCCATTCGACTTCGGCCGACAAATGCGTGCGCGTGGTCGTTAACGTACTGGCCGATCAAGTAGAATTGAACGTCATAGACGACGGTCAGGGCGTCTCTGAATCCAGCCGGGGACAGTTGTTCGAGCCTTTCTTCACCACCTACAGCGCGGGCACGGGTCTGGGCCTGTACCTCGCCCGCGAATTGTGCGCGGCCAACGGCGCCACGCTCGAATACGTTGACGGCGCGCCCGGGGGCCATTTCAGGATCGTTTGCGAGGAGGCGCTGACCGCATGAGGAGAGCTGGGCAATCGGCGCCGCGCGAAAGCCTCGTGCTGGTGGTGGATGACGAGCCGGACATCCGCGAACTGCTCGAGCTCACGCTGATCAAGATGGGTATCGGCGTGGTGGTGGCCGGCTCGGTCAGCGACGCCAAGCACCAGCTTTCGCAGGCGCGCTTCGACCTTTGCCTGACCGACATGCGCCTGCCCGACGGCGAGGGCCTGGATCTCGTGCGCTATATCGCCACCTTGGGCTTCGACTTGCCCGTCGCAGTGATTACTGCGTTCGGCAGCGCGGAGAATGCCGTTGCGGCGCTCAAGGCCGGCGCCTTCGACTACGTGTCAAAGCCCATCGGCCTCGAGCAACTGCGCGCGCTCGTGCGGTCGGTGCTCTCGCTGCCTGAGCGCTCGAGCGCTCAGGCCCTCGAAGGCCAGCAGCTGCTTGGCGAAAGCCCCGCCCTCAAGCAGGTTCGCGAACTGGTGGGCAAGCTCGCGCGCACCGAGGCGCCGGTCTACGTGTCCGGCGAATCGGGTAGCGGAAAGGAACTGGCGGCCCGCCTGATCCATGGCAACGGCGCGCGCCGGGACAAGCCATTCGTGCCGGTGAACTGCGGCGCAATCCCCGAAATGCTGATGGAAAGCGAATTCTTCGGCCACCGGAAGGGCGCCTTCACGGGCGCCGACCAGGAGCGGGACGGATTTTTCCAGGCCGCGCATTCCGGGACGCTGTTCCTCGACGAGGTCGCGGACCTGCCGCTCGCAATGCAAGTGAAGCTGCTGCGCGCCATCCAGGAGAAGAAGGTGCGCAAGCTCGGCGCCACCCAGGAGGACCCGGTCGACGTGCGCATCATTTCTGCGACGCACCAGAACCTCGCGGAACTCGTTGAAGCACGCCGGTTCAGGCAGGACCTCCTCTACCGGCTCAACGTAATCGAGCTGAAGATGCCCCCGCTGCGCGAATGCCGGGAGGACATAGCCCGGATGTCGGCGGCAATTCTCGGCAGGCTGGCCGCGCAAAATGGCAGCGCGCCGGCCCGGCTGTCCGGGCCGGCCGTCGATGCGTTGCTCCAGTACGATTTTCCCGGCAACATCCGCGAGCTTGAAAACATCCTCGAACGGGCCACCGCGCTGTCGGGCGCTACCGAGATTGGGCCGGACGACCTGGGCATCGATCCGATTACCTCGGAGGCCGACGGGCTGGATGACAGCAGGCGGGAGGCCGCCGGGCTGCCGAGCATGCCGCTGCCCGACTATCTCGATCACGTGGAGCGCGAGGCGATCACCCAGGCCCTGGCCCGAACGGGATTCAACCGCACGGCCGCGGCCAAGCTGCTCGGGCTGACCTTCCGCGCCCTGCGATACCGCATGCAGCGCCTGTCCATTCGGGAGCCCGAGCAATAAGCATGCGCCTGGGCGCCGACGGGATCGTCACCGGCGCGGCCTATGTGCCCTCGCCGAATTGCGACGACCGGGCCGCCGGGGAAGTGGTCACGCTCCTCGTCGTGCACTCGATCAGCCTGCCGCCCGGCGAATTCGGGGGTGACGCGATTGTGCGGTTTTTCACGAATCGCCTGGATCCCGCTGCACATCCGTACTTCGCCGAAATAGCGCACTTGCGCGTCGCGGCGCATTTTCTCGTGCGCCGCGACGGGAGCGTCGTGCAGTTCGTCCCGGTGAACCGTCGCGCATGGCATGCGGGCGAATCGGTATGGCGCGGACGCAGCCGGTGCAACGATTTTTCCGTCGGCATCGAGCTCGAAGGGCACGACACTGCCGGTTTCGAGCCGGCGCAGTACCGAAGCTTCGCGGCGCTCGCGAGCGCGCTGCAGGCCGTGCTTCCGCTCTCGGCGATCGCCGCGCATAGCGACATCGCACCCGTTCGCAAGACCGATCCCGGTCCCTTCTTCGACTGGCGCCACTGCCTGTCTCTCCTCGCCTGCGATTGAAAGCGCGCTGAACGCCGGCCGATTTTTGCGGCGCTGCGTTTCGCGCGCAGTTGCGCACGCGGTGAGGACGAATCGCACTCGCTCTCGACATTCATTACGCGATGCTTGCAAAAAAACATCTTGCAATGTAAAAATGCGCGCACTAGAATTAGTTTCAATTAGGCAGTCAAGCACTAGATATTGTGGTTTTTGTCAAAGTCGGTGGAAGCGAAGCAGCGGCATCGGGGGGCGGTCCGGTTCCGGCGACAAGGCAAATGCGCAGAGCGGCGGTCGAAGTGCAGGGGCGCAAAGCGGCGCTGACGGGCAAGACAGATAAGAAGACTGGAGACGAGCACATGCAGATTGCGCAAGACAGCGGAACCCCGAATCCCGCGCAGAGCGTGAGCATTACCGAAGAAAGCACTGGCACTGCGAACCCGTACGCCGATTACAAGATCATCCGTCGCAATGGCTCGGTGGTGGGCTTCGAGCCCTCCAAGATCGCCGTTGCGGTCACCAAGGCGTTCCTTGCGGTCAACGGCAGCCAGGGCGCCGCATCGGCCCGGGTCCGTGAACTCGTCACCGCCCTGACCGACACCGTGGTCAGCGCGCTCATCCGCCGGCAGCCGGCCGGCGGCACGTTCCATATAGAAGACATCCAGGATCAGGTCGAGCTTGCGCTGATGCGCTCGGGCGAGCATGACGTGGCCCGCTCGTACGTTCTCTATCGCGAAGAGCGGTCCAAGGCGCGGGCGCAGGAGAAGATGGCCCAGCAGAAGCCTGCCGGCGCCGCGATCAGCGTGCTCGATGGCGGCGTGCGCAAGCCGCTGGATACCGCGGCGCTCAGGCGGTTGGTGGAGTCGGCCTGCGTAGGCCTGGAGGGCGTCGCCTCGGCGGACGCCATCCTGGATGCCACGCTGCGCGACCTCTACGATGGCGTGCCGATCGACGAGGTGCGCAAATCTGCGATCCTCGCCGCGCGTGCCCTGCTCGAGAAAGATCCCGCTTACAGCTTCGTGACGGCGAGACTGCTGCTCAATACGATCCGCTGTGAGGTCCTTGGCGAGGAGGCGAGCCACGCCTCCATGGCCAAGCGCTACGCGGTGTATTTCCCGGAGTTCATCCGGCGCGGCATCACCGGCGAGTTGCTCGACCCCCGGCTGGCCGAATTCGACCTCGCCCGGCTTGGGCAGGCGCTGAAAGCGGACCGCGACCTGCAGTTCGGGTACCTCGGGCTGCAAACGCTCTATGACCGCTACTTCCTGCATATCGAGGAGCAGCGCATCGAGTTGCCGCAGGCCTTTTTCATGCGCGTCTCGATGGGGCTGGCACTCAACGAGGCGGACCGCGAGGGCCGGGCGATCGAGTTCTATAACGTGCTCTCGACGTTCGACTTCATGAGCTCGACGCCGACCCTCTTCAATTCGGGGACGCTTCGCTCGCAACTTTCGTCCTGCTACCTGACGACTGTGTCGGATGACCTGACCGGGATCTACGACGCCATCAAGGAAAATGCCCTGCTGGCCAAGTACGCGGGCGGCCTTGGCAACGACTGGACGCCGGTCCGGGCGCTGGGGTCCCATATCAAGGGCACCAACGGCAAGTCGCAGGGTGTCGTGCCGTTCCTTAAAGTGGTGAACGACACCGCCGTAGCGGTCAATCAGGGCGGCAAGCGCAAGGGCGCCGTGTGCTCCTATCTCGAGTCCTGGCACCTGGACATCGAGGAATTCCTCGAGCTGCGCAAGAATACGGGTGACGACCGCCGCCGCACGCACGACATGAACACGGCGAACTGGATTCCCGACCTATTCATGAAGCGGGTCATGGAAGCCGGCGAATGGACGCTTTTTTCGCCCGCCGACGTGCCCGACCTGCACGACAGTTTCGGCAAGGCCTTCGAGAAGGCCTACCTCGGCTACGAGGCGAAAGCCGCGGCCGGCACGCTCAAGCTGTTCCGCAAAATTCCCGCGCTCCAGCTCTGGCGCAAGATGCTCTCGATGCTGTTCGAGACCGGGCATCCGTGGATCACGTTCAAGGATCCCTGCAATATTCGCAGCCCGCAGCAGCATATCGGGGTGGTCCACAGTTCCAACCTGTGCACCGAGATCACGCTCAACACCAACCACGAAGAGATAGCAGTCTGCAACCTGGGCTCGGTCAACCTGGTCGCCCACATGGGGGACAAAGGCCTGGACTTCGACAAGGTCAAGAAGACCGTCCGCATCGCCATGCGCATGTTGGACAACGTGATCGACATCAATTACTACGCGGTCGACAAGGCCGCGCGCTCCAACGAGCGCCATCGCCCGGTGGGCCTGGGCATCATGGGATTCCAGGACTGCCTGCAGAAGATGCGCATCCCGTACGCTTCGGGCGAGGCGGTCGAGTTCGCCGACCGCTCGATGGAAATGATCGCCTACGCGTCCTATTGGGCGTCCACGGAACTGGCCGAGGAACGGGGGCGCTACAAATCCTTCAAGGGATCCTTGTGGGATCGCGGCATCCTCCCGCAGGACACCCTCGACCTGCTGTCTGAGGAGCGCGGCGGGTTCGTCGAGGTGGACCGCTCGAGCGCGCTCGACTGGGCGCCGCTGCGTGAGCGCATCAAGACTTTCGGCATGCGCAATTCCAACTGCGTCGCAATCGCACCGACCGCGACGATTGCAAACATCGTGGGCGTGTCGGCCTCGATCGAGCCGACCTACCAGAACCTCTATGTGAAATCGAACCTGTCGGGCGAGTTCACGGTAGTCAACGAATACCTGGTTTCGGACCTCAAGCAGGCCGGCATGTGGGACGAAGTGATGATCGCCGACCTCAAGTATTTCGACGGCAACCTGGCCCGGGTCGACCGGGCGCCGACCGAGCTTCGCCGCCTATACGCGACGGCTTTCGAGGTCGAGCCGAAATGGCTGGTCGAGGCCGCGTCGCGCCGCCAGAAGTGGATAGACCAGTCCCAGTCGCTGAACATCTACATGCCGGGGGCTTCGGGCAAGAAGCTCGACGAGACTTACAAGCTTGCCTGGCTGCGCGGTCTCAAGACAACTTACTACCTGCGTGCCATGGGAGCCACCCATGCGGAAAAATCCACGTCCAAAGCCGGCGCGCTGAATTCGGTGCCCTCCGGGGGCGCAATGACCGAGTCTGCGTCCACCACCCAGGTCGAGCCCCAGTTCTGCTCCATAGACAACCCCGAATGCGAAGCGTGCCAGTGACAAGGGGACGACAACTCGAGCGTGAGGAGAAGACGCCATGTTGAATTTTGAGGACGAAGGCGCGATGAGCGCCGTACCCGGCCTTGCGATCGCGCCGATGAGCGGCTTCATGCCGACCGGCGCCCCGGGCGCGCAGTCGCCGAGCTTCGTGCCGCCTGTTCCGGAGGCTTTCCGGCGCATCAAGATTGAAGACAAGCAGATCATCAACTCGAAGGCCGATGTCAACCAGCTCGTGCCCTTCAAGTACAAATGGGCCTGGGAAAAGTACCTCGCCGCCTGCGCCAACCACTGGATGCCGCAGGAAGTGAACATGAGTCGCGACATCGCCCTGTGGAAGTCGGCCGACGGGCTCACCGAAGACGAGCGGCGCCTGGTCAAGCGCAACCTTGGGTTCTTCGTGACGGCCGATTCCCTAGCCGCCAACAACATCGTGCTGGGTACCTATCGCCACATTACCGCCCCGGAATGCCGCCAGTACCTGCTGCGCCAGGCGTTCGAGGAGGCGATCCATACCCACGCTTACCAGTACATTGTCGAAAGCCTCGGGCTGGACGAGGGCGAGATCTTTAACGCGTACCACGAGGTCTCCTCGATCCGTGAGAAGGACGAGTTCCTGATCCCGTTCATCGACACGCTCACCGACCCGTCTTTCAAGACCGGCACGACGCAGAGCGACCAGGACCTCCTCAAGAGCCTGATCGTCTTCTCCTGCATCATGGAGGGGCTGTTCTTCTATGTCGGCTTTGCGCAGATCCTCGCGCTCGGCCGGCAGAACAAGATGACAGGCGCTGCGGAGCAGTACCAATACATCCTGCGCGACGAGTCGATGCACTGCAATTTCGGGATCGACCTCGTAAACCAGATCAAGATGGAAAACCCCCACCTCTGGACGCCGCAGTTCCGTGAGGAGATCCAGGGCCTGTTCCGCAAGGCCGTTGAGCTCGAATACCGCTACGCCGAAGACACCATGCCGCGCGGCGTGCTTGGCCTGAATGCGCCGATGTTCAAGGAATACCTTCGCTACATCGCAAACCGCCGGTGCCAGCAGATCGGCCTGGACGTGCTTTTCCAAGGCGCGACAAACCCGTTCCCGTGGATGAGCGAGATGACGGACCTGAAGAAAGAACGAAATTTCTTTGAAACAAGGGTGATTGAGTACCAAACGGGCGGAGCGCTGAGCTGGGACTGACCCGGCTCTTTTTTGCCCGGCATTTGCCCCTGTCGCGGGCAACAGGAGGGAGTGAGCGATGCATAGAGTGACTGCGTGCAAGGCGGAAGACGACTACAAGCTCTGGCTGCGGTTCGACGACGGCCTCGAGGGCAGCGTGTTCCTTGGGAACCTGCTCGAGATCGGCGCGTTCAAGCTGTGGCGCGACGTGCGGGAGTTCGAGAAGGTGGTCGTGGACCCCGAGTCCGCAACCGTCACCTGGGAAGGCGGCATCCGGCTCGACCCGGAAGTGCTTTACCAGGACGTGCTCGCGAAAAGCGCGAAGTGATGAACGGGAAAGTGCGCAAAGAATTCGATCTGCCTGGCCATCCGGCCGGGCGGTTGGATAGTCCGGCTCATATCGGGTCGGGCTCTTTTAGTGCAGTAACTTGACAGGAGCTAGTCATGGCAAAAGCCAAAAAGAAAGCAGCGAAAAAATCAGCCAAGAAAAAGGCCACCAAAAAGAAGGCCTCCAAAAAGAAGAAAGCGGCTAAAAAACCCGCTAAGAAGAAAGCAGCAGGCAAAAAAAAGAAAGCCGCAAAAAAAAAGAAAAAAGCAGCTAAGAAAAAATCGGCCGTAAAGCCGACGAAAGCTGCACCGAAGAAAGCGGCTAAGAAGCCTGCAAAAAAGGCTGTTCAGGTAGTGCCGATGGCGCCAGTAGCAGTAGTAAGGCCGTCGACCGCTGCGACTCCCGGCGTGCGTACCGCGCTGAATCCAGCAGCTGCCTGGCCTTTCCCTACCGGTTCCCGGCCGTAACCAGGAACCGGAGGGGAAGGTGGCTCGAAGCGTGAGCTTCGGCCTGGCCCTCGAAGCTCTGCGGACCGCCTCGGTCGCGTCGTAGCACCGGGCGACCAAGGCTGGTCCGCGAGTCTTCATTTCTTCCGGGCGAAGGACTCGCCCGGATCGACTGACGGACTTATTCTACCGGTCCCTGCAGTTCGCAACAAAGAAAATTAAGTGCGTAGGCCTCATAATTTTGCGATGCGGAACAATAGGTTGCGTAGGAAAGGTGAAGTACTTGACTAAATAGGAGAATTTTTCTACAAT
This sequence comes from Pseudomonadota bacterium, assembly GCA_025352885.1. Classification (GTDB taxonomy): domain Bacteria; phylum Pseudomonadota; class Gammaproteobacteria; order Burkholderiales; family SG8-39; genus SZAS-79. Next base: position 3,283 of record JANXRZ010000282.1, on the reverse strand, counting down.
GCGGCTCGTTGCGTTGCAAAAACACGCATTTGAAGTCGTGCAACCGTCAACGGGGGCTTGGTCCCCCGACCATTTGACGGGGCATCCGACGGATCTCCGGCCCTGCCGTCGAGGTCCGATTACCCCAGATTCCGTTTTTCCCACCCCGCTGCTTGGATCATTGGCACCGGGATTGCTACACAAGGGGAAAGCGGGTAACGCCTGAGGAGGTACACGATGGACGCACTCAAAGCTCTGCAAGATTTACACGCCGGATCTGCGCGCGCTGCCCAGTTTGTCCGCGGTTGGTCTTCCCTTGCAGTACTCCTTCTTATGGGGTTCGGGGTGGTCACTGCCGCGCTGCATCCCGGGTCGCGGCAAGCCGTGCTGTCAACGATCCAGGAAGTGGTGTTGTCGCAAGCTGCCCTGGCCCTCAGGGCAACCGTGCCCCCCGGCGCGAACTTCGCAGCCGGCCCCATCCAGCCGCCTACCCTTACCCAACCGGAGCGCGAGCAGCGCGCGGTGGCCGAAATGCTTTCAAAGCGGTTTCGCGTCGCGCAGGAGGCGGTGGGCGGCTTCGTCGAAACGGCCTACCGGATCGGCAAGGCCACTTCCGTCGATCCGCTCCTCATCCTGGCCGTCATCTGCGTAGAGTCGCGCTTCAATCCCGTTGCAGAGAGCACTTTCGGCGCGAAGGGCCTGATGCAGATCATCCCCAAATTCCATCGCGAGAAACTCGTCAAGCACGGCGGCGAGGATGCGCTCCTGGATCCGGAAGTGAACATCCTGGTGGGCGCGCAGGTGCTGCGTGAATACATCCGCCGCTTCGGCGGCACCGAGAGCGCGTTGCAAGCGTATGCGGGTGCTTACGAAGAGCCTACCTCGATGTATTCCAAGCAGGTGCTCTCAGAGCGCTCGAGGATCGAGCAGGCTGTCGCCAAGCTGCGCCGCGCCATCTGAGTCAACGCTCGCACGCTCGCCGGATGCGGCTGATGCCCTCCTCGAGCTCTTCCATGTTGCGGGTGTAGGCAAACCGCACGAACCGGCCGGTCCCGTTGGCGCCGAAGTCGCTTCCCGGCGTGGCCGCCACGCCCGCCTGCTCCAGCAACTTGTCGAACGTGAATGCCCGGCTGTCCGCGCCGAACCGGGAACAATCGGCGTACACGTAGAACGCGCCGTTCGGCTTGGCGGGTACCCCGAATCCGATGGCCTCGAGCGCCGGAACGACGAAATCGCGTCGTCGCCGAAATTCGGCTCGACGGTCCTCCAGGATTGCCACCGTCTCCGGAAGAAACGCCGCAAGCGCCGCCCGCTGTGAAAGCGTCGGCGGGCAGATGAAGAAATGCTGGGCGAGCTTTTCGAATCCGCGCACCAGCCCCTCCGGCAATACTGCCCAGCCGAGCCGCCAGCCGGTCATGCAGAAATATTTCGAGAAGCTGTTGATCACCACCACGTCGCCAGGCAAATCGAGCGCCGTGCGTACCTCGTCGGTATAGCTGAGGCCCTGGTAGATCTCATCGGCGACCAGCACACCGCCCCGGCTCCCCACGAAGCGCGCAATCGTCGCAAGCTGGAGGGGATCGATAAGGGTGCCGGTCGGATTGGACGGGGAGCCGAGGACGATCGCCTTGGTTCTCGGTGTCCAGGCGGCCTCGACCTGCGCCGCAGTCGGGTGGAAGGCATTCTTCGCCTCGACCGGCAGCGTGCGCGCGACACCCTCGAACGCGCGCACGAAATGCCGGTAGCACGGATAGCCCGGGTCCGGCACCAGCACCTCGTCGCCCGGGTCGAGCACCGTTGCAAGCGCCAGCAGGAGCGCACCCGAGGCGCCCGCGGTGATCGCAATGCGCGCAGGCGACACGTTGACGCCATAGCGCCGCGCATAGAACGCAGCGACTTCCTCGCGAAGTTCGCTCAGTCCCAGTGCAGGCGTATACGCGGTGAGGCCATCGCGCATTGCGCTCGCAGCTGCCTCGACAACCGGCCCGGGCGCCGTGAAATCCGGCTCGCCGATCTCCATGCGCACGATGTGGCGCCCGGCTCGCTGGAGCTCGTTGGCCCTGGCGAGGACTTCCATGACTTCGAACGGCTGGATTTCGGTCGCGCGAGCCGCAGTCAGGGCGCGTCGCAACAGGCTGTGATCGAGGCTGGAAGAAGTGTCCCGGACTGGCATGGGGAGGCCATTCGAATTGGTGGCTGATTATACGGATCCAACTCTCGCAAAGCGCTTTCCCAGCGGCTGCCGAAACGCGGGCCGGAGTATAATTTCAGAGAGAAAAAAGCGCCGGCGCCCGCCGGGCCGCGAGGAGCCGGAAGTGGAAGAAGAACTGAAAAAGAGCGCGCTCGAGTACCATCGCCTGCCGCGCCCCGGCAAGATTTCCGTCCAGCCGACCAAGCAGTTGACCAACCAGCGTGACCTTGCGCTGGCTTATACGCCGGGCGTCGCGGCGGCCTGCGAGGAAATCGTCCGCGATCCGCGCGAAGCGATCAACCTGACCTCGCGCGGCAATCTCATCGGTGTCATCACCAACGGCACGGCTGTACTCGGCCTTGGCGCGATCGGGCCGCTGGCCGCCAAGCCGGTCATGGAAGGCAAGGGCGTCCTCTTCAAGAAATTTGCCGGCATCGATGTATTCGACATCGAGATCGACGAGCGGGACCCCGACAAGCTCGTCGACATGATCGCGGCGCTCGAGCCGACTTTCGGCGGGATCAACCTCGAGGACATCAAGGCGCCCGAGTGCTTCTACATCGAGAGGAAACTGCGCGAGCGCATGAAAATCCCGGTGTTCCATGACGACCAGCACGGCACGGCGATCACCGTATGCGCTGCGATCATCAACGGCCTGAAGGTGGGCGGCAAGGAGATCGGCAAGGTCAAGCTCGTGACTTCGGGCGCCGGCGCCGCTGCGCTTGCGTGCCTGGACCTGCTGGTCAAGCTCGGCATGCCGGTTGCAAACATCTACGTCACCGACATAGAAGGTGTCGTGTACACGGGGCGCAAGAAGCTGATGGACCCGGACAAGGACCGCTACGCGAAGGATGTCAGCGCCCGCACGCTGGGCGAGATCATCGAAGGCGCCGATGTGTTCCTCGGGTTGTCGGCCGGGGGCGTGCTGAAGCAGGACATGGTTCGCCGCATGGCGGACAAGCCGATGATCCTCGCCTTGGCCAATCCGGAACCGGAGATCCGGCCGGAGCTGGTCATGGAAGTGCGGCCCGATGCCGTAATGGCAACCGGCCGCTCGGATTACCCGAACCAGGTGAACAACGTCCTGTGCTTCCCGTTCATCTTTCGCGGCGC
>JANXRZ010000281.1 GCA_025352885.1 Pseudomonadota bacterium | reverse complement strand
CCGGCGTCGCCAGCGGCACAGATCTGCAGGCATCGAGCATCAGCCAGCAGGATTTTTTCAAGCTGCTGGTCACGCAGCTGTCGTTCCAGGATCCGCTCAAGCCGATCGACAACGAGGCGTTCATCGCGCAGATCGCGCAGTTCACCAGCCTCGAGCAGACGCGACAGATCAACGATCGAATAAACACGCTGCTCTCGGTGACCAGTTCGAATCAGGCGATCGGGCTCATCGGCCGCTCGGTCGAGGTGGCGACCGCCACCGGTTCCGTCGTGGGCCAGGTCACGACGCTGAACTTCGTGTCGGGGACGCCGTTCCTGACGGTGCGCACGTCGACGGGGCAGTTCCTGACTGGCATCGGGCTGGACCAGGTCAGCGTGATCCGGGCCTGAGGAGACAACCGCCATGTTCAATTCCATCTATGTCGGCCTCACCGGACTGCTCGGCTTCTCGCGCGACCTGACCATCATCGGCAACAACGTCGCGAACCTGAACACGCCGGGATTCAAGAGCTCGCAGCTGCTGTTTTCCGATCTCTTCTATCGTTCGCAATTCTCGGACAGCAACCGCGACGGCGCGCAGGTCCGCCTCGACATCGGCAACGGCGTCGGCACCAGCGCCACGCGCGTCGTCTTTTCGCAGGGCGAGCTCAAGGCGACCGGCAACGACCAGGATGCCGCGATCACCGGCAACGGCTTCTTCGTCCTGCGCCGCGACGGCCAGATCTTCTACTCGCGCGCAGGCCAGTTCAATTTCGATGCCGACGGCTACCTGATCTCGCAGTCCAACGGTGCGCGCGTGGCCTCGCTCGCCAACGGTGCGCTCCAGGACATCAACATCCTCGGCCTGCGCACCAACGGCGGCAAGGCGACGACCAAGGTCACGTTCAGCGGGATCCTCGACGCCAGCGCGACCACCACGACGCCGGTCGACGTCGGCGGCATCAAGGTATTCGATTCCGCGGGCGTGAGCCACGCGCTGACCGCCACGTTCACCAACAACAGTGCGATCAGTGCCGGGAGCTGGCTCGTCGATGTCAAGGACGAAAAGGGGCAGGTCATCGCCTCCACCGAGATCCGCTTCGATGCGCAGGGCACGCCGCAGGTCGCGTTCAACAGCTTCGACGTGCTGCTGGGCGCGGGCGCTGGCACCTTCATCCAGTTCTTCTTCGGCGATCCCGGATCGGTCGCCGGCACGCGCTCGCTCACCTCATCCTCGAGCAGCGTCGCGGTAAGTTCGACGGATGGCTTCGGCGCCGGTTCGCTGCTCGCCGCCAAGTTCAAGACCGACGGCACGCTGGTGCTCACGTATTCGAACGGGCAGACCGTGGACGGAGACAAGCTCGCGCTGGCGTCGTTCAACTTCCTCCAGGGCCTGGAGCAGGTGCAGGGCAGCCTGTTCACCCCGGGCAAGAACGCCGAAGAGCCGGTGCTCGGCACCGCCGGGCAAGGCGCGTTCGGAAGCATCACCGGCGGCTCGATCGAATTGGCGAACGTCGATCTCGCACAGCAGTTCAGCGACCTTATCATCAGCCAGCGCGGCTACCAGGCTTCGTCGCAGGTGATCAGTACCGCCAACGACATGATCCAGCAACTGTACGACATGAAGTCGAAGCGCTGATGCAGTCCCTTCCGTTCAGGCTGCTGAATGCGTCCGAGCGCGAGCACCTTGCCGCGCTCGCCGAGCGCGCGTTCGGCGAATGGTGCGTGGCATGGATGCCGGTCGCGCCCGGCGCGGTGAGTGCACGGGCGACCGCGGCCGAAGATCGCGCCGAACTCGCCGCCAGCGGCGGCTGGCTGTCCTGCGTGGGCACCGGCGGCGCGGTGTATCTCGCGCGCCATGACGCGGCCGCGCAGGCGGTCTGCGCGGCGCTTGGAAATCTGCGCCGTGTCGTGTTCATCGAGACCGTCGTAGAAGACCTCGTAGGTCTCCCCCATCTTGGGCAGCACTTCGCCGAACACCACGATCAGCACGGTCATCACGACCGTCGCCTCCACCTCGCCGTGCTGGCCGATCGTTTCGACGAACACGCTGGTGACATAAGCGGTGGAGGCGATGGTGACGAGTTGGCCGCCGACGATCGCGCCACTCAGCACCTGCCCGCTGCCGAACCAGACTAGCAGCGCGGTAGTGCCGCTGGTGAGCAGTCCGACCAGCGGAAAGAACAGGGCGAAGGCGAGGCCTCCTTGCAAGTTGGCGCGGTAGTAATCCTTGTTCAGCGCGTTGAACTTGTTGAACTGGCGCTGCTCTTGATTGAACAGTTGCTCAACAGTCATGCCGCTGATGTTCTCCTGCAAAAAGGCGTTGATCCGCCCCAGGCT
>JANXRZ010000036.1 GCA_025352885.1 Pseudomonadota bacterium | reverse complement strand
GCCGACGTGCAGCGGGTGGTGGGCCTCATCAAGAAAAGCGAATACAAGCGCCGGCAGGCCCCGCCCGGCGTCCGGATCACCTTCCGCGGATTCGGCAAGGACTGGCGTTACCCGATCACCTCCAAGTACCGCGAATGATTGCTACAATCCGCTGATCCGTTCGGACGCCATCAAGCTTGCACTGGAGACCGGCATGAAGAAGATCGAAGCCATCGTGAAGCCCTTCAAGCTCGACGAAGTGCGCGAAGCGCTTTCCGAGGTAGGCGTAACCGGTCTGACGGTGACCGAGGTGAAGGGCTTCGGCCGGCAAAAAGGCCATACCGAACTCTACCGGGGCGCCGAGTATGTCGTCGACTTCCTGCCCAAGGTCAAGATCGAAGTTGTCGTGCCTGACAATCACGTCGAGCCCGCCATCGAGGCGATCGTGAAGGCAGCGCGCACGGGCAAGATCGGCGACGGCAAGATCTTCGTGACTTCAGTCGAGCATGTGGTGCGTATCCGCACCGGCGAGGTTAACGACGCCGCCGTCTAGCGTCACCCGGCTTTAAGCAGCACCAGCACCGCGCCCCCGCCGCCTTCGTGGCCCGGCGCCTGGCAGAAAGCCAGCACCTCGTCTCTCGGCATCAGCCAGTTCCGCAGTTTCGTCTTCAGTACCGGCTCGCGGTTCTTGGAGCCATGTCCCTTGCCGTGGATGATGCGCACGCAGCGGTGCCCGCGTTGCACGGCTGACTGCAGGAAGCCCGCGACCTCGAGCGCAGCCTCATGGCGGTTCAGGCCATGGAGGTCCAGTTGCGCCTGCACCACCCAGTGTCCGCGGCGCAGGCGACGCAACACGAGCCGGGAGAGCCCGTCTCGCAAGTAGACGAGTTCCTCACCGGTCTCCAGAGCCTCCTCTGGGCTCACCGGCCTTTCGATGCTTTCGCGCATGGCGGCGCGTTCGTCGAGCTGGGACTGCACCGGCACGGGCAGTGCCGGTGGTTTTGGACGATGGGTGCGGCGGACCTTCTTTAGGGGCCGTACGTCCGCGACAGCCTTGCGGAATTCTTCATCGGCCATGGCATCACGCGGTCAGCACATCCAGGTATTTCTCGGCATCCAGCGCAGCCATGCAGCCGGTCGCAGCGCTGGTGACGGCCTGGCGGTAAACGTGATCCTGCACGTCGCCGGCCGCAAAGACGCCGGGAACGCTTGTTGCCGTTGCGTTGCCTTCACCACCACCGTGGGTGACGATGTAGCCGTTCTTCATCTCGACCTGGCCGGCGAAAATCTGCGTATTCGGCGTGTGGCCGATGGCGATGAAAAGCCCCTTCACGTCGAACTCGCGCAACGCGTCCGTCTTTACGTTTTTGACGCGCAGGCGGGTCACCCCGGAAGTGTCGCCCAGCACCTCGTCGAGCGCATGGTCCCATTCGATCTTCACGTTGCCTTCAGCGGCCCGCTTCATGAGCTTGTCGATCATGATCTTTTCGGCGCGGAACTTGTCCCGCCGGTGGATCACCGTCACGCGCCTGGCGATGTTCGACAGGTACAAGGCCTCTTCGACGGCCGTATTCCCGCCGCCGACCACTGCGACATCCTGGTTCTTGTAGAAGAATCCGTCGCAGGTTGCGCATGCCGACACGCCGCGGCCCATGAACTTTTCTTCGGACGGGAGGCCGAGATACTTTGCAGATGCGCCGGTCGCGATGATCAGCGCGTCACAGGTGTAGGTCGCGGAATCGCCCTCGAGGACCAAAGGGCGCTGGCCGAGCTTCACTGTGTGGATGTGGTCGAACAGGATCTCGGTATCGAATCGCTCGGCGTGTTTCTGGAAGCGCTCCATGAGCTCGGGGCCCTGCACGCCCATCGCGTCGGCAGGCCAATTGTCCACGTCGGTGGTCGTCATCAGCTGGCCACCCTGGGCAAGGCCGGTGATGAGCACCGGCTTCAGGTTGGCGCGAGCGGCGTAGACGGCCGCGCTGTAACCGGCGGGGCCGGAGCCGAGGATGAGGAGGCGGGAATGGCGGGTAGGCATGGGCAGGGCGAGCAGTTCGAGGCGCGGCGATTATAAACGCATCGTTAACGCGTTGATCTATCTATGGATCGAAATGCGCCCCGAGTGAAAACCGGCCTTTCCGGGCACGAATTGCAACCCGGCTTCTGCTAACATGAAGACACTGGATCATGAATTGGATGCGCCTTAGTCCGGCGCAATAGAGGAGGCGGAAAGTCCCATGCCCGCAATGTCTGCGACAGTATCCACGGCGGTACTGAAAAACGTCCCGATGTTCGCAAGCTTTCCCGACGAGCCGCTGCGCGTGCTGTCGACCGTTGTCACGCGCCGCAGTGCTACTCGCGGCACCACCATCATGGCCGCAGGGGACCAGGTGGATTCCCTCTACATTGTGATCTCTGGCCGTCTCAAGGTCATGATGAGCGACGCGGAGGGCAAGGAGGTGATCCTCAGCATCCTCGGCTCCGGTGAATTCTTTGGCGAGATGGGGCTCATCGACGACAGCCCTCGCTCGGCAAGCGTCGTGGCGATCGAAACGTGCGAGCTGCTGTGCGTGAACAAGCGCGACTTCAATCGCTGCCTGGCAGAAAATTTCGACATGGCGATGGCGGTGATGCGGGGACTTGTAAAGCGTCTTCGCGAAGCCGATCGCAAGATCAACAGTCTCGCGCTGCTCGACGTATACGGGCGCGTCGCGCGACTGCTCATCGACATGTCCGAGGACGTCGACGGCCAGAAGATCGTCACCAAGCGGCTGCCCAAGCAGGACATCGCAAAGATGATCGGGGCCTCGCGCGAGATGGTGAGCCGGGTGATGAAAGACCTGCAGCTCGGCGGCTTCATCGAGATGCGCGGCTCGACGATCGTGCTGCGCGAATCGATCCTGCTGCCGGAATAGAGCGGGTGTGAGCGTAGCCGAAAAAGCCGACGGCGCTTCCCAAAGAACCGCTCCACTGCCTGCAAAACTCGCGAACCTGCTTCGCGAGGCCAAATGGCTGGCCCTCATCGCTGTCGCGGTGTATGTGCTGCTCATTCTGGTCACATTCCACAAGGCCGACCCAGGCTGGTCTCACAGCGCCACCGGCGCGATGACGCAGAACGCCGGCGGACGCGTCGGCGCGTGGGTGGCGGACCTGATGCTTTATCTGGTCGGCTTGTCCTCCTACTGGTCGGTACTGCTCTGCCTCTACATCGTCGTGTGGGGCTACCGCCGGCTCGATGGCAGCTCGCTCATCGACCGCAGGCCGCTCATCATTGCGCTCGCAGGCTTTGCGATGCTGCTGGTCGCAAGCGCCGGCGTGGAGTACCTGAGACTGCACTCCTTGAGTGCCGAACTGCCCCTCGCACCAGGCGGCCTGATCGGCCACGCGCTCGGCTCGTTTTCCTCCGGCATCTTCGGATTCACCGGCGCAACGCTCGCACTCATTACCTTGGGCGCGGTCGGTTTCAGTCTCTTCACGGGTATTTCCTGGATTGCGGCCGCCGAGTTCACGGGCCTCGTCATCGAAGGCCTGTTCCTCCTCGCCAAGCGCCTGCGCGAGCGCCGTCAGGACCGCATGATCGGTGACATCGCGCGTGTCGAGCGCGAGCACATTGTCGAAACCGAAAAGAAGCGCGAAGAGAACCACGAGCCGATCTACATCGAGGCGCCGATTGCCGAGATCAAGAAATCCGAGCGCGTGCAGAAGGAAAAGCAGGCGCCGCTGTTCGACAACCTGCCGGACACGCCGCTCCCCCCACTCAAGCTCCTCGACGAGGCGCAGAACGACGGCGAGAAGGTGAGCGCCGAGACGCTCGAATTCACATCGCGCCTCATCGAGAAAAAGCTGTCGGACTTCGGCGTCGCGGTGAAGGTGCTTGCCGCTTATCCCGGACCGGTCATCACTCGCTATGAAATCGAGCCAGCCGTCGGTGTGAAGGGCAGCCAGGTCGTAAACCTCGTGCGGGACCTGGCGCGCGCCCTTTCAGTCGTATCCATCCGCGTGGTTGAAACCATCCCCGGCAAGTCCTGCATGGGACTCGAGATTCCCAATCCGCACCGGCAGACCGTGCGCCTTTCGGAAATCCTCGGCTCCGAGGCGTATCACAACCTCGGCTCGCCGCTCACCCTCGCCATGGGCAAGGACATCGCCGGCAATCCCATCGTGGCGGACCTGGCCAAGATGCCGCACCTTCTCGTTGCAGGCACCACCGGCTCGGGCAAGTCGGTCGGCATCAACGCGATGATCCTGTCCTTGCTCTACAAAGCCGAGCCGAAAAATGTCCGGCTGATCCTGATCGATCCGAAGATGCTGGAACTGTCGGTTTACCAGGACATCCCGCACCTGCTCGCGCCGGTGGTCGTCGACATGAAGCAGGCGGCCAACGCGCTGAACTGGTGCGTGGCGGAGATGGAGCGGCGTTACAAGCTGATGTCCTGGTACGGGGTGCGCAACCTCTCCGGCTTCAACCAGAAGGCGGCTGAGGCGGAAAAGAAAGGCCATCCCCTTGAGGATCCGGCCACGATCGAATCCGGTAATCCCCAGCCGCTCACGACGCTTCCGCACATCGTCGTGATCATCGATGAACTTGCCGACCTCATGATGGTCGTAGGGAAGAAGGTCGAGGAACTGATCGCAAGGCTCGCGCAGAAAGCGCGGGCATCGGGAATCCACCTCATCCTTGCGACGCAACGGCCGTCGGTGGACGTCATAACCGGCCTCATCAAGGCAAACATTCCCACAAGGGTATCTTTCCAGGTGTCCTCAAAAGTAGATTCGCGCACCATCCTCGACCAGTCCGGCGCTGAAGCGCTGCTGGGGCAGGGCGACATGCTGTACCTGCCGCCGGGGACGGGTTTCCCGCAGCGCGTGCATGGCGCCTATGTTGCCGATCATGAGGTGCATGCGGTGGTCGACTACCTGAAGAAGCTTGCCGCGCCCGAATACATCACGACCATCCTCGAGCCCGAAATCGGCGAAGACGGTGTCGGAGGGGAAGCCGGGCCGACCGGGGAGAAAGACCCGTTGTATGACCAGGCGGTCGAAATCGTCCTGCGCACCCGCAGGCCGTCGATCTCGCTTGTGCAGCGCCATTTGCGAATCGGTTACAACCGCGCGGCACGGCTCATCGAAGACATGGAGCGCGCCGGCATGGTGTCCTCGATGCAGACCAACGGCAATCGCGAGGTCTTGGTGCCGGCGAAAGTCGAATGAGCATCGCTCCTGTCGTTCGCCGGATCGTCACGTTTGCTGCGCTCACTGCATCGCTGCTCGGCGCCGCCCCGCAAGCTTGCGCAACCGGCATGGAACGCTTCCAGGCATTCCTGCGAGGGACGCAGTCGGCCAAGGCCGACTTCGAGCAAAAAGTCTATGACCGCAACAAGAAGCTCGTCCAGGAATCGAAAGGCAGCTTTGCGTTTATTCGACCGGGTCGTTTTCGCTGGGCCTTCACCAAGCCCTATACCCAGCTCATCGTCGGCGACGGGGAAAAGGTCTGGGTCTATGACCAGGACCTGAACCAGGTCACCGTCCGCAAGCTGTCGCACGCGGTTGGTGCAACGCCCGCGGCCCTGATCTCGGGCAGCGCGGACATCGAGCAATCGTTCGTATTTTCGGACGGAGGCCAGTCGGAGGGTCTCCAGTGGCTGGAGGCCAAGCCCAAAGAGAAGGAAGCGGGCTTCGAGCGCATCCGCATGGGCTTCGGTCCAGAGAATATCGAAGCCATGGAACTCGTCGACCAGTTCGGCCAGACGACGATGCTTCGGTTCGCCAAACTCGAGCGCAACCCGAAACTCGATCCGGCCACTTTCCGCTTTACGCCGCCTAAGGGCGCCGACCTTCTCGGTCAATAGCGGGGCCGCTAAATGACGGACCTCTTCCCGCCGGCCAGTCCCGCAGCGCCGTTGGCCGAGTTGCTTCGTCCGGCGACCATTGATGAAGTCGTGGGCCAGCGAAACCTGCTCAGCCCCGGGAAGCCGCTGCGCCTTGCGTTCGAGTCGGGGAAGCCGCATTCGATGATCCTGTGGGGGCCGCCGGGCGTCGGCAAGACGACGCTTGCGAGGCTGATGGCTACTGCTTTCGATGCCGAATTCGTAGCGCTGTCCGCTGTTTTTTCCGGTGTGAAAGATATTCGCGAGGCCATGCAGGCGGCGCAGAACGCACTCGAGCGCAATGGCCGGCACACAATCCTGTTCGTTGACGAAGTGCACCGCTTCAACAAGGCGCAGCAGGATGCTTTCCTGCCTTATGTCGAAAAAGGCTTGGTCACTTTCATCGGGGCGACGACGGAGAATCCCTCATTCGAGGTGAACGGCGCTCTGCTCTCCCGGGCGAACGTGTACGTGCTCGAAAGCCTGTCGAACGAAGACCTGGTGACGCTTTTCGACCGGGCGGTCACCCGCGTGCTGCCGGGGATCCCGGTAGGCGAGGCCGCGCGCGATCGGATCGTCGGGTTCGCCGATGGTGACGCACGGCGCTTGCTGAATGCGGTCGAGATTCTCGCGACGGCTGCCCAAACCGCCGCCGCCGCAAGGATCGACGCCGAGTTTGTCGATCGCACGCTTGCCCAGAACCTGCGCCGGTTCGACAAGGGGGGCGAGCAGTTCTACGACCAGATCTCGGCCCTGCACAAGTCGGTGCGGGGATCGAATCCCGACGCGGCACTGTATTGGTTTGTCCGAATGCTCGATGGCGGGGCAGAACCCCTGTATCTCGGCAGGCGCATTGTGCGCATGGCGGCCGAAGACATTGGCCTCGCTGACCCGCGGGCCTTGCGCCTGGCGCTTGATGCGTGCGAGACGTACGAGCGGCTTGGCTCGCCCGAGGGCGAGCTGGCGCTCGCCGAGGCGGTGATTTACCTCGCGTGCGCAGCCAAGTCGAACGCGGTTTACACAGCCTATAATGCCGCCCGCGCGTTCGTTTCGGGCGACCAGACGCGCCCCGTGCCCCTTCGGTTGAGGAATGCGCCGACGCGGCTCATGAAGGATCTTGGCTACGGCAAGGACTACCGCTATGCACACGAGGAAGAGGGCGCCTATGCAGCTGGGGAGGACTACTTCCCCGACGGCATGCCGGCCGTCGAGTGGTACGCGCCGACCGAACGCGGACTCGAAGGCAGGATCCGCGAAAAGCTCGAAAGCTTGCGCGCCCTAGATGCCGAAAAACGCCAGAATTCATGACATTCATTTCGCTAGAGTCAATAGTGTGGCGGCTGTCCTGCCAATTTCTATTAATGATTTAGTATAATTCGATGATCGACCTCCAGCTGCTCCGCTCAAACCTTGATGCCGTCGCGACCCGGCTCGCTGATCGTGGGTATGCGTTCGACCGCGATGCGTTCCTCGCCCTCGAGGCCGAGCGCAAAGAGTCGCAGGGCCGCGCCCAGGAGCTCCAAGCCTCGCGCAATGCGCAGGCAAAAAGAATCGGCCAGGCGAAGGCCAAAGGCGAGGACGCCGCGCCCTTGATGGCCGAAGCGGCCGCGATCAATACGGAACTCGTCTCGCTCGAGGCGCGGGCCGAAGACGTGCAAAAGCGCCAGCAGGAATTCCTGTCGATCATCCCGAACGTGCCTCATCCGAGCGTCCCAACCGGAAAGGGCGCGGATGACAACGTCGAAGTTCGCCGCTGGGGCACGCCCCGGACTTTCGATTTTCCGGTGAAAGATCACGTCGACCTGGGCACTGGTCTCGGCCAGCTCGACTTCGACACTGCGATCAAACTCGCGGGAGCGCGCTTTTCCGTGATGAAGGGCGACATCGCGCGCCTTCACCGGTCCATCGCGCAGTTCATGCTGGACACCCACACACGCGACCATGGCTACACCGAGGTCTACGTGCCTTACATGGTGACTTCGGAATGCGCCGACGGCGTCACGAGCTTTTCGAAGTTCAAGGACGACCTTTTCAAGATCGACGGCCGCGACCTTTACCTTATCCCCACCGCGGAAGTCCCGGTCACGAACTTCGTGCGCGATGAGATCGTCCCGCTAGACCAGCTGCCGCTGAAATTCGCCTGCCATACGCCGTGCTTCCGGTCTGAGGCGGGATCCTACGGTAAGGACACGCGCGGGATGATCCGACAGCACCAATTCGACAAAGTGGAACTGGTGCAAATCGTCCGGCCTGAAGACTCCTACCGGTGCCATGAAGAACTTACAGCGCATGCGGAAACGATCCTCAAACTGCTCGAGCTGCCCTACCGGACGATGGTCCTTTGCACCGGCGACATGGGTTTTTCCTCGGCCAAGACCTATGACCTCGAGGTGTGGCTACCCGCGCAGAACACGTACAGGGAGATTTCGTCCTGCTCGAATTTCGAGGCTTTCCAGGCGCGACGCATGCGGGCGAGATTCCGCAATGAAAAAGGCAAGCCGGAGCTATTGCATACGATTAATGGCTCGGGGCTCGCCGTAGGCCGCACGCTCGTGGCTATCCTGGAGAACTACCAGCAGGCCGATGGATCTGTGACCATCCCGGCCGCGCTCCGCTCATACATGGATGGACGCGAAAAGATCGTGCGCGCGTAGCGCGCGTGCTTTGGGAGCCATGCGCTACCTGTTAAAATTCGTCCCTCAACGTTCGGCATACCGGAGAGGTGGCAGAGTGGTCGAATGTACCTGACTCGAAATCAGGCGATGGGGCAACCCATCCGTGGGTTCGAATCCCACCCTCTCCGCCACAATGCGCTAAGCTCCTGATCTAACAAGAACTGCAAAGGGGCGGAGAAGCGCTGGTGTCCCACCTTGGTGGACCACTTTTGTTTACGACAAAAGGGTTCGCACATGCGTTTGGCCTCCAGGCTTCGACAAAGCCGTCATGGAATTTTTTACTTTCGGCTGCTCATTCCTAAGAAGCTTCGATGCCTTTTTGCGGGCCGCTTCGAGGTCGTCGCCTCATTGCAGACACGCGATGTCAGGGTCGCAACATTGCTTGCCCATGCCCACTCTGCTCGCTCGCTTGCAATCTTCAGAGAACTGAAGAACGCAATGGCTTCCGACGAAAAAAA
>JANXRZ010000243.1 GCA_025352885.1 Pseudomonadota bacterium | reverse complement strand
TGGACTTCCACGGCGTCCCGTACGTCGTTCACGTCGAGGTCGGACGCAAGGCGCAGACGATCGCGGATACAGCGCGCCGTCTGCAGTGCGACCATATTCTGATGAGCACCGCACGCAAAAACTCGTTGACGCGGATGATCGGGGATTCCGTCACCAACAAGGTGCTCGAGCTGGCGACCGTGCCGGTGGAAATAGTCGCTGGCGACGCAATCTCGCGTTGGGAGCGTTACGGCATTCCGGCCAGCCTGGGTACAGCAATTGGGCTGTATCTGATCGCCGCCGACTGACGGGAATTGCAACAGATAAAAGGAATTTTAACGTGACCGTTCAGCGAATTCTCAACGCGCAGCCAAAACGTAGCACTACGTACATCGCACCTGATGCCGCGATCGCCCAGCTTTTACAATTCCCCGAACTTGAGGAAAGTGGAGCCTTGGTAGTGAGCAGCGACGGCAGCGTGGTAGAGGGCATTATTTCCGAGCGCGACATCGTGCACGGATTGCGAACGATGGGTACTGCTCTCTTGAGCAAACGCGTACGGGACCTGATGACTGCGAAAGTTATTACCTGCGCACCAGATGATCGTGCGGCGGGCATCATGGCGCTCATGGTTTCCGGGCATGTGCGACATGTGCCGGTGGTGACCGACGGGAAATTAGTCGGCATGGTGAGCATCCACGACTTGCTTCGTCTGCGTCTGGAGGAGGTTCGGTCAGAAGCAGAGGCTATGCAGAAATATATCGCTGGGACCGTGTGACACATGCATGCGTGCCCAAAATATATGTCCGGCGGCAGAACCGTGACGGCGCGGAGCGTTGTGCGGAACTTGGTCGGAAGCCTGTCCCTTCTCGCTCTTGGGTGCGTTGCGCCGTCCGCTTCAGCCCTCGCTAAGGAGAAGCCACCGGTCGTTTATGTGGCGCCCATCGAAGGCATCATCGACCTCGGACTGGCGCCCTTCGTTCAGCGCGTCCTCGACGAAGCGACGCAGGCGGGTGCGGCGGCCGTCATTCTGGAAATCAATACCTTCGGCGGACGAGTGGACGCCGCAGTGCTGATCCGCGATGCGCTGTTGAATTCCAAAGTGCGCACAGTCGCCTTCGTGAATAAGCGCGCCATCTCGGCCGGCGCTCTTATCAGCCTGGCCGCCGAGAACCTCGTCATGGCCGGGGGCGGAACCATCGGGGCGGCAATGCCGGTGCAAATGGGACAACCGGGCGCGGCTGCACAACCCGTGGCAGAGAAAACGGTCTCCTATGTAAGGAAGGAATTCCGCGCTACCGCCGAGAGCCGCAAGCGGCCGCCCCTCCTGGCGGAGGCGATGGTCGACGCGGATGTGGAGATTCCCGGTGTCAATGAAAAAGGCAAGCTCCTTACGCTGACGACCGAGGAAGCCCTGAAGCACAAGCTCGCCGATTTTCGCGCCGATACCATGGAGAGCGCGCTGGAGAGCCTGGGGATTCAAGGTGCGGAGATCCGGCGGGCGTCGCCCAACTGGGCGGAGAATCTGGTGCGCTTTCTGACCCATCCAGTGCTCAGTTCCCTACTCATGACCATCGGCATGCTGGGGATCATCGTCGGAGTCCGCACGGGCGGCTTCGGCATCGCCGGCGGCGTGGGAGTGGCGAGCCTGGCGCTGTTCTTCTGGGGCCACTGGCTGGTGCAACTGGCCGGTTGGGAGGAACTGCTGCTTGCGGTAAGCGGAGTCATTCTGCTGGTCGTGGAAATCTTCGTCATTCCGGGCTTTGGCTTTGCCGGGGTCTTGGGGATTGTCGCCATCCTCGCGGGGCTCATCCTGAGCCTGATCGGAGCGGGGGACACGACGGAGGTCGTCCTCATGGCCACGGGGCGCGTCGTTTTTTCCCTGCTGATCGCGTTGGTGGCGAGTCTGGTCATGCTGCGCTTCCTGCCGCGCCTGCCTTTCGGGCGGCGGCTGATTCTGGAGACTGGGTTGGGTGCGGGTCAAGAATACGGCTCGGCGCCGGATAGCGACCGGCGCTGGTTGGGAAAGCAAGGGCGCGCGTTGTCTCCGCTTCGACCGGCAGGTATCGCCGAGATCGAAGGCGAACGCGTGGATATCGTGTCCGATGGGGAATTAATCGATGCCGGCCAGCTCGTCGAGGTGACGCGGGTGGACGGCAACCGAATCGTCGTGCGGCGATTACCGCATATCAACGCAAAGGAGTAACAAATGATCGAAATCGGAACTGGCATAATGGGTGTAATGGGCGGCTTTGGCTTGCTCATCATGGTGGTGGCGGGGCTGGCCTTTATCTTGTATCTGGTGCCCATTCCACTGTGGATCGCGGCATGGGCTTCCGGGGCCTACGTGGGGCTGTTCACCCTGATCGGCATGCGCCTGCGCCGCGTGCCGCCCACCACGGTGGTCACGGCGCGAATCAGCGCGGTGAAGGCCGGCCTCGACATTTCCATCAACGACCTGGAAGCCCACTTTCTTGCGGGCGGCAACGTGGTGAGGGTCGTCAACGCCATGATTTCGGCGGACAAGGCCAACATTCCTTTGCCCTTCAAGCGCGCCGCGGCCATCGATCTGGCCGGACGCAATGTGCTGGAGGCAGTCCAGATGTCGGTCCTACCCAAGGTGATCCAGACGCCGAAAATCGCGGCCGTAGCCAAGGACGGCATCCAGCTCATTGCCGTTTGCCTGGTCACGGTGCGCACCAACATCGACCGTCTGGTGGGGGGCGCCGGCGAGGAGACGATCATCGCGCGCGTTGGCGAAGGGATGGTGAGCACCATCGGTTCCTCCGCGAGCCACAAAAGCGTGCTCGAGAGTCCGGATCACATCTCCAAGCACGTCCTCTCCAAGGGCTTGGACGCGGGGACGGCCTACGAGATCCTGTCGATCGACGTCGCGGATGTGACGGTGGGTGAAAACATCGGCGCCAAGCTGCAGATCGACCAGGCCAACGCCGACAAGCAGATTGCCCAGGCGAAAGCCGAGGAGCGCCGCGCCATGGCCGTCGCGCTGGAACAGGAGATGCGGGCGCGGGTCGTGGAAGCCGAGGCCGAAGTGCCAAGAGCCATGGCCGAGGCCTTCCGCCAGGGCAACATGGGCATCATGGACTATTACCGCATGAAGAACTTGCAGGCCGATACGGTCATGCGCGAGGAGATCGCCAGCACCGGAGATGAACCCCCTGCCACCCCAAGGAAGTAAGGCAGACAACCATGAACAGTTTCCCCACAGAACTGATCTATGTCCTGGTCTTTGGCGCCATCCTGCTGTTCCAGTACGTGATGAAGCGGTTCGGACCGCAACAGCAGCCGCAATTTCCGCAGGATGAGCGTGTTGCGGAAATTCCAGAGCAGGCGCAGGCGACTCCGGAGACTTCCTGGGTATCGGCGGCATCCGATATCCGGTTCGGCCGATCCGTGACGACGAGTGCTGCGGCTCCGCTTCCGGAACGTCGTTTTTCCAGGAGAGCGCTGATGGGAAACAAGCGCGACGTGCAGAACGCCATCGTCATCGCAGCGATACTGGGGCCTTGCCGTGCTTTCGAGCCGCACGACATCCGGTAATCACCCTACGTAGGCGATGGAGGCAAAACCATGATCGGCAGCGTCTCCCGCAATGGCGGGCGTTCATTGCGGCTGGACGCTGAACGGGCGTGCTCAGAACGCCGTGACAGGAATGATGGACGGAGAAGGCCGGCAAAGGGACTGCTCCTGCTTGTCCGAAACGCCGACGATCACGCGACCGGACTGCCGTCCCTCGACGAGGAATAGGTGCATGTCCGCTCTTGACCCCGTCGTGCTGTTTTTCCTGCTGGGGCTGGCCGCCGGCATCGCGCGCGCCGACTTGCGCCTGCCGCCGGCGATCTACGACTTCCTCACCATCCTGCTGCTGCTCACCATCGGGCTGAAGGGTGGCGTGGAACTGGCGAGGCAGCCGTTCGGCGCGCTGCTGCCGCAGATGTTCGCCGTGGTGCTCATGGGCATCCTGCTGCCGCTCGCCGCCTATCCCGTGCTGCGTTTCGCGGGGCGCCTCGCGCGCGCCGACGCGGCCTCGATCGCCGCCCACTACGGTTCGGTGAGCGTGGGCACCTACGCCGTCGCGACGGCCTATCTCACCTACCGGCAGGTCGCATTCGAGGAATACATGCCCGTGTTCCTGGTGCTGCTGGAAATGCCGGCCATCGTGGTGGGTATTCTGCTGGCGCGCGGCGTGGACAGGAACACGCCCTGGCGTGTGATGGGCCGCGAGGTGCTGCTGGGCAAGAGCGTCGTGCTGCTGCTCGGCGGGCTGGTGATCGGCTGGGTGGCCGGGCCGCAAGGCATCAAGCCCATCGAAGGGTTATTCTTCGATCTGTTCAAGGGGGTGCTCGCCTTGTTCCTGTTGGAGATGGGGCTGATCGCCGCCGGCCAAGTCGGCAGCCTGCGCCGGCATGGCCTGTTCCTGGTCGTGTTCGGCATCGCTATGCCGCTCGTGGCGGGCGCTCTCGGCGTGGGGCTCGGCTGGATGCTGGGGCTGTCCGTGGGCGGCACGGTGCTGCTGGCCACGCTCGCGGCAAGCGCCTCCTACATCGCGGTGCCGGCGGCTATGCGCCAGTCGGTGCCGGAGGCCAATCCCACGCTGTCGCTGGCCGCCTCGCTGGGGGTGACCTTCCCGTTCAATATCCTGGTGGGCATCCCGCTCTACCACCGGTTCGCCGAGCACATCCATCGTGTGGGAGGATGACACGCCATGACCCTGGAACTTCGCAAGCTGCTTACCATCGTCACCGAGGCCGCGCTGGAGCACGAGCTCGTCCGCGAAATCGAACGCCTCGGCGCCCACGGCTACACCGTCACCGACGCCCGCGGCAAGGGCGGCCGCGGCATCCGCAATGCGGGCTGGAATCTCAGCGCCAACATCCGCATCGAGGTCGTCTGCACCGCGCACACCGCGCACACCATCGCCACCGCGCTCAGGGAACGCTATTACGATAACTACGCCATGATCCTGTTCATCAGCGACGTGGAAGTGCTGCGGCCGGAAAAGTTCTGACGGTAAGAAGGAGAAAACGATATGCAACCCCCTACGCAACCCCTTGTCGGCCTCATTATGGGTTCCGCATCGGATTGGGAAACGCTGCAACACGCCGCGCAGACGCTCGAGCGGCTGGGCATCCCCCATGAGGTGCGGGTCGTGTCCGCGCACCGCACGCCGGATCTGCTCTTCGAATACGCCTCGACCGCCGAGACGCGCGGCATCGAGGTGATCATCGCCGGTGCGGGGGGCGCCGCTCACCTGCCGGGCATGGCCGCGGCCAAGACCGTTTTGCCCGTGCTGGGCGTGCCGGTGCAATCCAAGGCGCTCAACGGGATCGACTCGCTGCTCTCGATCGTGCAGATGCCCGCCGGGGTGCCGGTGGGCACGCTGGCTATCGGCCAGGGGGGCGCCGTCAACGCCGCCCTGCTGGCCGCGAGCATCCTTGGCAACAAGTACCCGGCGATCCGCGCGACGCTGGCCGAGTTCCGGCGCAGTCAGTCCGAGGCGGTGCTGGCGCGGCCCGATCCGCGGGAGGGGGCATGATCGTCGGCATCGTCGGCGGCGGGCAACTGGCGCGCATGCTCGCGCTCGCGGGCTGTCCGCTGGGGCTTAAGTTCATCTTTCTCGATCCCGACCCCGAAGCTTGCGCCGCGCCACTGGGGCAGCATCTGCGCGGCCGCTACGACGACTGGGCGCTGCTTGCGCGGCTGGCCCGAGAGGTAGACGTAGCGACCTATGAGTTCGAGAACGTGCCGGAGGAAAGCATCGGCGTCCTGTCGGAACTCGTCGCCGTGCACCCCAACGCCAACGTATTGGCCGTCGCGCGAGATCGCTTGCGCGAGAAGGCACTGTTTCGCGAACTGGCCGTTCCCACTCCGCGGTTCGCGGCGGTGCATACACGGGCGGACCTCGAGCGCGCGGTCGCCAAAATCGGCCTGCCAGCCGTGCTAAAGAAGCGCACGCTGGGCTACGACGGCAAGGGGCAGGCAGTGCTGCGCAGTGCGGGGGATTTCGATGCGGGCTGGGCGCGGCTTGGCGGCGCGCGATCCATCCTGGAGCGCTTCGTGCCCTTCGACCGGGAGGTATCGCTCATCGCCGTGCGCGGGGGTAACGGCGAAATCCTCTTCTATCCCCTAGCCGAGAATACCCACCGCGACGGCGTTCTGCGGTTTTCCGTGAGCCGTCCCGGCGATCCGATGCAAGCTCTCGCCGAGGACTATGCTCGGCGGCTGTTGGATACCCTGGATTACGTGGGCGTTTTTGCCCTGGAGCTGTTTCAGGTCGGCGAGACTCTGCTCGCCAACGAGATGGCGCCGCGCGTGCACAACTCTGGCCACTGGACCATCGAAGGCGCGGAGACCAGCCAGTTCGAGAACCACCTGCGAGCCGTCTTGGGCTGGCCCCTTGGTCCCACGACCGCAAGAGGCTACGCGGCGATGGTCAACTTCATCGGTGTCGAGCCGGATGCCGCGCAGGTGCTCGCCATTCCCGGGGTGCATCTGCACGCCTATGGCAAGGCGGCCCGCCAGGGGCGCAAGCTTGGCCACGCCACCCTGCGTGCGGAAAACGCGCGGGCTTTGCACGCCGGGCTCGACCGGCTGCTGGCGCTCGCCTCGCCGGTGAAAGAGGCGCACGACCATCGCGACTCGACGGAAAGTCGTGTCGCGTGACAACCGCGCGGTCCGGGAGCGAAACATGGAACGGTCGCTCAGCA
>JANXRZ010000230.1 GCA_025352885.1 Pseudomonadota bacterium | reverse complement strand
CAGGGCTCAAAAGCATCGAGGATGCTCTCAGGATCCGCGCGCGGGTGCTCCTCGCCTATGAGGCCGCAGAGCTGGAACAGGACCCCGGGCGCCGCCGCGAGTGGCTGACGTTCGTCATCGTCGGTGCCGGGCCGACTGGGGTCGAGCTTGCAGGCGCGCTGGCCGAGATCTCACACCACACCCTCGCGCACGACTTTCGAAACATGGATCCGACGCAGGCTCGTATCGTCATCATCGAAGGATTGCCCCGTGTCTTGCCATCCTACCCGCCGGTTCTTTCCACCAAGGCCGGGCAACAGCTGGCCCGCCTGGGCGTCGAGGTACGAACGGGTGCCCGCGTCACGCACATCGACGCGCACGGCATTTCCCTTGGCGACGAACGGATCGCCGCGCGTACCGTCCTGTGGTGCGCCGGCGTGGCAGCAGCGCTTTGGGTGAGATCTCTGGGGGTGCCGCTGGACCGCGCCGGGCGAGTCCTTGTGCGGCCGGATCTCACGCTACCAGGGCGCGACGACGTCTTCGTGATCGGCGATTTGGCTGCGGTCGTGCAAGACGGCGGATGGGTTCCTGGCGTCGCACCTGCGGCCGTGCAGGAGGGCCGCCACGCAGCGCAGAACGTCGTTCGCTCCCTTCGAGGCGAAGCCCACGCACCGTTTCGGTACGTTGACAAGGGGTCTCTTGCAACGATCGGTCGCGCTGCGGGAGTCGCGCATTTGATGGGTCTCAAGCTGTCTGGACTCAGCGCATGGCTCGCGTGGTTGGCGATCCATATCTTCTTCCTGATTGGTTTCCGAAATCGAGTCGTCGTCATGTTGACCTGGGCGTACTCATATCTGACATTTCGGCGCGCTGCGCGACTCATTACCGACGTTTCCCCTGGCATTGGCGTTGAGTTTGCCCGGTCGCCGGGAATTTCGACAAAGGAAGAGCGCCTCTCGAAACGGGAACAGCGGTCGACTGCGGCCTGATGGAAGAGCTTAGGAATGAAAACTACTGACCTGCACCACCACACGGCTAGTGAGTCGTCCGCCGTTGCCGAGGACCTACCGGGGACCAAGCCGCTTACGCCGCAGTTGAATGCCATGCTGGTCGGCAGGCAGGACCTGCATCCAGAGTTGTCCATCGTGCGCGTGCGGCCCGATCAAGGGCCGGCCCCGCCGTTCAGGCCGGGCCAGTTCGTCACCGTCGGCCTGCTCGACGCGCCTGCCGAGCACTCGCCGCCCAAGCTGGCCCTAAGGCCCTATTCAGTCACGTCCGCCCCGGACAAGCGCGAGGACGTCGAACTGTACGTCAACCTGGTCCGGGAAGGCGCGCTCACGCCGCGCCTGTGGACCCTTCACGAAGGTGGCCGGCTGTACTTGAAACCGACCGTTGGTGGGACATTTACGCTCGATGAAGTGCCGAATGGCAAGGACCTGGTGATGGTCGCGACCGGCACCGGCCTCGAGCCCTACATCTCGATGCTCCGCCATTTTCGCGACAAGGACCGCTGGCGCAAGTTCGTGATCATCCACGGCGTGCGCAACGTTGCCGACCTCGGTTACCGGGGCGAGCTCGAAGCGGCGGCCAGGACGGATGCGAACGTGTTTTACCTGCCAACCGTGACACGGGAAGGCTGGCCCGGTCTGCAGGGCCGGGTCCAGGATGTGCTCTTTACCGGCCTGTACGCACAGTGCGTCGGCGCGCCGCTCTCGCCCGAACAGTGTCACATTTTCTTGTGCGGCAATCCGGTGATGGTCGAAACCGTCGAGAGCGAGCTTGTCGCGCGCGGCTTCCGCAAGCACAAGCGGCGCGAACCGGGCAATGTTCACAAAGAAGCCTATTGGTGATCCACAAGGTGCTTTTATGAATACACCATTCGTGGAAACGCCTCGAACGGGAGACTCAATGTCCCGGACGATGATGCCTCTGCTGCAAATAACATCAACCGAGAAAGTGCAGATGGAAAACAATCCCAAGGTCAAGTCGGGCTCCCTCGCAGGTACCTTCGTTAAGCGGCCATACCCCGCGCTCCTGGAGGCACTTCAAGCCGAAGCGGAAGTCGGCCTCAAGCCTTTGCCAAAGCCGGCGTGGCTGCGGGCAAAGGCTCCAGGTGGGCCGAACTATCACCGCCTCAAGGCGCTGGTGAAGCAGCACGCTCTTCACACGGTGTGCGAGGAGGCACAGTGCCCCAACATCGGCGAGTGCTGGGGCGCGGGCACTCTGACCTTCATGATTCTGGGGGATATCTGCACGCGCAACTGCGGCTTCTGCGCCGTCACCTTCGGCAGGCCTCCGGCATTTGACCCCCATGAGCCCGAACGGGTGGCAAAAGCGGTCGGCGCACTCGGGCTGGCCCATGTCGTAATCACCTCGGTGGCAAGGGACGATCTGCCCGATGGTGGCGCAGCGATCTTCGCCCAGACCATCCGCAAGATCCGGGAGCACGATCGCAAGGTCGGCATCGAGGTGTTGATCCCGGACTTTCGCGGCTCACGCGAGGCCCTGGCCACGGTAATGGAGGCCAGACCCGATATCTTGAACCACAACATCGAAACGGTTGCCAGGCTACAAAAGCAGGTTCGGCCTTCCGCCCGTTACGAGCGCTCCCTCAATGTCCTGCAGACGGCCAAGGAAACCACCGGTGGAATCCTCACCAAGTCGGGGATGATGCTGGGTCTCGGGGAGACTTGGGAAGAGATTATCCAGACCATGGCTGACCTGCGCGGAATCGACTGTGACATCTTGACCATCGGCCAATACCTGCGACCGTCGACACAACATCTTCCGCTAGTGAAACACTACGCGCCCAGTGAGTTCGCCGAGTTAAAGCGGAGCGGAGAAGAGATGGGCTTTCGCCATGTCGAGGCCGGCCCCCTGGTGCGGAGTTCCTACCATGCCGAGCGGCAGGTGCCGACTCGCACGACTGATGACCACGAGGCGATGTCAAAGAGGCTTAGCCATGCAGACCATTAACCCGGACCACAAGCAACAGCACACGCCTGGCGCGTTATACCAGTCGGCCGCGGGCCCTGAGAAGCTGCCGGGGATCCGTCATATCATCGCCGTCGGCAGCGGCAAGGGCGGCGTCGGGAAATCTACAGTGAGCGTCAATCTGGCGCTCGCGCTGCAGCAGCTCGGGGCTCGCGTCGGAATAGTAGACGCCGACATCCTTGGCCCCAGCGTCCCCGGCATGCTCGGCATTTCAACTGGTGAGCCGCCAGCGCAAACCCCGGAAGGCAGGATGATCCCGGCAGAGCGGCACGGCCTGAAGGTGGTGTCGATGGGCATGCTTACCGAAGACGACAAACCGGCCGTTTTGCGCGGGCCGATGGTGGGCAAATACCTGAAGATGTTCGTCGGCGGCGTGCAATGGGGACTGCTGGACTACTTGATCCTCGACCTTCCGCCCGGCACCGGCGATACCCAGTTGACGCTGGCACAGAGCATGCCGCTGTCGGGCGTGGTGATCGTGACGACACCACAGGCGGTGAGTCTCAAGATCGCCCGCCGCGGCTTGCGGATGTTCGAGAAGGTGCAGGTGCCGATTCTTGGGATCGTCGAGAACATGCGCAGCTTCACCTGCCCCCACTGCGGTCAGAGCACGGATATCTTCCGTCACGGCGGCGGCGAGCAGATGAGCCGGGAGCTCGGTATCCCGTTTCTGGGCGCCTTACCCCTCGATGCCGATGTCGTCACCTGCGGTGATGAGGGTCGTCCCATCGTGGTGGACCAGCCGAAGTCGGTCAGCTCACTAGTGTATGCCGCCATCGCCGCCGCGCTGGTGGAGCAGCTCCATGCGGCGGTCGCGACGCTGAAGCCCTTTGTGTGGAAGTGGGACAGCAACGAGGGGGCGCCGGCCTGGCTGGAAGACGCAGTCCGGCCTGCCGGAGCGCGGAACACGCCCATCGGTCTCCTGCGCCGCGATCCGCGTACCTTGACC
>JANXRZ010000222.1 GCA_025352885.1 Pseudomonadota bacterium | reverse complement strand
GGGGATATGCGTGGCGCCGAGGCACGACACGGCCTTGACTTCGCCGAACAGGTTGTCCAGCACATAGCGCCAATGGCACAGCATGTCGAGAATGATGCCGCCGCCGTCCTCGGTCCGGTAATTCCAGCTCGGGCGCTGCGCCTCCTGCCAGTCCCCTTCGAACACCCAGTAGCCGAATTCCCCGCGCACCGAGAGGATCTTCCCGAAAAAGCCCGAGTCGCGCAGCATCTTCAGCTTGAGCAGGCCCGGCAGCCACAGCTTGTCCTGCACCACGCCGTGCTTGATGCCGGCTTTCTTCGCCGCCTTGTAGAGGTCCATCGCCTCGGCGAGGTTGGTCGCGACCGGCTTTTCGCAGTAAATATGCTTGCCGGCCGCGATGGCCTGCTTGAGCAGCGTCGGGCGCAGCTGGGTGGAGGCCGCGTCGAAGAACACCGTGTCGTTCTTGTCCTTCAGCGCGCGATCGAGGTCGGTGGTCCAGCGCTCGATGCCGTGCGCATGCGCAAGCGCCTCGACCTTGCCGGCGTTGCGTCCTACGAGGATGGGATCCGGCATGAGACGGGTGCCGTCCGCGAGGCGCACGCCGCCTTCCTTGCGGATCGCGACGATCGAGCGCACGAGGTGCTGGTTCGTTCCCATGCGCCCCGTGACGCCGTTCATGATGATGCCGATGCGTTTTTGTGCCATGTGCCCTTATTCCAGTGTTTTCATTGATTGCCAATCCGGAACCGCTGCGCTCGCATATCCCTTGCAGCCGAGCGAGCCGATGGCCAGCACCCCGTCGGCGATGCGCACCCTGACGGCGCCGAACGTGCGCTCGTAGAGATCCGGGTGGGCGGTCAGGAACGCCGCCTGCTCCGCCTCCGGAAGACTCGCCATGCCGTTTACGTAATGATGGCCGTTGCGCTCGACATGCGTGAGCCCGAGTAACGATACGAGTGCCAGGTCCTGCTGCAACGCGAGGCCCGGCTGGATCGTGAGGTCTTCGCCGGACATCATGTAGCCGTTACCCCACGCTTCGCAGCGCGCGCGGTTGATGAGCGATTTGTACAGCCCCTTGCAGGTCTTGGACGACACGCCGCGGTACCCGAGTGCCTTCGCGCGCGGGAAGGCCTCCAGCGAATCGTCCGACTCGTCGATGATCACGGGCTTTTCGGCCGAGAGCTTTGCGACGCTCTTGGCAAACGCGTTTTGCCTCTTGATCGGCTGCTCGATGAAGATGATGCTCTTCACCATGCGCTGGAGGCGCGGGTCGGCTTTCATCCTGGTCCAGAGCTCGGCCACGCCTTCGACGTCCTCGTACTGCTCGTTGCCGTCGAGGGAGGCGTAGTACGGCCGCTCGATGCGGTCGAGCACAGAAGCAATCGCCCCTAAGCGCTCGAGGTCGGATGCAATGACGCCGCCGACCTTGAGCTTGAAATAGTGCTGGCCGTAACGCGACACGACATCCTCGAGCGTCTCGGGCAGGCCGTCGTTGACCGGCGCGGAGTTGTCGGCCGCGGTGATCGGATCGACGAGGCCGACCGTATGGCGCGCGGCGATTGAATTGGACTCCTTGAGCCCCGCGGCGAAACCCGCAAGGTCGAGGCCCTCAAATGGAATGAAACCGGGCACGTTCGCCTTCACGGCATCATAAAAGGACACATTGCACGCGCGGCACAAAGCATCGAGCACCGCCCGATCGATGAGCGCCGGGCCGTAGTTGGCGACCAGGCTGTTAAGCCCTTCTTTAGCGCCCGCTTCGATCTGCCCGGCGTACTGGGCGCGGTTATGGCCGAACGCAGTGTTGGAGCCGCCGGCCAGGTAGGCGTCGCGGGCCAGCTTGAGCGCGAGGCGCAGCTGGTCGAAGTTGTCTTCGTTGGTGAGCGCCGCGTTCTTGTCGAACCACTTGGGCGCCAGAAGCTCCGCGGCGGCACCGGTGGCCTCCTTCCCGTCCTCCAGCCGGATGCGCACGCGCGCGAAGGCCTGGGGCGATTCGGTCAGCGTGACCACGCCGAACCGGAACGGCATTCGCAGCTTGACGTCGCGCTCGAAGAGCTCGATCGCCGCAATCGAAAACCGCACGCCCTCCGCCATCGCGCTTATTCCATTCCCAGCAGCTTGTAGATCCGGCGCGTGTACTCGCCGAACCGCTCGTGGGTTTTCATGTCGAGCGTGCGCGGACGCGGCAGGTCGATCTCGAAGTTGTCCGCCATTCGCGCGGGGCCCGCGGTCAGCACCACCACGCGCGTGCCGAGGAACACCGCTTCCGAGATGCCGTGCGTGACGAACACGATCGTCTTGCCGGACTCCTTCCAGATGCGCAGCAGCTCGAGGTTCATCTTCTCGCGCGTGAGCGCATCGAGCGCGCCGAACGGCTCGTCCATGAGCACGAGCTTCGGGTCGTGGACGAGCGCACGCGCAATCGCGGCGCGCTGCTGCATGCCGCCCGAAAGCTCGTACGGATACTTGTCCTCGAAGCCGCTGAGCCCGACAAGGTTGAGCAAGCCCTTGGCGCGCTCGCGGCTTGCCGCCATGGGCAGGCCGAGAATTTCCGCCGGCAGCAGCACGTTCTCGAGGATGCGCCGCCATTTGAGCAGCAGCGGCGCCTGGAAGACCATGCCGATGTCGCGCGACGGATCGAACGCATGGCTCTCGGACCCGATGCGCACGGTGCCCGCGTCATGCGGATGCAGCCCGGCCAGAACCTTGAGCAGCGTCGACTTGCCGCACCCCGAAGGCCCCACCAGCGAAACGAGTTCGCCCGGCATCACGTCGAACGTCGCATCGGAAATCGCAAGGTGCTCCGTGCGCCCGCGGCGGTAGGTCTTGGTGACGCCAGAGAGGTGGATGAAGGGCTGCATTAGTTTGCTATGATTTAACCAACTCGTTAATTGTCGATGGATGCACGATGCCGAGTCAAGGCGACGGCGCTGCGGGGTCCGGATTATCGCAGCGCCTGCGCGCCGCGGTCGCGTGGTATGCCCCCAGCGCGCTCGTGATCCTGGCGCTCGTCGTGCTTTGGCAGGTCGCCATCGACTGGCTGCACGTCAAGGAGTACATCCTCCCCACGCCCTGGGCATCGCTCAAGACGCTGCGGGAGGCCAATTACCAATGGGTGCCCAATTTCCTCGCCACGTTCTATGCGGTCATGGGCGCGTTCGTGCTCTCGGCCCTCCTGGGCGTGGCGCTGGCCGTGGTGATCGTCTGGAACCAGTTCCTCCTGCGCACGGTGATGCCCGTGCTGGTCCTCTTCAACACGCTGCCCAAGATCGCCCTCGCCCCGCTCTTCGTGATCTGGCTGGGCTACGGCATCTGGCCGAACATCGTGATCGGCACGACGATCGCTTTCTTTCCGATGGTCGTGAATACAGCCGTGGGCCTGGCTTCGGCCGAGCCTGAGATGCTGGACCTCGTGAGGTCGCTGAACGCGAGCCGCTGGCAGGTCTACCGCAAGATCCGCTTCCCGAACGCGGTGCCCTACATCTTCACGGGCCTGAAGCTCAACGCCACCATGTCGGTCACCGGCGCCATCGTCGGCGAATTCGTCGCCTCCGAAAGGGGCCTCGGATCGCTCATCATCACGGGCGGCGTGACCATGCAAACGCCCTCCATCTTCGCTTCCCTCATGCTGATCTCGGCCCTCGGGCTGGTACTCTACGGCGCGGTCGTGGCAGCAGAGAGCATCGTTGCCCCTTGGGCGCACCGCGAAGACGCGGCAAAATAAGTCGCGGTGAATTCAGCCCACCTATAACAGGAGACAACATGAAACTCAGAACCCTCATCGCGCCTTTGGTCGCCGCCCTTGCCGTCGCGCTCGCGCCCGCCGCACAGGCGCAGGACAAGATGACGCTGCAGCTCAACTGGTTCCACCTCGCCGACCACGCGCCGATCTACATGGCGCTTAAAAAAGGGTACTTCGCCGAGGAGAAGATCGACCTCACGGTGGTGCGCGGTGCGGGTTCGGCCGACAGCGCCAAGAAGATCGACCTCAAGCAGGCGGACATCGGCATCTCGGATGCACCGACGATCATCACGGCGATCAGCAAGGGCGCGGACCTCAAGATCGTCGCGGTGGTGTACGACAAGGCCGGCAACAATGTCTTTTTCAAGAAGAGCGCGGGCATCAACAAGCCCGCCGACCTGATCGGCAAGAAAATCGCCGCGCCGCCGGCCGATTCCCACCGCACGCTGTGGCCGGCGTTTGCGGCGATCAACAACATCCCCGCCGACAAGGTCACCATGGTCAACGTCAAGCCCGAAGGCAAGCAGGCCATCGTGGCCGCGGGCGAGGTCGATGGCTCGTTCGACCTCTACACGAGCTACGCGATCTGGGAGAAAGTCCTCGGCAAAGGCCAGGTCGGCCACCTGCTCTGGGCCGATTACGGCCTGCCGATCTACGGGCACACCTATTTCGTGAACACCGCAACGATCGCCAAGAACCCAAAGCTCATCGAGCGGTTCCTGCGCGCCGCGCATAAGGGATGGCGCGACACGCAGATGGCGCCGGCCGAAGCGATCGATGCGATGGCCGCCGCAGTGCCGGGCCTGGACCGCGACACGCTGCTCGGCACGATGCCGCAGATCCTCGACCTGTGCATCACCGACCGCTCGCGGAAGAATGGCCTGGGCTGGATCGAGCCCGAACTCATGGCGAAAACGCTGGAGATCACCTTCGCCAACGCGAAGCCCGACAAGCCGGTCAGGGCCGAGGACGTTTACACCAACGCGTTCAGCAGCAAGATCAAGCCGCTGAAATGACTTCCATGAAGATGCGTCCCGTTGGGATCGCGCTGCTCGCGGCGGCGCTGCTGGCCGGTCCCGCAGCCGCCCAGGAGTGGCCCACCCGCCCGGCGAGATTCATCCTCTCGCAACCGCCGGGCACCTCGCCTGACATCGTCGCGCGCTTTCTCGCAGAGAAGCTCACCCGCCTGCTCGGCCAGCAGGTCATCGTAGAGAACCGCCCGGGCGGCCAGAACGTGGTCGGCGCGCAGGCCGCGGCCAAGGCCGCGCCTGACGGCTACACCTATTTCTTTGCGACCACGGCCGCGATCGTCACCAACCCCCTGACCTTCAAATCGCTGCCCTACGACCCGGAGAAGGATTTCATGACGGTGGCGATGATCGCGAAGTCGCCGATGGTGATAGCGGTCAATCCCGCGGTGCCGGCCAAGACCATTGCCGAGCTGGTTGCCCTGGACAAGGCGCAGCCCGGCAAGCTCGCCGCGGCCAACGAGGGAACGAAAACCTTCAGCGGCATGATGAGCCAGATGCTGAATACGACGACGGGCACCCGCTTCCTCCAGGTGCCCTACACCGGCGTTGCGCCGGCGATCCAGGACACGATCGCCGGTCGAACGCAGGTCGTGCTGGTGAGTTCCGCCGCCCTGCTCCCTTTCCTTAAGCGCGGCGACCTGCGGCCGCTTGCGGTCAGCGCGGGCAAGCGCGTGCGCGGCCTCGAAGGCGTGCCCGCCCTGGCCGAGACTTATCCGGGCTTCGAATACGTCGGTTGGTTTGCGCTGCTCGCCCCGAGCGGCACGCCGGGCGCTATCGTCCAGCGCATGAACCGCGAAATGGACCGCGTGCTGGCCGACCCGGAAATCGCGCAACGCCTGTACGACTTCGGCCTGGTCAACGAAGGCGCGGGCACATCTGAGGCGCTAAGCGAATTCCTGCGCGCGGAGCGCACTCGCTGGGTGAAGCTGGTTAAGGAGATCGGCCTGCAGCCCGAGTAATCAGGCTAACGCGGCAGGAAACCTGTAGGTGCGTTCGGCGGCGTGCGCTTTGTCTACGTCTTTCATCGACAGGCCCCAATGATCGATGCGTCCCGGCGGCCATTTCCAGTCCTCCGGCGCGCCCACTCGGTAGTTCTCGTCGACCTCCGAAACCTCGGCGGTGTACTCGATGACCGAGCCGAAGGGCGAGATGAAATACCCGAACACGTTGTTGCCCGGCCCGTGCCGCCCCGGGCCCCAGATCATCTCGAAGCCCGCATCCCGCATGCGGCCGATTCCGCGCATGACCGCGTCGAGATCCTGCATCTCGAACGCGATGTGGTTCAGCGATGAAAAGTCGGCGTGCGCGTAGGCGCAGCAATGGTGCTTTCGGTTGCAGCGCACGAAAGTCATCATGCGCGTGCGGTCGGAGACCTTGAACCCCAGCACCTCGACGGCGAATTTTTCGCACGCCGCAACATCGACCGCGTTCATGACTGCGTGGGTGATCTGGATCGGCGAATCGGGTGCCTCGATTGGTGCGGGCGTCGCGGCGTCGGCGACGAAGCGGTACGCCTGCGCCTCGGCGCCCTGCACCACGAACCCGGATCCTTCACCGGGAAGGTCGAAGCGGGCGACGTCCTTGTGCGGGGCGCCCGAAAGCCGGACGCGCGCGTGCACCGAATCGACTTCGTCCTTCGAGCCTGACAACGTGATGGCCGTGACCGCGGGCGCATTGGACTGGCGGATCGACAGGACATGCGGATGCGCGCCGCTGCCGCGAAAAAACTGCGTGGCGCCGCTCCTGCCTGCGGGCAGCAAGCGCCACACCCGCTCGAGAAAATCCGCGGCTTCCGCGAGATGGGTGACGTCCAGCTCGACGCTGCGTAGTTGCATTGGAGTAGCGTAACCAATCGGTAAAGAGGAGCGCGGTAATATAACAAATGCCTTCGCACGAAAGTTTTGACGTCGTCATCGTCGGCTTCGGCCCGGCCGGTGCGACTTGCGCGAACCTCTTGGGAACTCTCGGCGTGCGCGCGCTCGCCATCGACCGGTCGCAAGAGGTCTACGCCAGGCCGCGGGCTTTCGCGCTGGATCACGAAATCATGCGCGTGTTCCAGAACCTCGGATTGGCCGATGCGATTCTGCCGCATACGGCGCCGTTCACGCCCTCCGAGTATTACGGCGCCGGTGGGCAGCTGATCAAGCGGCTGGGGAGCATCCCGCCGCCGTACCCGCTGGGGTGGCCGCCGAACATGGTGTTCAACCAGCCGCCGGTCGAGGCGGCGTTGCGCCGGCGTGCGGGCGAGCATGCCTCGGTCACGATCGAACTCGGCACGGACCTCGTGGGCCTGTCCCAGTCTTCGGATGGCGTCGAGCTCAAGCTGCGCAACGCGAGCGGCGATGAAAGGAGCGTCGCTGCGCGCTTTGTGATCGGCTGCGACGGCGCGTCGAGCACGGTAAGAGAACTCCTCGGTATCGAAATGGAGGATCTCCAGTTCGACGAGCCCTGGCTGGTCGTCGACATGCTGGTCGATGAGCGCGCGGCTGCAAAGCTCCCGCAAGTAAGCGTCCAGTATTGCGAGCCTGCCCGCCCGACAACCTACCTGATCGGAACCGAAGGGCACCGGCGCTGGGAAATCATGCTGCTGCCCGGTGAGAACCCGCGCACGATGGAGGCCGACGCCGAGGTCTGGCGCCTGCTGGCTCGCTGGCTCACGCCGTCGGAGGCCAAGCTCTGGCGAGCCGCGAGTTACCGGTTCCATGCGCTCGTCGCGCATGAGTGGCGACGGGGCCGCGTGTTCCTCGCGGGCGACGCCGCCCACCAGCAGCCGCCTTTCATCGGCCAGGGCATGTGCCAGGGCGTGCGCGATGTGGCGAACCTCGCGTGGAAGATCGACCTCGCGCTCAAGGGCAAGGCAGGCGATGCGCTGCTCGACACGTACGCCGAAGAACGCGGCGCGCACGTGAAACGCCTGACAACCGCCATCAAGGGCATCGGCCGGCTCATCTGCGAGCGCGATCCGGCCGCTGCGCGGGCTCGGGACGCAAAGCTGCTCGAAGAAGCGGGCGGCGAAGTGCGCACCCAGCCCCGCCAGCACCTGATTCCCCCTATCGAAGGCGGGTTCGTCTCACGTGAGGCTCACCCGGCGAACGGGACGCTGTTTCCCCAACCGACCGTGAGGCGCGCGGGCAAAGAGGTTCTGTTGGACGAGATTGCCGGCTGCGGTTTTCGCGTTGTCCTCGACCATCAACTAGCCGCGGAGGCGAAGGCGATCGAGGTTCTTGCAGCACAGTTCGGCGCGAAAACGGTTTGCTTCGACACGAACGGATTGCAGGAATGCGGCAGCGTGCTGGCCGCGTGGTTCGAGAAGCACGCCTGCCTCGCCGCCATCGTCCGGCCGGACCATTACGTCTACGGCGTCGCCGCCACGGCCGAGGCGCTCGAGCGACAACTCCGCGCGATGGCAAGTCGACTCTGACCCCACTTTTGCTAGTCGAGGGTGATGCCGAGCTCGCGGGCGAGGGCGATCCAGATCGGCTTGATCTCTTCATTGAGCTTTTCGAACTCCTCGGCCGTCCAGGGTTTGTCGCGCAGCCCGAAGGTGGTGTTGATCTGCTTGATGCGCGGGCTCTCGGCGGCGTCCTGGTGGATCGCGGAGATGCGATTGATGATGTCCTTCGAGAGTCCGGCCGGCCCGAACATGCCGATCCAGCCCTGGATCACGAAGATCGAGTCCTTGAAGCCCTGCTCCACGAAGGTCGGGACATTCGGCAGGCGCGAGGAGCGCACGGTGGTCGGGACCGCGATCGGCCGGACGCGGCCTGATTGCAGGTGCGGGCCCATGGCCGGAATGCTGCCGATTGCCGAAGTGATCTGGCCGGAAGCGAGGTCGGCCCACATCGGCGCTTCGCCCTTGTAGTGCACGGGCTCGATCTTCGTGCCGTAGAGCTTGTTGACCTGCGCCGCAAGCATGTGCGGGAAGGACCCCGCCGAGTAATTGCCCATCGTGACCCGCTCCCGCCGAGCCATTTCGACGAACTCGGCCATATTGGTTGCCTTGACGCCGGCGGCCACCGCGAGCGGCAAGTGTCCCGCGTCGAACCCCGACACGTACGTGAAATCCTTGTCCGCGTCGTAAGGCAACTTCTTGTAGAGGACACGATTCTGGTTCATCGACGTCGAGATCGTGAAGAGGAACGTGTAGCCATCCGGCGCGGCCTTGGCCACCTCGGCCCCGCCGATGGCGCCGCTCGCGCCCGGCTTGTTTTCCACCACGACCGGCTGCCCGAGCTTTTGCGCCAGGTGCTCGCTGTAAGCCCGTGCAAGGATGTCGGTCAGCCCGCCTGCGGGATAGGCCACGACCACACGGATCGGTTTTGTCGGCCAGGCCTGGGCCGAGGCGCCGAACGGAAAAGCGAAGAGCGCGCCCAGGCTCGCGGCACCGCTTAGAAGCCTGCGTCGAATCTCGTCCATTTGCCTCCTCCTCTTGTCTCTTGTGTACTCGTTCCAGTACAAAAACAGCTGGTGAGCCAGTCTTTATGCGGGCTTTGGAAACGATTCTTGCGAATTCGAGCTTATTCGGCGGCTATTTTACGGCGAGCGCCTCCAGGATCCCCTTCAGATACCCTACCGCCCGCGCCGCAGCCCCCGGGCCGTCCGGCACGTAATCGAACGGCTCGACCGCGATGTCGCCGGTGTAGCCATGGCCGAGCAGTGCCTTGATGAGCGGCGCGAACTTCTGCTCGCCCTGCCCCGGGCCCTGGCGGTTGCGGTCGTTGACCTGCACATGCGCAATGAGTCCTTGCGGCAGCCAGCGCTCGGCGAGCTTGGAGAGCGGTTCCTTCTCCATGAGGCCGGCCGAGCTGCAGTCGAGCATGCTCTTCACGTTAGGGTTGCCGATGGCCGTGACGATGCGAGCGGCTTCCTCGAGCGTGTTGACCAGCGGCGTCTGGTCGGAGGACAGCGGCTCGACGCAGTACACGACGCCCGCCTTCTGCGCGCGCTCGCCGACCGCGGCCCAGCACGCCTGCGCCCGCCCAAGTGCCGCCTCTTTCGTCTCGCCCGGATCGATCCGGCGCTGGCCCGGTGAGCCATGCACCAGGTACCGCCCGCCGAGTTCCGCGCACAGGTCCACCAGCGAGAACATCAGGTCGAGCGTCTTCTTCCGGACCGCGTCGTCCTTCGTGCTGATCGACAGGCCCGCGGGCTTGACCAGCAGCCAGTGCAGCCCGGTAACCGAGATGCCCGCATCCGCGGCTGCGCGCCGGGAAGCCGCCACCAGCGCCGGGCTCATGTGCTGCGGGTCTTCAGCGAGCGTGTAAGGCGCGATCTCCAGGCCGTCATATCCGAGCTTTGCGGCGTACTCGCATTGCTTGGGAAACGG
Organism: Pseudomonadota bacterium; assembly: GCA_025352885.1. Classification (GTDB taxonomy): domain Bacteria; phylum Pseudomonadota; class Gammaproteobacteria; order Burkholderiales; family SG8-39; genus SZAS-79. The sequence continues at coordinate 21,028 of JANXRZ010000222.1, read as the reverse complement.
CATCGGGACGATCACTTCATTGCAAAGGGAGATGCGCATCGTCATTTGGCGAGGATACCCCGGATGGCGGCGAGCGCCGACGCCCAGACGCCGCGCACGGCGCGATTGACCGGCGGGATGTACATCGCGAGCGTGAAGAGCGTGATCGCCGCGAGCAGCGCGCTCACCGGCCGCGTGAAGAAGGGCGTGAGGTCGCCATTGGTGATCTGCAGGCCGCGGCGCAGGCTCTTGTCGAGGATGTCGCCGAGCACGAGGCCCAGCACGAAAGGCGCGATCGGGTAGTTGCATTTCCGCAGCACGAAGCAGGCGATCCCGATGGCGAGCATGAGCCAGATGTCGAACACGCGGGAGGCGATCGCAAAGGCGCCCACGGTGCACAGCACGAAGATGACCGGCATGATGATCGAGCGCGGGATGCGGATCACCGCGAGCAGCGGGCGCACGAGGAACAATCCGTAGAACAGCATGCCGAGCGTGGCCAGCGTGGTCATCGCCACGACGTCGTAGACGAACTGCGGGTGGGTCACCATGAGCATCGGCCCGGGCTGGACGCCGTGGATGATCATTGCCGCCATGAGGACCGCCGAAGGGGCGGAGCCGGGAATCGCGAGCGCAAGCGCCGGGATGATCCCGCCGGGGATCGATGCGTTGTCGCCGGTCTCTGCGGCCATGAGGCCCTCGATCGAGCCCTTGCCGTAGAGCTCCTTTTCCTTGCTCGCGCGACGCGCCGCCGCGTACGAAGACCACGCCGCCATGTCCTCGCCGACGCCGGGCAGGATGCCCACGTACACGCCGATTACGCCGGAGCGCAGGATCGTCTTCCAGTACTTGAACACGTCGGCAATGCGCGGCAGCACCGAATCGACGGAGTTCACGAGGGCCTTCTTCATCGGCTCGGACAGCACCGTGAGGATCTCGCAGAAGCCGAAAGCGCCGACCAGCGCCGGGATCAGCGTGATGCCGCCGGAAAGCTCCGGCCAGCCTAAGGTAAAGCGGTCGTGCGCATGGATGCCGTCCTGCCCGACGAGCGTGGCGAAGAGGCCGAGCAGGCCCATCATCCACCCCTTGAGCGGGTCGGTGCCCGCGATCGACCCCGACATCAGCACGCCGAACAAGGCCAGCCAGAAAAACTCGAACGCGCCGAACGAGAGCGCCACTTCGCCGAGCGTCGGCGTGAGCAGGGCGAGGCAGATCACGCCGAAGAGCGAGCCGACGACTGAACCGGTGGTTGCAATGCCCATCGCGCGCCCGGCCTGCCCTTTTTGCGCGAGCGCATAGCCGTCGAGGCAGGCTGCCGCGTTGGCGGCCGTACCCGGGATATTCAAGAGGATCGCGGTCCGGCTGCCGCCGTAGATCGTGCCGACGTAAGCGCAAATGAGGATGAGGATCGCGTCGTTCGGCGGCAGCTTGATCGTCAAGGTGGTGAGCAGCGCGATGCACAGCGTGGCCGAGAGGCCCGGCATGCAGCCGACGAGCACCCCGATCAGCGTCGCGCCGAGCGTGTACAGGATCGGCTTGACGGCCATGAAGCCGGCGAAGGAGTGGCCGAGGAGTACGAGGCCGTCGAGCATTAAGGCAGCCGCACGAGGAAGATCTTCTCGAACACCAGCGCAATCGCGTTTGCAGCCGCGAGCGCGATCACCGCGGCGACCAGCAGGCCACGCGCGACTTCATCGCGGGCCTTGCGCTCCGAATACTGCAGCACGGCGATCTGCAGGAAGAGATAGGCCGCCGCCGCTGCCCAGAACGGCATGCGCCCGACAAGCCCGAGCGCAAAGCCAAGGCAGAGCAGCAGGGTGACGCCGATGCGCGAAAGGACCTCTGGCCGCAGGAGCACGGGCGGCAATTGCGCCGCGCCAAGCGCGCCCCTTCGCCAGGACCGCACTGCGAGAACGACTCCGCAGGCGGTCATCAACACGCCCAGCACGCCGGGCACGAGCCCCGGTGCGGTGAAGAAGCTCACACCCATGCGCTCGAGGCGGTCCATCTGCCAGGAGCCGATGCCCACGGCGAGCCCGAATGCGATCCACGCGAGGCCGCCGATGAAGTCGGCGCGCGCCGAAGGGAGGATTTCGGCGGGCGCTTCGCCTTCCATTTCCAACTACGGTTTCGGAATGCCGAGCTTGTCGGGCGAGACCTTCGCCATGCCCGCCTCGTTGATGATCCACGCGTCGGTCACGATCGTCGGCCACACGGCGTCGTGGGCCGCCTTGCCGGCCATCGGGGAAAACAGCACCGAGCGGCCTTTTGAGTAGGCCTTGAGCTTGTCCGAGTGGGCGATTTTCTCGGCCCAGATCTTCTCGATGGTTGCGGCGACCTCGGGCGGCGCGCCCTTGGGAATGAAGATGCCGAATGCGGTGTCGACGGAAGGCAGGCCCTTGACCCAATTGGTGATCGGCGGGACGGTGCCGTAGCCCTCGATCTCGAGGGCCTTGTTGCCGACGACCGCGAGCGGGCGCAGGCGCTTGCCCTTGATCATCTCGGCCTGCTCGGAGGCGAGTTGCGTCGTCACCTGCGTCTCGCCCGCCACCGTCAAGATCACGGCCGGATTGCCGCCGTCATAGGTGACATGGCGGTATTTGAGGCCGGTGGCCTTGGAGATCGCTTCGGCCGCGATGTGCCCGCTCGACGTGTTGCCCGCCGTTGCGAAAGTGATCGTCCCGGGACTCGCTTTCATCGCGTCGAGCAGTTGCTGCATGTTCTGGTAAGGCGAGCTTGGGTTCACGCTCACGATCGGCACCTGCGTGACCGACACGAAGACATGGAAATCATCGAGCTTGGTGTTCGCGAGGCCGAGCACCGGGTAGGTGCCGAGCTGCTTGGGCGCACCGGCCGTCCAGGTGTAGCCGTCGCGTGGCGCGTTCAGCGCGTTCATCGTCCCGATCGAGCCGGCCGCGCCGGGCTGATTGATCACCACGATCTTGGCGCCGAGCGCCTCCTCCAGCTCGCCCGCGGTCACGCGCGTGACCTGGTCCGTGGCGCCGCCCGCGGCCCACGGCACGATGATGTTGATCGGCTTGGTCGGCTTCCACTGCGCCGCGACTGGGGTGGACATCACTGCGGCCGCAGTTGCGGCGACGAGCACTTGCATGAGCCTGGTTTTCATTTCTCCTCCTCCCAGAGGGTTAGAGCCTGCCTTACTTTCGAAGATAGCCGAGCACCAGCTCGACCATGTGCTTGAGCCGCTCGGTGCGGTGTTTCGGCGCGAAAAGGTCGCGCGCGAACACCGCCGAGAGCGTATGCCGGTTGCTTTGGTAGAAGTAGGAAAGGGACGCGATCGAGATGTAGAGCTGGACTGCGTCGACGCCCTTGCGGAATTTGCCCGATTGCGTGCCCCGCTGCAGCAAGTCCTCGATCATGGCCACGAAGGGGGAGTGGAGCGCCGGAATGTTCTTCGAGCGCTTGATATGCCTCGCCTTGTGCAGGTTCTCGCTGTTGAGCAGCGTGAGGAATTCGGGGTGCTTGAGGTAGTACTCCCATGTGAACTCGACCAGGCGCCGGATGCCCTCTACAGGGTCGACTTCCGCAAGGTGCAGGCCGCGCTCGGCCGCGCGGATCTGCTCGTAGCTCGCTTCCATTACGGCCAGGAAGAGCGCCTCCTTGTTGCCGTAGTAGTAATACAGCATGCGTTTGTTCGCGCCGGCGCGCTCCGCGATGCGGTCCACGCGCGCCCCGCCCAGTCCCGCGCGCGCAAACTCGGCGGTCGCCGCCCTGAGGATGCGCTGCTGGTTTTTCGCCGGGTCGCGGCGTAAAGGAGTGGCCATCGGTTCGTTTAGTCGAGCCCCCGGCTAATCGAGCCGGGCGTCCTTCGCGACCAGCAGCCGCTCGAGCAGCATGACCATGCCGTAGAGCACGACGCCGATGAGCGTGATCAGGATCACGGCCATGAACATCGCGGGGGTATCGAGCGTGACCTGCACCTGGAGCATGAGGTAGCCAAGGCCCTTGTCCGAACCGAGGAACTCGCCGACGATCGCGCCGGCCACCGCGAGGATCGCCGCCACTTTCATGCCGGAGAAGATATAGGGCAGGGAGCCTGGCAGCTGGATCTTCATGAAGAGCTGCCAGCGCGAGCCCTTGAGCGCCCGCACGAGATCGAGCAGGTCAGGCTCGATTTCCCGCAGGCCGCGCGCCGTCGTGAGCAGGATCGGGAACACGCAGATCGAAAACGCCATCATCGAATTCGGGAAGATGCCGTACTTGAACCACACGATGATGAGCGGGCCGAGCGCCACCTTGGGAATCATGTTGAGCGACACGAGCAGCGGGAGGAAGAGCTGCTCGAGGGGTTTCGACCAGGTAAACACCAGCGCGAGCACGACCCCAACGACGAGCGCTAGGAAATAGCCCGCGAAAATCTCCGTCCCGGTCACGAGCGCATTGCCCCACCAGTTGTAGTTGCCGTCGGTCAGCGCGGCGAAGGTCGCCTCGGGCGAGGGCATGACGTACTTCGGCACGTCGCCGAACTTGACGAACAGGTACCAGGCCAGCAGCAGGCCGAGGTGCGAGACGACCGCGAGCCCATAGCGCTGCAGCGTGTCGTTGCTCTTATTGGCGGTCGTGTCCAGGACGGGCTCCTTGTGTTCTTTTTTCAGCCGGTGACGCGCAGCACCGCAGCCTCGTCATACGGCAAGGCGGGGCTGACGAACCGGTTTGCGTTGCTCACGTAATGCAGCGCGCAGGCGCGGCGCCAGTTCGGGGAGAGGTTCGACCCGGACTGGTGGAACGTATTGCCATGGTGGAAGGACACGCCGCCCCGCGGGACAGGGGCCGGGGTCATGGGGCGCTTTGCCGCCTCCTCTCCCGGCACATGCAGGTCGAACGGCGCATCGGACGGTGCAATGTGCTTGTAGACCGGCCCGCGATGCGTGCCTTCGCCGAAATACAGGCACCCGTTTTCCACGTTCGCGTCATCGAGCGCCACCCACGCGGTGACGATGCCTTCAGGATCCTGCGGCCCGAAATAATAATTGTCCTGGTGCACGACCTTGGGGCCGCCGCCCTCGGGCGGCTTGAAGAAAACCTGGCTGAAGCAGATCGTCACACCCCGGCCGATGATCGACTCGACCAAGCCCGTGAGGCGCGGATCCGTCGCGATCGCCCGGACGGATGCACGCTGGTGATGCGGATAGTCGAGTTTGCGCAGCACTTGCCGGGCTTTGACGCCGCCATCGACGTACCAATAGCGCTTTTCCGGCGGGAGGTCAGAGAGGAACGCCTCGCCCCACTTCTCGATGTCGTCGATGAGCGCAAGCATCTCGTCCGGGAGAAACACGCCGGGCACCGTGACGTGGCCCGTGCGGCGGTAGGCGTCCAGCTGGCCGGCGTCGAGCTTCACTCGAGCCACTTCCCGAGGTTTGCCTTGACGAACGCATCGTCCGCAAACTCCGGATACGCCGCATACACGCGGTCGATCTCTTCCTTCTGGCCGGCGGACAAAGTCTCGGCCGGATCCAAACACCAGGTGCCTTCGAGCAACCCCTGCCTGCGCAGGACCTCGTGGCAGCCCGGGATGCAGCCGGCAAAGTCGTTGGCGACATCGAAGAAGGCGCTGTTGGCATCGGTGACCTTGGCATCGAGCGCCAGCAGCGCGTCGTCTACCCGGTTCGCGTCAACCGCAGCGCGAATGCGCGCGTGCAACTCGACGGCGGACTTCGTCCACACGCTCCAGTGCCCGAGCAGGCCGCCTTTGATGCGCATGCGGACCGTCTCGCCGCCGCGCGCGATGTCGAACGGCACGGCCAGGTCGAGCACGATGTGGTCGTCGTTGCCCGTGTAAAGCGTGACGCGGTCCTCGGCGCGCGCTGCGGCGACGCCGCGAATCACGTCCAGCGTGCGATATCGGTTGAAGGGCGCCATCTTGATTGCCACGACGTTCTCGATTTCCGCGAACCGTTTCCAGAACGCCATCGGCAACGGGATGCCGCCCACCGCCGTTTGCAGGTAGAACCCTACGAGCGGCATTTCGGCGGCGACGCACTTGCAGTGCGCGATCAACTCGTCGACCGAAGCCCCTTTCATCGGCGCGAGGCTGAGCATGACCGCGTGATAGCCCAGTCCACGCGCGATCTGCGCTTCCTTCCTGGCCTGCGCGGTTTTTCCGGACAGGCCCGCGATCAGCACGAGCGGCGTATCGGTCCAGGCCCGGGCGGTCTCTCCCGCGAGTTTGAGCACCGGCTCGTACAGACCGATTTCCCGAATCGCGAACTGCGTCGAGTGAACGCCGACCGCCAAGCCGCCTGAGCCTGCGTCGATGTAATAGCGCGTGAGCGCTTTCTGGCGGCGCGGATCGAACCGGCGTGACGCATCGAGCGCGAGCGGATGGGCGGGAATTACAGCGCCCTGCCGCAAGGCGGCGAGGACGGCGGCGGGCAGATCGGACCAGGCAAGCGGCATGGCGAAAAAAGGGCGAAGTAACTGATCGGTTAACTTAACCGACCCCCTTGCGAGCGTCAACGTCGCGCTGTGAATTCAGGGGCTTATCCATTGACACCCTTGCTTACGCGCCGATACCATCGTCCGCCTGAAAACGCCGGAGAAACAGCCATGAAAAAAACACTCGTTGCCGCATTGATCGCGCTGGCCGCTACGCCGGTCGCAGCGCAGACCAAGCTCGACTTCATCCTCAATTGGGTGCCGGGCGGCGATCATGCGCCGTACTACTATGCGAACAAGATGGGCTGGTATGCCAAGGAAGGCCTGCAGGTCAACCTCGAGCCCGGCAAGGGGTCGGTGCTCGCGACGCAGCGCGTTGGCGCCGGCGCCAACCCGATCGGCCTCGCCGACATGGGCAGCGTGCTGATCGCCAAGGGCAAGGGCGCCGACACCGTAGGCGTGTTCAACGTCTATGCCAATTCCCCGCAGGGCATGTACTGGCTGAAAAGTTCCGGCATCAAGGGCGTCAAGGATTTCCCCGGCAAGAAGATCGGCAATCCCGCCGGCGACGGTGCGCGCGCGACGTGGCCGGCCCTCGCCAAGGCCAATGGCATCGATCCGAAATCGGTCGTCTGGGTGAACATCGACGCAAATGCAAAGCTCTCGGCGCTCAAGTCGAAGGCGATCGACGTTACGACGTCGTTCTACAACATTCATCATGTGTTCCAAAGAGAACTGGGCGACGACATGGGGTTCCTCGCATGGCGCGATGTCGGCCTCAATTCGTACGGCAACTCCGTAATTGTGAACGCGGCCTTCCTTGCCAAGAACAAGCCCGCGATCGACAAGTTCGTGAAGGTGACGCAAAGAGCCTTCGCGGCCTGCGTTGCGGACCCAAAGCCCTGTGTGCAGGCGTTGATCGACGCGAATGGCGCGCTGAAGTACGACAATGAAATGACCAATTGGCAACTCGTTGAAGTGCTCATGAGCGACAAGTTCTCCAAGAGCGTCGCACTTGGCATCCATGACGACGCACGCATGGCCGCCGACTACGACGTCGTAAAGACCTACATCGGCCTGGACAAGGAATTCGACGTGAAGACGACTTACACGAACGAGTTCCTCGACCGCTCGATCAAGATGACGAAGTAGGTGGATCGCCGGCTGTGCAGGGCGCGATCTGCTGGCCGAGCTGGTCCTGACCTATTTCAGCGGCGAAAACGGCGCGGCCAGCAGGATCTTGTTCTCCTGGGTGAGCGTCGAATAGGGCGCATCTGCAACGGCACTGGGCGGCCAGGTACCGCTCGCCACTGCCTGGCCGCGGATCCTGGCCCGCTCATCGAGCGTTCGGTAAGGCCAGATGTGGACGAATTTATTCAGCCCGCCGATTTCCGAGAACCACGTCGCGATCACCGGCGAAAGCTTCTCGCGGACAGGTAATGCGGCCGCCCACGCTTTCTGGACCTTGGGCTGGTCGCCCGGTCCGACGGTATAGGTGCGCATTTCAAAATAAGGCCCAACGTCGCCTGGCTCGAGCAGCGGCGAGTTGTCCCAGGGCACCATGATGTCGGACTTCATCGAGAGGATGAATTCGGCGATTTTCGGCGGCCAGCCGCCGGCGGCGACCGCGGCGGCCCGGATCTTCCCGCGCTCGGCGAGATCCTTGTAGGGCCAGACATGCACGATCTGGTTCAGGGGACCGATCTCGGTGTACCAGAAGGCGGCCAATTGTGAGAGTTGCTTTCTTTTCTCGTAGGCTTCGCCGAAGCGCTTGAGGACCTCGGGCAACGAGCGCGGCTTCAGGTCGTAAGTGCGCACTTCATAAATCATGGGATCTCCTCACTCCAGGGTAAATGTATCGGTACCGGTACACTAATTAGCCGGAGAGCCAATTAACACGCGGCTCTCCGAAACGTAATTGGCCGAATTACATTGTCGGGTTGACCACCTCGCCGCCCAGCGCGGTGAGCCCCCACGTGGACATGCCCGCGTCCCAGTTGAAGCCGATGTGCGCGCTCGCCGAGTGCGCATCGCGGAACAACCGCTCGAGCGGGTACTTGGTGTAGATGCCGTTGGCGCCGGCCATTTCGTGCAGCGTGTCCACCGCTTCGACGGCCATCCGCGCGGCAAGTGCGCAGTTGCGCCGGAAGCGCAGCTTGTCTTCCATGGGCGGCATGACGCCGGCCGCGGCGTACTTCATGCCCTCGACGCAGTCGGCGTGTTGCGACATGCGCGCCAGGTCGATCTTCGCGCCTGCAACGCCGACACGCAGCTGGACCGTCTGGAAATCCCGCATCTTCATGCCGGTGTAATTGGTGCTGCGCTCCTTGACCGAAGCGATGGAGAGGTCAAGCGCCGCCTGCGCATTGCCGATGATCGCGCCCGCGAGGCAACTCGAGCCCAGGGCGCCAAGCGGGACGCGGTACAGGGGATTCGGGTTGGTTTGGGCTCCGGGAAAATCGGATCCCCCGCGCGCCGTGTACATCGACAAGGCCCGGTAATCGGGGACGAACACCTCGTCGACCTTTACCGACTTGCTCCCCGTGCCGCACATGCCGAGCGTGTTCCAGTCGTCGACGACGGTGTAGTCCTTGCGCGGCAGGAGGCACATGCGGTGGTCGATGACCTTGTCGCCGTCCTTCACGATGCAGGCAAGCTGGTTCCAGGTGGAGGGATCGACGCCCGACGAAAAATTCCAGTAGCCCGACAAGACGATCCCGCCGTCCACCTTGCGTGCGCGACCCTGCGGGTAGGCGATTCCCGAGGCGATGACCGCATCCGGATCGTCGCCCCACACTTCCTCCTGCGCCTTAGGGTCGTACAACGCGAGCATCCAGTGGTGGATCGACAAATTGCCGACGTTCCAGGCCGTGGACGCATCGCCGCGGCCAATGATTTCGGGGATATCGAAAATCGCCGGGTAGTCGAGCTCCATGCCGCCCCAGCGCTTGGGCTGGACAATGCGCAGCAGCCCGTTCTCGTGCAAAAGCGCGAGGACTTCGGGCGTCGGCTGGCGAGCCTTCTCCTGCGCCCCGGCGAGCTCGCGCAGCTCGGGCACGATGGCGTGCGCCCGCCGCACCGCCTCTTCATAGCCAACATCGGCAAATCCGCTGCGCTTGTCCATCTCAGGAGCGCCGCGTGACGGTGCCGGCCTTGTCCTTGGCGCCGTCGACTTCCGGCATCTGCGAATAGTCTTCGCCCCATTCGGGCATCTTCGGCAGGTTGTTGAAGTTGAGCTCGATCGTGAGCCCGTCCGGGTCGCGCACGAAAATCTGGAAGAGATCGAACTCCGGCAGGGCGCGCGCCCAAAAGTCGCATTTCATCTCGCCGAACCGGTCCCGGAATGCCTCGGGATCCGTGGCAAGGAACGCGATGTGATCCACCACGCCCGAGTTGTCCTGCGCCGCGTGCTTGGGCGTGCCGCGGTAATAGAGCTCCGCATTGGGGATGCCGTGCTGGCCCATGTGCACCCAGATCCGGCCTTCGCGCCCGAGCCAGTACCCGGCGAACGGGAAGGGCGGGCGCGGCATGATGTCGAGATCCAGCGCCTCGCAGTAGAACGCCTTGGTCGCTTCCAGGTCGGTTGCGCGAACAAAGTAGTGGTTGAGTTCGGTGACAGGCATGTGCAGCTCCGGGCAGGGACGTTTCGCGCCAGTTTATAGGAGGATAGCCGGGGTCGGCGAGGTACACTTTCCCGCCCCCGAACACCACAAGCGGAGTCCCGCAGTGAAAGCACCCGCATTCGCCTACGCAAGGCCCCGAACGCTCGACGAAGCCTTCGCCCTGCTCGAAAAGCATGGCGCGGATGCCCGCATCCTGGCCGGGGGACAGAGCCTCGTCCCGATGCTCAACCTGCGCCTCGCTGCCCCTTCGATCCTCATCGACATTACGAGCCTCGAAGGGCTTTCCGGCATCTCGGTTTCGGGCGAACGGCTCACCATCGGCGCGCTCACGACGCATCGCGAGATCGAGCGCTCGGCCGACGTTGCCAGGCATTGCCCGCTGCTCACCCAGGCGGCGCCGCATATCGCTCATGTGGCGATCCGCAATTCGGGGACGTTGGGCGGTTCGATTGCGCTCGCCGACCCCGCGGCGGAATGGCCGGCATGTTGCCTGGCGCTCGATGCGAGCTTCACGCTCGCGTCCCGGCAGGGAACGCGCAAGGTGAAAGCGCGCGACTTCTTCAAGGGCTTGTATGCCACGGCGCTTGGACCGGCTGAGCTCGTGACCAACGTTGAGTTTCCGCTTTTGCCCAAACACCGCAGCGTGTTCCTTGAGCTTTCCCGCCGGCGTGGCGACTACGCGATCGTCGGCGTGGCCGCAGTCGCGAGGGTCGATGCCGGCAAGGTGCATGATCTGCGCCTGGCCTACCTTGGCGGCGGCGACGTGCCAAAACTTGCCCTGCACGCGATGAAAGCGGCCGAAGGATGCGCGCCGGTCGAGACGCTTGCCGCGGAACTTGCGCGCGACCTCTCGCCGCTGGCCGACCTGGAAAACAAGCCGGACACCAAGCTGCACCTTGCAAATGTGCTCACCCGCCGCGCGCTGGCCGCGCTGGCCGCCTGAAGGAGCGCCCATGAGCCTAGCCACCGCCCTTACCCTGACCATTAACGGCACGCGCGTCTCACGCCCCGTCGAGCCGCGCACTCATTTAATCGATTTCCTGCGCGACGAGGTCGGGCTCACCGGCTCGCATATCGGCTGCGAGCATGGCGTCTGCGGCGCCTGCACGGTGCGCGTCAATGGCGAGATCGTGCGGGGGTGCCTCACGCTCGCCGTGCAATGCGAAGGTAAAAGCGTCGACACGATCGAAGGCCTGTCGGACACGGGGGAGCTCGCGCAACTTCAGCAGGCGTTTCACGAGCGCAACGCCTTGCAATGCGGCTACTGCACGCCGGGCATGCTCGTCGCGGCGCTCGACCTCGTGAAGAACGAGCCGGACGCCACCCGTGAGCGCATCAGGGAACATCTCTCCGGCAACTACTGCCGCTGCACTGGTTATCACGCGATCGTCGATGCGATCGAAACCGTTCTCGAGATGCGCCGGAAGGCGGTGACGCCATGACCGCGCGCGACGAACTGCCGGTAAAGGATTCGAAGACCCGCACCGAATCGGGCTATATCGGCAAGGCCGAACCGCGAGCAAATGCCAAGCGTTTGCTGCAGGGACGCGGCTCCTTCATCGACGACCTGCGCTTTGCGCGCCTTGCGAATGTCGTCTTCTTTCGCAGCCCGCATGCGCATGCGAGGATCAAGAGCCTCGATTTCTCCAAGGCCCGGGCCGCGCCCGGCGTGATTGCCGTCGTCGACGGACGCGCGGTGGCCGAGTACTGCACGCCGTGGATCGGCGTGCTTTCCCACCTGAAGGGGCTCAAGTCGCCGCCGCAGTATCCGCTCGCCATCGAGCGTGCCTGCTGGCAGGGCGAAGCGGTCGCGGCTGTCGTCGCGGAGACGCGCGCGCAGGCCGAGGACGCCTGCGACCTCATCGTTGCCGAGTGGGACCCGCTGCCCGCCGTCATGGACATGCACGAGGCGCTCGCCGGGAAGTACGTGATCCACCCCGAGCTCGGCGACAACATCTGCTTTTCGCGCGAGGTGGACAACGGCAAGGTCGACGAAGCCTTCGCGAAGGCCGATGTGGTGGTGGAGGAAAGCTACGGCTTCGGCCGGCATACCGGCGTGTGCCTCGAGGGCCGCGCGATCCTCGCCGACTACAACGCGGGCGAACACACGCTCACCGTGCATCACGCGACGCAGGCGCCGCACATGATGCAGGACATCTTCGCCAAGCACCTCAACCTGCCCGAGGCGAACGTTCGGGTGATCTGCCGCGACATCGGCGGCGCCTACGGCATCAAGGTGCACGTGTACCCGGACGAAATGTGCACGGCCGCGTTGTCCATCATGCTGCGCCGGCCGGTGAAGTTCGTCGCGGACCGGCTCGAGTCGTTCCTCTCCGACATCCACGCGCGCGAGCACAAGGTCAAGGTGCGTCTTGCGGCCACCAAGGAGGGCGAGATCCTCGCGTTCGATCTCGACGACGTGACTGCCATCGGGCCGTACTCGGTCTACCCGAGGACAAGCGGCATCGAAGGCAACCAGGTTGTCAATCTTACCGGCGGCCCGTACAAGCACCAGCACTACCGCGCCAAACTGAACGTGGTGTTCACCAACAAGAACGTCACCTGCCAGTACCGCGCGGTCGGGCATCCGATCGCGGTCGCGCTCACCGAAGGCATCGTCGACCTCGCGGCCCAAAAGCTCGGCATGGACCCGGCGGAATTCCGCCGCAAGAACATGATCGCCGACGACGCTTATCCATACACCGGCGCGGCCGGCATGAAGTTCGAGGTGCTCACGCACCACCAGTGCCTCGACAAGCTGCTGGGACTGATGGAATACAAGGCGCTGAGGGCCGAACAGGCGGTCCTGCGCAAGAAAGGCATTTATCGCGGCATCGGGTTGGCAGCGATGATCGAGGTCACGAGCCCATCGCCCGCCTTCTACGGTGTGGGCGGGGCGCGCATCTCCGCGCAGGATGGCGCAACGCTGCGGCTGGAACCGACCGGCATGCTGACGGTCCTCTCCAGCGTCACCGAACAGGGTCAGGGCACCGAGGGCATTTTTGCGCAGATCGCCGCGACCGCAGTCGGCGTAACCCTCGATAAGGTGCGCGTGATAACGGGCGACACGAGCACGACGCCGTATGGCGGCGGCACCTGGGCCTCGCGCGGCGCCGGGATCGGCGGCGAGGCGGTCCTGCAGTCGGGCAAAGCCCTCAAGTCGAACATCCTCGACATCGCGGCCGCGATCCTCAACGCGGACAAGGCCACACTCGATGTCTACAACAACGAAATCATCGACCGCGCGAGCGGCGAGTCGAAGCTGCCCTTGGCAGAGCTTGGCCGCGTGGCGTATTTCCGTCCCGACACGCTGCCGATGAAATTCCAGGCCGAGCTCATGGTCACGCGCCACTTCACGCCGCGCGAATACGGGTTCACCTTCACGAACGGCATCCAGGCTTCGCTGGTTGAAGTCGATCCCGAAACCGGATTCGTGACGCTGCTCAAGCACTGGTGCGTCGAAGATTGCGGCACGGTGATCAACCCCCTCCTGGTAGATGAGCAAATCCGCGGCGGTGTCGTGCAGGGCATCGGCGCGGCGCTATTCGAGGAGTGCCACTACTCGGACGACGGGCAGCTTTTGAATGCCTCGATGGCCGATTACCTGGTGCCCATGTCGGCCGAAATGCCGGACATCGTCTGCGGCCATGTGGAATCGAAGACGAAAACCTCCGAACTTGGCGCCAAGGGCGTCGGCGAAGCCGGCACCGCGGGTGCGCCGGGCGCCGTGATGAACGCAATCAACGATGCGCTCGGACCTTTCGGCGCGCGGGTCACCTCGATGCCGTTTACGCCGGAGCGCGTGCTGGACGCGCTGGCCGCGGCCGGAAAAGGTCAGGCCGTGCCGAGGTAGTAGTTCTTTACCAAATCGTTGTTCTCGAGCTCGTCCACCGTGCGGCCTTCGAACACTATCTCGCCGTGCACGATGATGTAGCCGCGATCCGCGATGCGCACGGCCTGGTGGAAGTTCTGCTCGGCCATGAGCACCGTGAGACCGTGCTCTTCCTTCAACTGCTTGATCATCGTCACGGTGTTCGACACGAGCAGCGGCGAAAGCCCGACCGAAGGCTCGTCCACCAGCAGCAGTTTCGGCGAGGACATCAAGGCCCGGGCGATGGCGAGCATCTGCTGCTGCCCGCCCGACATCGAGCCGGCGAGCTGGCGCCTGCGTTCCTTGAGGAGCGGAAAGCTCCCGTAGCAATGGGCAAGGTTGATATCGATGTCTTTTCGCGCCGCGGGGCGGAATGCGCCAAGCAGCAGGTTTTCTTCCACCGTGAGCTTGGGGAAGAGGCGCCGGCCTTCCGGCACCATTGCGATGCCGAGACCGACGATGTCCTCGGTAGAGAGCCTTGTGAGGTCGTGGGTCGTGCCGTCCAGCGCGAACGTGATCGTGCCGCGCGTGGGCCGCACCATGCCCATGATGCATTTCATGAGCGTGCTCTTGCCGTTGCCGTTCGTGCCGAGCAGCGCAACGGTCTCGCCCTCGCGGATCGATACCGAGACGCCCTGGAGCGCGCGGACTGCGCCGTAGCCGGCATCCACGCCCGTCAGGTGCAGGTCAAGCGCCAAGGTAGGCTCGCTGCACGTCGGGGTTTTCGACAATGGTTGCGGGGGTGCCTTCGCAGATGATGCGGCCGGCGTCCAGGCAGATGATGCGCTGGGAGAACTTCATCACGGCCTGCATGATGTGCTCGATCATGATGATGGTTATGCCCGACGCGTTGAGCTTGAAGAGGATCTCCAGCACCTCGGCCACTTCGTTCGATGACAGACCTGCCATCGCCTCATCCGAAATGAGGAGCCTCGGACGCGCGGCCATTGCGCGAGCGAGTTCCATCTTGCGCAGCTCCACCTGCGAAAGGCTGCTCGCAAGGCTGTCGGCCTTGTCCGCCAAGCCCATCCCCGTGAGGATCTCCATCGCTTCGCCGCGTGTGTCGTCCAGGTGAAGCGATCCGCTGTGCGCGACATACTCGAGCGGCACGATGAGGTTCTCCAGCACCGACATGCTCCCGAAAGGACGCGGGATCTGGAAACTGCGGGCGATGCCGCGCCGGGTGCGCTTGTACGCGGGCATGCGCGAAATTTCCTCGCCGTCGAAAAGGATGCTGCCGGCATCGTTCGTCAACGCGCCCGAGATGCAGTTGATGAGCGTCGTCTTGCCGGAGCCGTTCGGGCCGATGAGGCCAAAGCGCTCGCCGCGCGTCACGTCGATGCTCACCTGGTCGAGCGCCGTGAATCCGCCGAAGTGTTTCGACACCGAATCGATGCTGAGCAGGGCCGTGGTCATGACCCGCCCTTCTTCGATACGTAGCGCCGCCACAGGCCGAGGATGCCCTCAGGCGCCACGACCACGAAGAGGACGAGCATCACGCCGACCACGAGCACGTTGATCTCGGAGGAGATGGTCACCGTGACAACCTGCTGCAGCGTGCCCAGCAGGATGGCCCCGATTACCGGACCGAGCCAGTGGGCCGTCCCGCCAATGATCGGCATGGCCAGGGAATTGACCGCATAGTTCAGGCTGAAAGCAGAAGACGGCTCGATGAACGAAAGGTACTGGGCAAACGGGGCGCCGGCCGCGCCCATGAGCGCCCCCGACACGGTGGCTGCCGCCAGCTTCAACTTGAGGGTGGGCACGCCCGAGCATTCGGCGGCCCCTTCGTTGTCGCGGATGGCGCGCAACCCACGGCCGATCCACCCGGTCTGTATGTAGCGCGCGATGCCGACGGCGATTACGGCGATCACCGTCATCACGAGAAACAGCCATTGCGTGTAATTGGTGAAGTAGAGCGGCATCTCAGTCGGGCGCAGGATCGGCAGGCCTTTGGCTCCGCCGACGTAGGTCCAGTTCATCACCACGGTTTCGAGGATGATGGTGATGGCGATCGTGGCAATCGAAAAGAAGATTCCGCGCAACCTCAGCGTCAGCAGGCCCACGCCCAGCCCAAGGAACCCGGCGGTGGCGGCCCCCACGAGGATCTGCAGTCCGAGGGGCAGCGCGACCCACTTGTACATCGCAACCGCGCTGTAGGCGCCGACCGCGAAGAAGGCACCGGTCCCGAAATTCACGTACCCGGCGAATCCGCCGAGGATGTTCCAGGCTGTCGCAAGCACGATGAACTGGAGCACCACGAATCCGGCGAAATAGAAATATTCGAGGTGCACGAACACGGGTGCAACCGCGGCGAGCGCGATGACGACGAGGGCCCCGATCAGGAATCGCATCGCGTCAGGGCGTCCGCATCACCGGCCTCGCATCACCGGCCGAACAGTCCGGCCGGCCGCACACCGAGGACTGCAAGCAGGATGCCGAACGCGACAGCCGGGGCCCAGGCGGTGCCGACCGAAGACAACACGAGCGACTCGGCCACCCCGAGGATGATGCCCGCGACGAGCGTCCCGCTCATGCTGCCCATGCCGGCCAGCACGACCACGCAGAACGTCCGCCCGATGTAGAGGCGGTCCAGGTTCGGGTCGACCGGGCCGACGATGATGAGCAGGGCGCCGGCCATGGCGCAGGTCGAGGTCGCAATGCCGAACGCCCACCGCTTGATGCGCACTGGGTTTGCCCCCATGAGGCGCAAGGCGCCTTCGTCCTGCGCAACCGCCTTGATCGCCCGGCCGGTAAAGGTTTTCGAGAGATAAAGACCAAGTCCGCCGGTGAGCGCAAGCGCCACGCCGAAGGCGACGATCATCCGCTGCGGAATGCGCACGTCGCCGAATACCTCGATGCTCGTCCCGATGTAGTCGGCCTCGACCATGCGCTGGTCGACGCCAAACGCGAGGATGAGGCCCACCTGCACGATGAAGGCGATGCCGAAGAAGAAGGCGATACCGCGCACGCCAAGATCGGTGCCGCGGCGCTCGAACGTCAGGTAATAGAACTGGTAGACCGCGAGGCCGAACACGAAGAACACCGGCATGAGCAGCGCGCCTGCAACAAGCGGATCCATGCCGTAGCCCACCAACGCATAAGTTGCATACGCGCCCAGCACAAGGAAAGCGGGATGCGCGACGTGCGGGACATCGAGGAGGCCGAACGAGATCGACAGCCCGACGCTCACCGCCGCATAGAAGCAACCGAGCAGCAGGCCGGAGAGGACTGCCTCGAGAAAAAGCTGGATATCCAGTATCGTCAGGAACAGGGGAACCTGCGGTTCCCCCGTGCCCCCTCCCTTAGTTCCGCGCCTTGTCGAACGGCAGTAAGTCGCCCGACTTGTAGGCCGCGGGCGCGATGATCACTTCCTTGCCCGGCAGGCGGAACTGCTCCAAGTCCTTGCCCTTGATGCCGCGGAACTGGACCATCACCACGCGCGGCGTCGTCCACTCGCCGACCGAGTCGAACTTGATGTTGCCGACCATCGTCTTGAACTCGTTCTTGCGAATGTAGTCGGCCAGAACCTTGTCATCCAGGCTCTTGGTTGCACCGATGGCCTGCTCCAGCATCTGGCCGATCGCGTAGTTGAACGGCGGCAGGTAGAAGCCGAGCGGATCGACCTTCTCGGCCTTGGCCTTCACGGAGTACCGGTCGAGGAAAGCTTTGACCGCGGGGTTGGCCATCGTCTTCTCGGGCACGTAGCTGTGGTAATTCACGAAGCCGTTGAGGAGCGGCCCAAGCGCTTCCATGATCGGCGCGAACTGCAGGCCGACCATGCCCCCGCCGATGATCTTGACGCTCGGCCCCACGCCGAGCTCGGCGACCGCGCGGACAATGGCCGCCGATTCCGCCGGATACGAGCAGATGAACACGATGTCGGGCTTGGCTGCGCGAACCGAGCGAATGATCGAGGAGAAATCCACCGAGTTCGGCGGATAGTTCTGGTCATACACCGTCTGCAGGCCCTTTGCCTTGGCGATCGCGCGCCCGCCCGTGCACAGGTTCTGCGCGAACTCCGCGTCTGCAGCCATGAACGCAATGGTCTTGCCGCCGAGCTGCTGCGCCGCGTCGAGGAAAGGCCCGCCCCACGCAAGCGCCCCCGCGCCCCACGGCGCGTTGTTGAACCACTTGTCGTGCTTGATCTGCGCGTTCACGTCGAACGAGAAATTGCCCATGAGCAGCTTGTCCCGCTGCTTGACCAGCGGCATGATCGGCGCGGTCACATTCGTCCCGTACGGCGCGATCAGCAGGTCCACCTTGTCGATGTCGAGGAGCTTGGTGTAGATCCCCGGGACCACGGAGGGGTTGGTCTGGTCGTCGTACGAGATCAGCTCGACCTTGCGTCCGAGCAGGCCCCCTTTGGCATTCACGTCGTCTCGCCACATCTGCAGCGCAAGCAGCGCGGCCTTGCCGCCGCCGCCCAGCGCGCCGGTTTGCGCAATGCCGATGCCGATCTTGATCGGCTGCTGCGCAATCGCAGTCGTGCCGATGAGCAGGAGCGCGGCGAACGCTGCTAACAGTCTCACGTGTCTCATGATTTTTTCCTCCTCCAAGGTGGATCGCGGCGATGCTGAACGGGAATGCCAGCCCTGTCAATGCGGCGCGCCAAGCGTTGACGCAACGGATGACGTTGGCTATGGTCGCTTCAACCAACCAACGATCGGGAAGGAGGTTTCATGGCATATGAAGAGATCCTGCCGCGCCGCGGCATCGCGCGCGCTGAGATGCTGAAGCGCATCGCGCGCTTCGGGGAACTGAAAGGCTCCGACGGCGGCTTGCCCGACAGCAAGGCGCCCGAATGCGAACGCACTCTGTATAACGTGATCGGCTTCCAGCCGCCCGAAGGCGAAGGTGAAGGCGTGCAGTCCCCCGTCGGTGAAGATGCGGCGCGCATGGCCGCGATCCCGATCTCCGAAGGCTTCAACCTCGGGTACTGCCGTGCCAAGCCCGGCAAGGGACCGCTCATGCATAACCATGACACGAACGAGACGTTCATCTCGATGACCGGCACCTGGCGCTGCAGCTGGGAGAACGAGAAAGGCGCGGAGGAGCACGTCGACCTGCGGCCGCTCGACGTGGTGTCGTTTCCGCCGGGGGCGATTCGCCGCTTTATGAACCTCGCAAACGACCGCAACGATCCACAGGAAGAATCGATCCTCATGTTCGTGATCGGCGGCAATGCGCCGCGCGCCGAATTCACGAGTGCCGCCATGCAAGCGCTCGAAACCGCCGGAGTCTGGCCGCCGAAAGACCGGTCCGGTTGAAGCTCGGGACTTTCATGATGCCGATGCATCCTCCCACGAGGATGCCGTGGCAGACGCTCGCCGAGGATCGGGAAGCGATCCTGCTGGCCGAGCGCCTGGGTTATTGCGAAGCGTTCGTCGGCGAGCATGTGACCGACCTGGCGGAGAACATTCCTTCGTGCCTCATGTTCCTCGCAAGCGTCGCGCAAGCAACGAGCCGAATCGTGCTGGGGAGCGGCACGCTTAACCTAGCCAACTCGCATCCGGCCACCGTTGCTTCGCAAGTCGCGATGATCGACCACCTGCTGCAGGGCCGGTTCATCATGGGCATCAGCCCGGGCGGGTTGCTTTCCGACGCAGAGGTGTACGGGCACCTGGGCAAGGACCGCAACGAGATGTTCCTCGAGTGCATCGACATGGTTCTTGCGATCTGGGAAGGCACCACGCCTTACGACCTCGTCGGCAAGCACTACAGCGTAACGACGAAGAAGACTTCGATTCCCGACATCGGGCAGGGATCGATCCTGCGGCCTTACCAGCAGCCACATCCGCCGATCGTCGTGACGGCTGTAGCGCCGCATTCGAAAGGCGTGATGGAGGCCGCCAAGCGCGGCTGGCAGCCGATTTCCGCAAATTTTTTGTTGCCCGAATGGGTCGCGTCGCACTGGCCGCGCTATGCGGAAGGGCGGCAGGCTGTAGGCGCGACGCCGCTTGCAGCCGAGTGGCGGGTCGCGAAATCAATTTTCGTGGCGGACGACGACGCGGTCGCCAGGCGCTATGGGGTCGGACCGGAAGGTCCTTACCAGTTCTACTTCAGCCAGCTCGTGCGCAAGCTCGTCGGCCTTGCGGGGCGATCGAATCTTTTCAAGCTCGATGCGAGCGAGCCGGACTCAAGCATCACGCCGGAATCGGTGACCAATCGGCTAGTAATCGCAGGAACCGTAAACAGCGTCGTCGACCAACTCCTCGCCTTCCGTGAAAAGACGGGCGCCTTCGGCACCTTGCTGTACGCCTGTCACGACTGGATGGACGCGGGCCTGGGAAAAAGGTCGATGCAGCTCATGGCCGAGAAGGTCATGCCGAAGCTGAACGCCGCGCTCGGTGAAGCGAGCTAAGCTTTCGTCATACCCGGCGCCGGAACCAGAGTAGCGACAACAACACCGCGCAGGACGCAAAGAACGCCGCCGCCGCGCTGAACAGCGCGCTGACTTCCGTCTCCTTTCGCTCGAGCGCGAACTTGAGGTTGAGGCTCTCGTAGACTTTGCGCAGGTCGGCAGCCGTCCCCGCATAGAAATATTCCGCGCCAGTCTTTGCCGCGATTTCCTTGAGCGTGGGCTCGTCCAGGCGCGCATAAAACGAAAACGACTCCGACCCCACCATTGCGCCGTCGAGCGTGCCGAACCCCACCGTGAAGACGCGCACACCGTAGTCGGCCGCCATCTTTGCGATCTCCACGGGATCCGGCCCGGTGGTGCGGCGACCGTCGCTGATCAGAATGATGGCCCCGGCGGTATAGGACCCGGGCGCGACAGGCTTGTGCTCTTTCTTCGCCGCCTTCTGCGACGGCTTCTCAAGCGGCGAGGCGCCGCTGCTCCGGAATGCCTCCCCGTAAATCACCGACTGCAGGTCGAAGCCCTCCTCGGGGAACAAGGTGGCCAATGCCATGAGCAGGCCGCTGCCGGTTGCGGTGGCCCGCTGCAGCTGGAAGCGGCTGATCGCCGCGAGCATCTCCTCGCGATTCTCGGTGGGCGTCTGCACCACCGATGCGGTGCCCGCAAAGGTGACGATGCCGAGCCGGACGTTCTTCGGCAGGTCGGTGATGAACGCTTTCGCGGCGGTCTGCGCTGCGCTAATGCGCGTGGGCTCCACATCGGTGGCCAGCATGCTGCGCGACACGTCCATCGCCAGGA
>JANXRZ010000211.1 GCA_025352885.1 Pseudomonadota bacterium | reverse complement strand
AATCGGGCGAATGCAACTGGTACACATCGACGCGGTCGAGCTTGAGCCGTTTCAGGCTGCCCTCCAAAGCGCGCTTGAGGTGCTCCGGCCGCCCATCGGGATCCCAGGCACCCGGCCGCGGCCTGAGCAGCCCGCCCTTGGTCGCGATGACAAGGTCCTTGGGATAGGGGAACAGCGCCTCCGCAATCAGCTCCTCATCCACGTTCGGGCCGTAGCTGTCCGCAGTATCGAAAAAATTACACCCTAGCTCGTACGCACGCCGTAAAACGCGGAGCGCATTAGGACGGTCCTTGGGCGGACCCCAAACGTTCGGGCCACAAACGCGCATGGCCCCGAACCCCAGGCGATTCACGGTGAAGTCTCCGACGCGAATAGTTGAATTCATGTGCAAAGTCTCTCCGGAACGATTGACCTCCGCAAGGTGCGGCGGACGAAAGTGCATGAATGATGTGTGCCAAGGCGTACGGTGCTACACCTTGGAAAATGTCGTTTAGTGCGGCGCAGCATGCGGTGCGGTGCGTTGCAACGTCATCCTAAATCTGATGTCACCACGTCAAAAAAACCACCTAAAAAATTGCCAAATTTGTATTGAAAAATTGGAATCACTTTGCCAAGCTAACGACTCGTACACCTCGCCCAGGTGGACAAAATGTACGCAGAGCTTTATATGCCGGACCCGACAAGTCCGGCGACCATCAAAGGTCTCAAGTCCGCGAGGCTCGAACAACCCTTTCCGGTTGATCTTTGCGACATGAGGCACCCGCATCGCCGCCCCGTAATTGGGACATGCACGTTAAGGAAGGAAGGCAGCGACTATCGGTTTTTCTTCGCGGCGAAAGATTCGAAACGCGGAGAGATCCACTACAGCCTGTACCGCGAGCTGGTCATGGAATGGATCAACGAAAAGGAAGGCACGCCGTAGCCGCCAGGTACCCGGTCCTCCGTCAGTAACCTCCCGCCGGATTTAATAGATCAACTCATTCAGTTCATCGGCCCGGGGCCAGGATCGATGGATTTTCAGTGCGCGAGCCGCGACGCGCGTTAGCGTAGACTCAATCTGAATGAACAACTTACTGTCGCGCCGCAAGGCGATCGTCACGCTCTGTGCCGGGGCCCTGTCACCTTTCCTCGCGCACTCGCAACAGCCGTCCAAAATTCCCTTGATCGGCGTGCTTCATCCCGGCCTGCCGCCGCCTGCTCCGCCGAGCTACGCCGTGGCTGCTCTGCAAAAGGGTCTGCGCGATCTGGGCTATGTAGAAGGCAAAACCATCGCGGTCGAATATCGATACGCAGGCGGTAAGTCCGAAGCGCTTCCAAGCCTGGCTTCGGAGCTCGTGCGGCTCAAGCCGGATGTGCTGGTGGCAATCGGCACCGCCCCGACAGGCGCAGCCAGGGCAGCCGCCGGAAACATCCCCATGGTGGTGACCGATACGCAAACCGATCCGGTGGCAAGCGGACTGATTGCAAGCTTCGCCAAACCGGGCGGCACCATCACGGGACTTTTCCTGGAGCTCGGCGGACTCATGGGCAAGATGCTCGAGATCCTGACCCAAACTGCCCCGGGCATTCGCAGGGTTGCCGTGCTCTGGGATAGTTCAACCGGCCCGTTCAGGCGGGACACCCTGATGGAGGCCGCAACGAAGCTGTCGATTACGCTCGATGTGCTCGAATTGAAACAGGCGTCCCAACTTGGGGCCTTGCTTGAAGAGGCGGTCGGGCGGAAGGCGCAGGCGCTGATCCAGCTTCCCTCGCCGATCATTTCCCAATTAGCGCCCGCGATCGCCAAGTTCACGCTGGCAAACCGATTGCCTTCCATTTCGATTTTTGCGCTGTTCCCGGAGTCCGGCGGTTTGATGTCTTACGGCCCTGACCTGCCGGTCTATTTCGGTCGCATTGCGCCACTGGTGCAACAAGTCCTCAAGGGCGCGAAAGCGGGGGACATCCCCATCGAACGGCCGACGAAATTCGAAATGGTCGTGAACCTGAAAACCGCAAAAGCGCTTGGCGTGAAGATGCCCAATGCAATCCTCCTGCAGGCGACACGCATCATCGAATAACGTCAGGAATGAGCCTGGCCCCTTTTTGTCAGGTTCCTTTCACGAACCGCGCGGAAAAGGCATCGCCAGAACGAGCGATCGCGGCGACGTGCGGGGCGCCAAAATGCGTCGGAAACAACAGCGCCTTGTTCTCACAGCAATGCTCGAGCACTCGGCGCCGAGTCGCGCGCGCATCTTCAGGCGCAAGACAAAACTGGCTGTTCCAGTGCGGCGCGTAGATCTGCAGCGGATGGTGCAGCACATCGCCGCAAAACACTCCGCCGGCCCCGCCGCCTGAAAGCTTGAGCAGCACGTGCCCCGGCGTGTGCCCCGGCGCAGGCTCGACCAGCAGCGTGTCGTCGATGGCATGGCTCCCCTCCACCAGCAGCGCCTGACCGGCCTCGACGACCGGCAGCACGCTGTCTTGATACGCGATGCGACGCGCAGGATCCTCGGCCAACGCGACGTTGACGCGGGGATCCCAGAAATCGTTTTCCAACCGCGAGAAAAGATACCGCGCATTCGGGAAAGTCGGCACCCAGCGCCCGTCCTTCAAAACCGTGTTCCACCCGATGTGATCGGCATGCAGGTGGGTACACAGCACGATGTCGATGTCCTCCGGCCCCACCCCGGCTGCGCGCAGCCGCTCCAAAAACGGCGTGTCGAGCTGGTTGAACCGCGGCCACCACGGCCGGTCCTTGTGGTTGCCCGCGCAGCAGTCGAGCAGGATCGTGTGGTGCGGCGTGCGGATCAGCCACGAATGCACGCTCGTGATCAGCATGTTTTCCGCGGGCACATAGTGGTCCGGCACCAGCCACCCGAGGTTCCGCTCGAGCACCTCCCGCTCGAACCCCGAAAAATAGGTTTCCGGCGGGAAGCTCCCGTAGCCCAGCTGCTCCTCGATGCGGGTCACACTGACCGGGCCGATGCTCCACGTGCTCATTCCAGTCTCCAAGCAATTTAGTCTAAAGTGAGTGGCGGAATCATCGCGCATTCACTCCACGAAAGCGAAAAAATTGTCGTCGCACCTCAGGCTGGAAAACATCAGCAAGTCATTCGGCGTGGGCAGCGCAGCCGAGACGCGCGCCATCGACGACATCACGCTCCAAGTGGAGGAGGGCGAATTCCTCGCGGTGGTCGGCCCCTCGGGCTGCGGCAAATCCACGCTGCTGCAGATCGCCGCCGGCCTGATCGCGCCCACTGCGGGCACCGTGCGCCTGGATGGGCAGGCGATCACCGAGCCGCCGCCGAGCATGGTGTACCTCTTCCAGCAATACGGAAAATCGCTCTTCCCCTGGCGCACGGTGATCGACAACGTGGCCTTCGCAGTCGAGCATCGGGACGGCATGACAAGGACCGCGGCCAAGGACCACAGCCGGCGCTTTCTCGAGATGGTGGGCCTGGCCGACTTCGCGGACCGCTACCCGCGCCAGCTCTCGGGCGGCATGCAGCAGCGCGTTGCCATCGCACGCGCGCTGTCCGCCGAGCCGCGCGTGCTCCTCATGGACGAGCCGTTCAGCTCGGTGGATGCGCTCACGCGGCTCGAGCTGCATGCGCTGGTGCAGGACCTGCGCGCAAAGCAGCGCTTCACTGCAGTGCTGGTTACGCACGACGTGGATGAGGCTGTGTTCCTCGCCGATCGTGTCGTGGTGATGTCGCAGCGTCCCTCGAAGCTGGTGCGAACGTTCTCCACGGACTTGCCAAGGCCGCGCGACAGCCTGACTACGCGCGAAGACCCGCGCTTTCTACAGCTGCGCCACGAGTTGCTCGAACTGCTGTTAAAAAAGCACGATGGGATGAACCCCGGTGTCTGACGCCGTCGCGCGCCGCTTGCCAGAGCGATTCATCGGCACGGGTGTGATCGTGCTGCTGCTGGCTGCGCTGGAGCTCGGGGTGCGGAACGGTTTCGTCAATGCGGCCCTCACGCCCGCGCCCACCACCGTGGCGCAGCGCGTCTTCGCCATTGTCACGAGCGGCGAACTCTTCGCGCCGCTCGGCGCCACGCTCTCGCTTCTCTTCACCGCGTTCTTCGCAGCCAGCGCGGCGGCGATCGTGGTCGGCATCCTCATGGGCCGGTTCAAGGCCCTCTACAACCTGCTCGAGCCGCTGGTGGAAGTCCTGCGCCCGCTGCCCAAGCCCGCGCTGTTGCCGCCGCTGATCCTGTTCCTCGGCCTGGGCGACCCGATGAAGCTCACCATCGTGGGCCTGGGCGTCTTCTTCCCCGTGCTGGTGAATGCGGTGCAAGGCGTGCGGGGCGTGGACCAGGTGCTCGTCGACACCGGCCGCACCTTTCGCTGCGGGCGCATCGCGCTGCTCCGCAAGATCATTCTCCCCGCCGCGCTCCCGCTCATCTTCGCCGGCATGAGGGTCGCGCTGGGTCTCGGCCTTATCCTCGTCGTCATCGCCGAGATGCTGGCCGGCACCGGGGGCGTGGGCTACCTCATCATCGACATGCAGCGCAGCTTTCGCGTGCGAGATATGTATGCGTGGATCGTGATCCTCGCGGTCCTCGGCTATGGCTTGAACGCGGCGTTTTCGGCCGTTGAAAAACGCGCGATCCACTGGGCGCTGGACCTGAGGCCCGACTGAATTTGAACGTGACAAACCCACAAGGAGAAACCACACCATGATGCATTCGATCCTCAAAGTCCTTCGCCTCGCGGCGCTCGGGGCAGCCTCGCTGGCGTTGCTTCCGCCAGCGCATGCGCAAACCGTGAAGCTTCGCGTCAGCACCATCCCCATCATCGACACCGCGCCGCTGCAGGCGGCGATCACCAAAGGGTTCTTCACCGAGCAGGGGCTGGAAGTCGATACAACCCCGACAGCCGGTGGCGCGGCTGGACTGCCGGCGCTGGCGGCCGGGCAGGTGCAGGTCACCTTCAGCAACATCATCTCGATCGTGCTGGGCGCGAAGCAGGGCCTGGGATTCGAGGTCATCGCGGCAGGCTCGGGCACCGGCGACGCCCCGCCCGACCTCGCGGCGCTGGTGGCCAAGCCCGGCAGCACTTTCAAGACCGGCAAGGACCTGGAGGGCAAGCGCGTCGCGGTTAATACCCGCAACAACATCATCTGGCTCTACGCGCGCGCGTGGGTGCAGGCGACCGGCGGCGACCCGGACAAAGTGACGTATCTCGAAGTGCCGTTCCCGCAGATGACCGATGCGCTGCGAGGGGATCGCGTGGATGCGGCCTTCGTCGTCGAGCCTTTCCTGAGCGGGGGCATCGCCTCCGGGGCCGCGCAGGTGATCGGCTGGCCCTACAACGTCGTGCACAAGCGCGTGCCGGTGGGCATGTACGCGATGACGAGCAGCTACATGAAGGCGAACCCCGGCGTCGCAGAGAAGTTCGTGCGCGGCTACAACAAGGGCGTGGACTGGATCAACCAGAACAAGGGCTCCGAAGAGTGGCTGAAGATCGTTTCCTCCTACACGCGCATGAAGCCCGAGCAGCTGAAGGACCTCAACCTGCCATTGTTCGAAAAGACGGTTGACCTCGGCGGCGTCGACAGGGTCGTCGACCTCATGCGCAAGCACAAGATGATCGAAGGGCCGTTCGATCCGAAGGCGATGTTCTATCCGACGGCAACGCAGGGCCTGAAATGAGCCGATCGGCTATGACCCGCGACCAACTCGTCCGCGGGCACATCGTGACGATGGACCCGCAGCGCCCGCATGCGGAGGCGATGGCGATCCGCGCCGGACGGATCGTCGCAGTGGGCAGCGTTGCTGAAGCGCGTGCCGCTGTGGCGCCGGGTGCGAAAGAAGTCGGCTTCGACGGCGGCGCGATCGTGCCCGGCCTCATGGACACGCACAACCACATGTTCTGGACGGGCATGGCGCAGCGCCTCGTCGACCTGACCAAGTGCAAGAGCATCGCGGAGATCGTCAACGAGGTCCGCGCCTATGCGGCGCGCAATCCCGGATTGCCGTGGATCGTGAGCGGTGCCGGGTGGCATGTGGCGAACCTGGCCGAAGGCCGCCACCCGACGCGCGAGGAACTCGATGCCGCCTGCGGGGACCGGCTCGTCTACCTGCCGCGCGGCGGGCACTCGGCGGCGGTCAACACACTGGCGCTCAAGCATGCGGGTATCACTCGGAGCACGCCGGATCCCGATGGCGGAAAAATAGAGCGCGACGCTGCGGGCGAGCCGAACGGCGTGCTGCTCGAGCCGCCGGCGTTCGAACTCGTGGGGCGCCACGTTCCTCCGCCCTCGGTAGCGGACCAGAAGCAATCGCTGCGCGAAGTGCAGGCGCTCTATCACCGGGCCGGCCTCACCGGGATCATGGATCCAGGCCTCACGTCCGATGTCATCGGCATCTACCAGTCGCTGTGGTCGGCAGGCGAACTCAGCATGCGCTCGGTCGTCATGCCGCTTGCGGATTCGAGCCGTCCGCTCGAAGAGGTGCTCGCGGGTCTGTCCTCGAGCCCGGCGCGCACGGGGTTCGGCGATTCCCTACTCAAGCTGGGCGGTGTGAAAGTTTTCTTCGACGGCGCGGCGACTTTCGGCACGGCGCTGATGCGCGAGCCTTTCCCCGACGAGAAATGCAACTGCGGCATCCAGGTGACGCCCACCGAGTCATTCCGGCAGATCGCGCGCCTGTGCGCGCAGCGGGGCTGGTCGATGGGCGTGCACGTCGTCGGCGGCAGGGCGATCGACCTTGCGCTCGAAGTCTTCGAGGAGATCAACCGCGAGCATCCGATCCGCGACCTGCGCTTCTGCCTCATTCACGCCTATCTCTGGCCGAGCAAGGACAACATCGCGCGCGCGGCGAAGCTCGGCGTGGTCGTCGCCACGCAGCCCTCGATGCAGTATTCGTTCGGGCCGGTGCTCATGAAGCGGTTCGGCGCCGTGCTGATGTCGAAGGCGACGCCGGTGCGCGCCTGGCTGGACGGCGGCGTGACCGTCGGCGGGGGCTCCGATTCGCCGATCACGCCTTTTCCGCCGCTGCTCGGGCTCTGGCAGGCGCGCACGCGGCACATTGCGGGCTCGGACGAACCGCTCGGTCGCGAAGAGGCGGTCACGGGTGAGGAAGCCCTCGCGATGTACACGCGCGATGCGGCGTACGTCTCCTTCAGCGAGCACGAGCGCGGTGTGCTGCGCCCCGGGCTGCTGGGCGACTGGACCGCGCTCTCGGTCGACCCGGTCACGTGCGACCCGGAGGCGATCCGGGAAGCCGACATTCGCGCCACGGCGGTCGGTGGCGAGCTGGTGCACGGCGGATAGGGAGAAGGGCCGCCTTGGAACGCTTTTTCGCCACGCGGGTAAGTGGCTTCCTCCTGCTGGCGGTGCTGCTCGGCCTTTGGCAATACTCGGCGGGCCGCTGGGTCACGAGCCCCAACTGGCCGCCGGTCACGCAGATCCTGCAGGCGCTGTGGGCGGGCATCGCGTCGGGTGAGTTGCTCGAAGTCTTCGGCTCGAGCCTGTACCGGATGCTCACGGGCTACGCGATAGGCGTGGCCGTGGCGCTCGTGGTGGGCGTGCTCATGGCCAGCGTGCGCCTGGTGCACGCGGCGCTCGAGCCGCTGGTGGAGTTGATGCGGCCTATCCCCGTGCCCGCGATCATCCCGCCGCTGGTCCTGCTGCTTGGCATTGACGACGCGATGAAAATCTTCGTGGTCGCGTTTTCAGCTTTCTTTCCGGTGCTGGTCAACACCATCGCGGGCGTTCGCGCGGTGGACCACGTAGCCATCGATGTCGCCCGCACGCTGCGGGTGGGGCGGGTGCGCACGGCCCTGCGCGTGGTGCTGCCGGCAAGCATGCCGTACATCCTCGCCGGCATGCGCGTGAGCCTTGCACTCTCGTTGATCGTCACCGTGGTGGCAGAAATGATCTCGGGGTCGGCCGGCATCGGCTATTACCTCATGACCATGCAATACGCCCTGCGCCCGAGCGACATGTATGCGGCGATTTTCGTGCTCGCCGCGCTCGGCTATGTGCTCAACCGCGGGTTTCTCGCGATCGAGCACCGGGTGCTTCACTGGTATCACGTGCAGGTGTAAACCTGACAAAAAGGGGCCAGGCTCAAAGCTGACAAAGCGGGGCCAGGTTCGCCTTTTTGTCAG
>JANXRZ010000173.1 GCA_025352885.1 Pseudomonadota bacterium | reverse complement strand
CCAGCGGCAACATCGGGACAGAGTCGGTCGTGAAGGCGCCTGCCGATGGCTACACGCTGCTTCAAGTGGTGACCCCGCATGCGATCAATGCCGCGCTCTACAACAATCTTCCTTTCGACTTCGTCCGGGACATCGCGCCGGTGGTCTGCGTTGCGCGGCTGTCCTACGTCGTCGTCGTGCATCCATCGGTTCCTGCCACGACGATCCCTGAGTTCATCGCTTATGCCAGGGCCAACCCGGGGAAGATCAACTACGGGTCAGCCGGCAGCGGCACGCCGCAAAACATCGCCTGCGAGCTCTTCAAGATGATGACCGAGCTCAACCTCGTCCACGTCCCGTACAAGGGCGGTGCGCCTGCGGTCACCGACCTGATGGCCGGTCACGTGCAGGTGGTTTTCGCGCCAGTGTCGGAATCGATCCAGCAGATCAAGTCCGGCAAGTTGCGCGCGCTGGCCGTCACGACCGCGGCCCGGTTGAGCGTCCTGCCGGACATTCCGGCGATCGCAGAGTTCGTGCCTGGTTACGAGGCCAGTGGCTTTGCAGGCATCGGCGCCCCGAGGAACACCCCAGCCGAAATCATCGCGATGCTGAACAAGGAGCTCAACCTCGGCCTCGCCGACAGCAAAATCCAGGCGCGCATTGTCGAGTTGGGCGGCACGGTGCTCGGGGGCACGCCTGCGGAGTTCGGCGCGATCATTTCAGAGGCCACGAACAAGTGGGCAAAGGTGATCAAGTTCGCGGGGATCAAGCCGAGCTAGGCCGCTCATAACCTGCCAAGCGTGAAGAAACGTTACGTGCCCATGACAATGGCGGACATTCAGCCTTCGCCGGGCCTCCAGAATCTGCGGCATTGCAAATGCTGGAGAAAACCATGTACCGATGCCTCCTTGCCTTGCTATCCGCGATCCTCGCGGCATGCGGGACGGTTCCGCACGGATCCGTAGAAGAGGGCGGGATCTGGATCAACAATTCGATTTCGGAATCCCAGGCCATGACCGACGGCATCGACTGCCGCAAAGAAGCAGCGCAGAAGTTTGTCTCGACCCAAGGAGGGGACCCTGCCTGGGACGTTTTAGACACTGCGGCTAGAACGAAGATCATCTATCCACGCTTGCTGAAGATTTATGCCGCGTGCGTGACCGCTCGCGGGTACCTGTGGAGCCACGCTCGCGATCTTTCTCCAGGCGCGAACCCGTTCATTGCCTTGCGATAAGAGGGAGGAGGCGGAGTTCCGAGGCGGGAAGCGGCCGCTACGATAGCTGCCGCTTCCCGGTCATCCTATAAACAGTCCTTACTTAGCACCGCCCTTACTTCTGCGGATCCGCGCGAAGCCCAACAGCCCGAGGCCCGCAAGCATCATCGCGTAAGTCTGCGGTTCCGGCACTGCTGTCACCACCGGAATCGAGGTCGAGAAGATCTCGCCGGCTGCGATGGGCAACGCGACCTTATAGCCGGGAATGCCGTTGACTTCGCCAGGTGTGCCTGCCCCAACCGGCCCGACGGTCAGGCCGTGAACGACGATTTCCCTGAATGTGAGCGGCAAGAGTTGACCCTTGTTGAAGTCGGTACCGAATTGAGCCTGCTTGGACAGATCGAACGTCTGCGAATAATTGATCTGTCCATTGGGGGCCGAGGGAAAGCCATTCACTATGTCACCCGGGGGGGTCGTCAGTTGCAGAAGTACGGGGCCGTACTTGGCGCCGCCTTCGGCCAGTTCGATAAAGCCGTCGTGGTCGGTATCCTGGGCCAGCGTCGGAATCGTGGAATCAATGGGCAATCCGCTCGTATCGAGAAGTCCGTGAATGTGCTGAATGTGCAGCTGATTGGGTTCAAGTCCCGTAGCAGTGAGATTCACGCTGAGGAAGTTTCCATTCAGGAACAAATTCGCAATGCCATGCACATTCGAGCCGTTGAGCGGATCCAAAATCGCGCTGTATGACTGAGCCTGTGCAGCGACAGGGACTGCGCCCGCGAGCGCCGCGGCGATTAATGCAAGCTTAAACTTCTTCATGTTTCACAACTCCTTGGGTAGGGATAACCATCTTGGATGCGCATGACGTACGCGCGCCCTGACAGGATGGGAAACGCTTCTACCTGAGTCGATAGTCTGGACGGCCCCGGGGGAATGGCTGACATAGCCTAGTGAAATCGCGGGTATGTGCTTCCACTTGAATCACCTTCCCGCGCTTCAGTTAGTTCAGGCACTGATCGCGCTGGAGCTTGCTCTACTCTCCACGCCACTGCGCATTTCCATGTGCACCCCTTCCTGGAGAATTCCATGCAACCCCGCGTTCGCGTTTCAAGCCCGTTCGTACCTGCGATATGTTCCGCTTTGATCGTCTTCAGTTTCGCTCCCTTGTCGGCACTGTCCGCAGACTCGAAGAAAGCCTCGGAGACCTCCGGGGCGGCGGCTAAAACCGGCACTAAGTACAAGGCCGATGCAGACATGCAGTCGGTCCTTGACGCTCTTGCGGCGATGAATGGGAAGCCCATCGAATCATTGGAGCCCAAAGAGGCCCGCAGCCAGCCGACGCCGACTGATGCGGTGATGGCAGTCCTCAAGAAGAAAGGCAAGGACACGGCCCCGTCAGCGCTCGTTCCGGGAGTAACAAGTGCAGACAGCACCATCCCCGGACCCGCGGGTGCGCTGCCGATTCGGGTCTACACGCCCGAAGGCAACGGCCCCTTTCCGATGGTTGTGTACTTTCACGGGGGAGGCTGGGTGATCGCCGACAAGAATGTGTATGACGGCGGCGCACGGGGCTTGGCAAAGGAGGCCAATGCGGTAGTGGTATCGGTCGACTACCGCCTCGCTCCCGAAGCCAGGTTTCCCGCCCAGCACGATGATGCGCTTGCAACGTATAAATGGGCTGTGCAAAACGCCGCCTCCATCAAAGCCGACCCCAAGCGTGTTGCGCTTGCCGGTGAAAGCGCTGGCGGCAACCTCGCCATTGCGACGGCCCTGTCTGCGCGCGACCAGAAGCTGCCGATGCCAACGCATATCGTGTCCGTCTACCCGATCGCACAGGTGACCAATCTTTCAACAGCTTCGTATGTCGACAGCGCGCTGGCAAAGCCTTTGAACAAGCCGATGATGGAGTGGTTCGCCAAGAATGCGTTGGGTAAACCCGAGGACAAGCAGGATCCCCGCATCGATCTGGTCAACGCCAATCTCAAAGGACTTCCGCCGGTCACCCTGATCAACGCGCAGATCGATCCGCTGAGGAGCGACGGAGACATGCTGGTGGCTTCCCTTAAGAAAGCAGGCGTTCGGGTGAACCACAAGGTGTATCCCGGCTCGACTCACGAGTTCTTTGGGATGGCAGCCGTGGTGGGGGACGCAAAGGACGCACAGCAGCTGGCGGGAAAAGAACTGAAAGAATCTTGGCAAGCGAAGGCGCTTAGATGATCCGCTCCAGCGGTGGCTGAAAAACTGCAGCTCATTCCTTCGCGACAAGGCGCTCGGCCGTCTTGCGCGCGAAGGGCGCAACCACAAGGACCGCCGGGAACGCGAAGCACCATGCAGTGAGCCATGAGCCAGCCCACAGACCGAGAACGTTGGGCGCGAGGCCCACGGCACGGAACGTGGAAATGCCTGATATGAGCAGGCACATTACGCCGGACAAAATCAATCCGAACAGGATGGGGGCGTATTTTCTTGGAATCATGCGCAGAGTCGTTTTAGCGGTCAACGGCTATTGTGTCCGAGAAAACGTTTGGCGATACTCGTCGCATCCTGAACCACCCAGGGAAAGTCGATATGGAAACAATAAACCCGGCCGGTCAAGGCGTCGATGACGCGTTCATGCAAAAATATTTCCAGGCCTTCAGAAGCAAGGACATCGCGGCGCTCGAGACAATGCTCACCGACGATGTCGTGCTCGAATCGGCTTTCGGCCCCGACGCCAATGGCAAGCGCTTCGTCGGCAAGGCCGGGTTCATTGAGGCGACGCTGCGTTACTTCGATCCGCTCCCGGGCGTGCGCTCGTTCGACCGTACTTACACCTTGGTGGGCGACAAGGGCTTCACCGAATTTACGGTCAGCTACGACGGGGCCGATGGGAAGCCGGTCACGGTGCGCGTGTGCGACCTGTTCGACTTCCGCGACGGCAAGATCGCGAGCAAGCGCGCCTATTCGAAGCGGTTGTCGCAAGCCGGGTCGGCATGAATCGCCGCGGCGCACTCAAGGCGGGCGCGGCGCTCTTCGGGGCCGCGGTCTGTTCGCCAGCTGCGCCCGCGGACGCCTACCCAAGCCGGCCTGTCACCATCATTTGCCCCTATCCGGCCGGCGGCTCGACCAATATCCTGGTGCGGATCGTCGCACAGGGACCGCCTTCGCGGTGCGCTGGCCATCGCGCAAAAACGGCCGGAGTTTATTGCCGCGCTCGCGAGCAATGGATTCGATTCGCGTATGTTGTCTCCCGCCGAGCTGGATACATTCCTGACCGCCGAAACGGCGAAGTGGGGCGACCTCGTCAAACGGTCCGGTGCGCGTATCGAGTAAATCCTGAATTAGTCAGCCGCTCTTTTCGAACGTGCCCTCCATTGCCTCCGCCGCCTTTCTAAGCAGCGGCAGATGCTCGAGAGCTTTTTCCAGCGGCATGCGTGACACCGGGGCATGCACGGCCACCGCGGCACAAGGGCGTCCGCCGGCATTGCGTGTCGGCACTGCCACGCAGACAAGCCCCGCGTGGTACTCCTCGTTGTCGATTGCATGCCGTTCCTTGCGGATGCGCGCAAGCTCGGCCTCCAGTGATTTCCGATTGGCGATTGTCGAGCTGGTGTACTGCTGGTACGAGATGTTGGCGAGGATCCGGTCACGAGACGGCTTGGACAGGTAGGCCAGCAGCAGCTTGCCGCTCGCCGTGCAATGTAGCGGCACACGCGATCCGCTGGTGAGGTTCATCCTCAGCGGCCACGCCGCTTCGACGCGATCCAGGTACATCACCTCGCCGCCCTGCAGCATCGTGAAATTGCAGGTCTCGCCGATCTGTTCGACGAGGCGCGCGAGAATTGCGTGGCGCGCCGAACTCAATGAAGCGTTCTGCATGATGCCGAGGCCCAACGCCGCAAGACGTGGGCCAGGTGAATAGCGCGCAGCGCCGGGATCGCGCACTGCAAGACCCGCCGCTTCGAGCATCGCGAGCATCCGATACACCGTGGGCTTTGGCAGCGCACACGTCTTCACGATATCAGTCAGCGAAGCGGGGCGCTCTGCAGCGACCAGAGCTTCGAGCACCGCGAACGACCTGAGCGTGGCTGGAATCTTGTCTTCTTTTTTTGCCATGCGATGAAATTATCATAATCCGGAACAATGAGTTCTAGTTTCACCCGCGCTCGTTGCGCTCACATTGCGGCGGTGAGAGACTTCCCGCGCTTGTTCCCCGCATTTCAGATTTGGAGACTCCCGCCATGACCGATATTTCAGACGCGAAACGCATCGTCGTTTCCGGTAAGCAGCACATGTCGCCTTCCGAGGCTTTCGTTGAAACGATGGTCGCGCAGGGCGTGACTCACGTCTTCGGCATCGTCGGCTCGGCCTACATGGATGCGCTCGACCTCTTTCCCGCTGCCGGCATCCGCTTCGTGCCGACGGTGCACGAGCAGGGCTCTGCGCACATGGCCGACGGCTTCTCGCGGGTTTCAGGGCGTCATGGTGTGTGCATCGGGCAGAACGGCCCCGGCATCACGAATTTCGTCACTGCGATTGCGGCGGCTTACTGGGCGCACTCGCCGGTTGTGGCCATCACGCCCGAAACCGGCAGCATGGGCATTGGTCTGGGCGGCTTTCAGGAGACCGATCAGCTGCCGATTTTCTCGAAGATCACGAAGTACCAGGCGCACGTGAACAACCCGGCGCGCATGGCCGAGCTCACCGGACGCGCATTCGATCGCGCGATCCTCGAAATGGGTCCGACGCAGCTCAACATCCCGCGCGACTTCTTCTACGGCGAGCTCGACTGCGAGATCCCGCAGCCGATCCGCATCGAGCGCGGTCCCGGCGGCGGAAAGAACCTCGACGACGCGGCGGAACTGCTTTCCAAAGCGAAGTTCCCGGTGATCATCGCCGGCGGCGGCGTGATCATGTCCAATGGCGCGGATGCCTGCATCCAGCTTGCCGAAATCCTCGAAGCGCCGGTGTGCAATTCATACCTGCACAACGACACGTTCCCGGCCAGCCATCGCCTGTCGTGCGGGCCGCTGGGCTATCACGGCTCGAAAGCGGCGATGACGATCCTAAGCAAGGCCGACGTCGTGGTCGCGCTGGGCTCGCGGCTTGGGCCGTTCGGTGTCCTTCCACAATATGACTTCGACTACTGGCCCAAGGATGCCAAGCTGATCCAGATCGACGCCGACCCGAAGATGCTCGGCCTGGTGAAAAAGACCTCTGTCACGATCAACGGCGATGCGCGCGAGGCCGCGATGGCCCTGGTGCAGCGTCTAAAGGGACGGACGCTCGCCTGCATGTCGAACAAGGAAGAGCGCGTGAAGGCTATCGCCACCGAGCGCGACAAGTGGAACGCCGAGCTCGCCAACTGGCACCAGGAAAAAGACGCCTGGAGCATGGAAGTAGCCAAGGGCTCGAAGTACATGCATCCGCGCCAGGTGCTGCGCGAGCTCGAGAAGGCGATGCCCAAGGATGCGATGGTCTCCACCGACATCGGCAACATCTGCCAGATCGCCAACAGCTACCTCAAGTTCGAGAAACCGCGCAGCATGTTCGGCGCGATGATGTTCGGCAACTGCGGCTACGCTTTCCCGACGATGATCGGCTGCAAGGCCGCCGCTCCTGACCGCCCCGCGATCGCTTACGTGGGCGACGGCGCCTGGGGCATGAGCTTCGGCGAGATCCTGACCTGCGTGCGCGAGAAATTCCCGGTGACCGCGGTCGTATTTAACAATCAGCAGTGGGGCGCCGAGAAAAAGAACCACGTCGACTTCTACAAGAACCGCTTCCAGGGCGTGGACCTCGAAAACCCGAGCTGGGCCGCGGTGGCCAAGTCGATGGGCGCGGAGGGCGTCACCATCGACAGCCTGTCCGATGTCGGCTCCGCGTTGGCTGCGGCCTGCAAGGCGCAGAAGGAGGGCAAGACCACGATCGTCGAACTCATGGTGACGAGGGAACTCGGTGACCCGTTCCGCCGCGATGCGCTCAAGCACCCGGTGCGGCACCTCGATAAGTACAAGGCCTTGGTCTAGCCATGGTTCGTTGCGTCGTAAGCATGGCGGCGCTTGCCGCGCTCCTACTCAGCAGCGTTGCAGGCGCGCAGGACTGGCCGAACAAACCGGTCCGCTTCATCGTGCCGTATCCGCCGGGTGGGGGCACGGACGTAATCGCGCGCATCGTCCAGGAGCCGCTCTCCAGGGCCCTCGGGCAGCAAATGCTGATCGAAAATCGCGGGGGCGCGGGCGGCGCGGTGGGCACCGAAGCGGCCGTCAGGGCCGCACCGGACGGCTATACGTTCCTATTCACGCTGTCATCGCACACCATCAACCAGCTGCTCTACAAGCTGACGTACGACGTGGACAAGGATCTCGTTGCGGTCTCGACGGTGGCCAGCCTGCCGCAGATCATCGCGGCAAATACGTCCTCGCCATTCAAGACTATGCAGGACATCGTGACCCAAGCCAAAGCGCAGCCCGGCAAGATCGCGTTTGCCTCTGCCGGCGCGGGCACCCCGTCCCACATTGCCGGCGAACTCCTGAACCTGCGCGCGGGAGTCAAGCTGCTGCACATCCCGTACAAGGGCGGCGGACCTGCGACCACGGACGTCATGGGTGGGCAGGTGCCCATCCTCATCATCTCTATTCCCGCAGCGCTCGGCCAGACGAAGGCCGGCAAGCTGCGGGCGATCGCCGTCACGACGCTCAAGCGCACGCCGGCCGCACCCGAGATCCCGACGGTAGCCGAAGCGCTTTCCATCCCCGACTACGAGGTGGACTCCTGGTTTGCGGTGTTCGCGCCGGCCAAGACGCCCCCGGCCATCGTCGCCCGGCTGCAGCAGGAGATCGCACGGGTCGTGCGCATCCCAGAGGTGAAGCAAAAGCTGCTGGAACAAGGTGCCGATGGCGTCGGCAATACTTCCGCCGAACTCGACGCGACTGTCAAGGCCGAACTCAAAAAATGGGCGACGCTGATCCAGCAGGCGGGCATCAAGCTCGAATAAACTGCGGTCATGGCAGCCGTCCCCGAACTCCACATCGCAAAGCAGGTCGTCGCGCCGATCGTCGCCCGCGCACGTGCTGCGCAGGCCGTGTTCGAGAAGTACGACCAGGCGCAGGTCGACGAGGTCGTGACCGCGGCCGGGTGGGCGATCGTCAAGCCGGAGAACAACCGGCGCCTGGCGGAGCTTGCGGTGCGCGACACCGGGCTTGGCAATGTCCCGGACAAGCTTGCAAAGAACGAACGCAAGACCATGGGGCTGCTACGCGACCTCAAGGGTGCGAAGTCGGTTGGTGTGATCGCCGAATATCCGGATCTCGGTTTGGTCGAGATCGCGCGTCCTGTGGGCGTCGTGGCAGCGATAACGCCCTCTACCAATCCCGGCGCGACGCCGGCCAACAAGATCATCAATGCGCTCAAAGGCCGTAATGCGGTGATCCTTGCGCCTTCGCCCAAGGGCTGGTCGACCGCTGCGCTGCTGCTCGAGTTCGTGCATGCGGAGCTCGACAAGATCGGCGCGCCGAGAGACCTGGTGCAGGCGCTGCCTTCGCCCGTCACCAAGGACACGACCTACGAACTCATGCGCCAGTCCGACCTGGTCGTCGCGACCGGATCGCAGGCCAATGTGCGCGCCGCTTATGCGTCAGGCACGCCGGCCGTAGGGGTCGGGCTCGGCAACGTCTCGGTGATCGTCGACGCGACGGCGAACCTTGCCGACGCCGCGGCCAAGATCCGCGACTCCAAGTGTTTCGACAACGCGACCAGTTGTTCGTCGGAGAACTCGGTGATCATCGTCGAGACCGTTTACGGTGCAACCGTTGCCGAACTGGAGAAAGTAGGCGGGGCAATGCTCGACGCGACGGAAAAGGCGCAGCTCCAGGCGGCGATGTGGCCGGGCGGCAAGCTGAATCCGGCCCTCATGGCGCGGCCCGTGGCCGACATCGTGAAGATCGCCGGGCTCACGCGGCCCGAACTCGCCAAAGCGAAGTTCCTCATGGTCGAAGAGCAGGGCATAGGCGGAAAGTTTCCGTTCTCAGGCGAAAAGCTCTCACTCGTGCTGACGCTCTACCGCGTGAAGGATTTCAACCATGCGTTCGATACGGTCAGTGAGATTTACGCGCATCAGGGCGCCGGGCATTCGGTCGGCATCCACACGACCGACGACGCGCATGTAATGCGTCTAGGCCTCGAATTGCCCACAGCGCGCGTGATAGTGAATCAGGCGCATGCGATTGCGAACGGTGGCGCCTTCGACAACGGCCTGCCGTTCTCGCTGTCGATGGGCTGCGGGACGTGGGGCCGCAACTCGATTTCCGACAACATGAACTACAAGCACTATCTCAACACCACGCGCATTGTCCGCACCATCCCGGCGCGCGTCCCCACGACCGAAGACCTGTTCGGCGATTACCACGCCAAGCACGGGAGATAGCGTGGCGAGGACCGTTCGGCACACCGCCGACAGGCAGGCAGCCGAGCGACCGGACAAGACCTATCTCATTTCACCGGAGACCGGGCTCGAGCTGACTTTTGGCGAGCTGCGCCGGCAGGCGGTCAACCTCACCCGATTCCTTGTCGGGGCCGGGTACGTTCATGGCGACCGGATCGGCTTTTACTGCGCCAACGGCTACCAGACGGCGGCAGTGTTCATCGGCACGATGTACGGCGGCTTCGTGTCCGTGCCGCTCAACCTGGTTTCGCAGGCGTCGCAACTCGCGTACGTGCTCGAGCACTCGGGCGCGCGCCTGGTGTTTACCGATGCGGAGCACGCCGAAGCACTCGGCGAGCGCGTGAAAGCCCTTGGGCGCCCGATCGAAATCATCGTGATCGACGTCGATGCGGAAAGCCTGTTTCTCGAAGACCAGCTGGCAAAGGTCGAGCTACCGGCATCGAACGAGAGCGATCCCGCGCTGCTCATGTACACGTCCGGCACGACCGGTCGCCCGAAGGGCTGCCTGCTCACACAGAAGAACGTAATTTCCGGTGGCCTGTACGTGCAGCAGGCGCACGAGCTCACGGCGAACGACCGGGTCCTTTCATCGCTCCCGCTGTATCACATCAACGGCCAGATCGTGGCCACCGTGGGGCCGCTCGTCCATGGGGGCAGTGTCGTCGCGCCGCACCGCTTTTCGGTCTCCCAGTTCTGGGAACTGCTCGATACATATGCGTGCACCTGGTTCAACGTGGTGCCGACCATCATTTCGTATTTGGCGGCGGCCGAGTCGGAGTCTGCGCCCAAAGATCGCACCGCGCGCGTGCGCTTCGGGCGATCCGCGTCCGCGCCGTTGGCGCCCGAATTGCATCGCGCCTTCGAGCGCCGATTCGGCCTCTCGATCATCGAGACGATGGGCATGACCGAGACGGCGGCGCCGATCTTTACGAACCCGCTGGAGCAGGCGAAGCGCAAATATGGCTCGGTGGGCAAGCCTGTCGGCAACGTGGCAAAAGTCGTCACGCTCGCCGGAGTTCCGTGCAAGGCCGGTGAGATCGGCGAGTTGCTCGTCAAGGGCGAGAACGTCATGCGCGAGTACTACGGCAATCCGGAGGAGACTGCGAAGGCCTTCGACCCGCAGGGCTGGCTGCACACCGGCGACCTCGGGTGCGTGGACGAGGACGGCTACTACTTCGTCACCGGGCGGCTCAAGGAACTGATCATCAAGGGCGGCGAGAACATCGCTCCCCGCGAGATTGACGACGCGCTCTACAAGCACCCGGCCGTGATGGATGCGGCCGCCGTCGGAATCCCGGACGCGCACTACGGGCAGGAGATTTTCTGCGCGGTGGTGCTCAAGCCCGGGGCAAGCGCAACCGAGGCGGACCTGCGCGCGTTCTGTGAAAAGGAACTCGGCCGTTTCAAGACGCCCAAGGTCTTTCGCTTCATGGCGGACCTGCCTAAAGGGCCATCGGGAAAGGTTCAGCGGCTCAAGCTGGTGAACCCTTAGATCGGCGGGTCCGTGGCAGCAATGTGCCCGGAGAGCCAGTATCCGCGCGGGCCTTGGCCCGAATTTGGCAGCAATTCAGACCTGCTGGCCGGGCAACCTCGCAAGCTGGCAGCCGTTGGTCCGCCACGTGCCATCCGGCTGGCGCTGCATTGGGTAGAGCGCAAGCCATGCACGTCCCTGCGCATCCGTCATGCGCACGGGCTGCACCACCTGTCCCTCGAGAACGACCGGCGCATCGAACGCCACAGTAGCCGGCCGATACACGACAGCGTAAGAGGCCCGCACCATTTCGATGAAGCGCTCCGCGGAGCCGAAGTTTTCCTGGATTGCCTGCGTGGCCAGGGAAAAGGCCTTGGCCGCATCGTCCTGGCGAAACGCGTCGATCTGGGCCTCGATGACCTTTCGCACCGCGATGGCCTCTTCGGGGGCAAGCGGCGTTTGGGCAAGCGCATCGGCTTGCACGAGTGCGGCCACCAGCAGGAGCACGATTCGAAGAAACGAGGCCATGAGGGAAAGTATATGCTGCGGCCGTCCTCCCCGAGGCAAATTCCAAGATGATCCAGCTCTACTACTACCCGGGCAACGCGAGCATGACGCCGCACATCCTGCTCGAGGAACTCGGCGTGCCGTTCGCGCTGAAGTATGTCGATCGCACGATCGGGGCGCACAAGTCGCCGGAGTATCTGCGGCTCAATCCGAACGGCCTGATCCCCGTGCTGGTCGACGGGTCGCTCGTGCTGTATGAAACCGCGGCCATCGTGCTTCACCTTGCCGACACTCACCCCAAGGCCGGTCTCGCGCCGGCACTCGGAACTGCGGAGCGGGCGCACTTCTACATGTGGCTGATGTGGATGACGAACACTGTGCAAGTCTCCCTGATTCGCTACTTCTATCCCGAGCGCTGGGTCGATGAAGGCAACACCACTGGCGCGGCGCAGATCAAGGCGCATGCCGAATCCGGGGTTGGCGGGCTCCTCGACCAGATGGATGCGCACCTAGCTTCGCAGGGCGGCGAGTGGTTTCTCGGCGAGCGGTTCAGCGGCCTCGATGCCTATGCGCTGATGCTTTCCCGCTGGACGCGCGGCTTTTCGCGGCCGGCCCGCAGCC
The DNA here is from genome assembly GCA_025352885.1 of Pseudomonadota bacterium. GTDB lineage: Bacteria > Pseudomonadota > Gammaproteobacteria > Burkholderiales > SG8-39 > SZAS-79. The sequence goes on along the minus strand of JANXRZ010000173.1, from coordinate 10,189 downwards.
TCCCGCATCTCGGTCCGTACCTGCAGCGCATGCTGGCGCGGCCGGCGGTGAAGCGGGCGATGGATACCGAGAAACTCCTGCCGCCTTACGTTTAGCAATCGAATGCTTTGCCGGGGTTCTTGACCGGAATAATGACCATGGTCATAATTGTGGTCAGATAGTTTAATTGGGCGTCAAAATGCCAACTACGATCCAAGCTTCAGAGTTCAAGGCGAAATGCCTTGCGCTGATGGATGAGGTCGCTCGCACTGGTAAGACGATCGTCGTCACGAAGAACGGTAAGCCCGTTGCAGAACTTCGTCCTCACCGGCCTCCTCGTGCAAAGTCGCTCATAGGCCTTCACAAAGGTCGCCTGTCTATCCAGGGAGACATCGTGTCGCCGCTCTCCCCCAACGCGTGGGAAGCAATGAAGTGATCGTATTGGACACCCATGTCCTTATTTGGGCGGTGGCGGGTGAACGGAAACTGGGACGAAAGGCAAGCGCGCTGATCGACAAACTTTGGCCGGCCGGCCATGTGGCGGTGACCGCAATATCGTTTTGGGAGATCGGGGTGTTGGCTGCACGTGGTCGCGTTAAGCTGCCCTTGCCTGTTCGCGAATGGCGTCAAGAGGTACTCAATGCGGGGGTTAACGAATTGCAGCTCGACGGGGGCGTCGTTCTTCGAGCGTTGGATCTAGTGGGGTTACCCGAAGATCCGGCCGACCGGTTTATCGTCGCGACCGCGCTTGTTTACGGTGCGGCTCTTATCACCGCGGATGAGAAGCTTCTTGACTGGCGCAACGCCCTCGAAAGGCATGACGCCCGCTTATGAATAGCCCGATATCCGATAGCTTGCTCGAAGGCCTCACAGTCCTGGATTTCACGCGCGTGCTGGCCGGGCCGTACTGCACGCGGCTGATGGCGGATCTCGGCGCGCGGGTAATCAAGATAGAGCGGCCAGTCGAAGGCGACGATACCCGTGCGTTTTACTTGCAGCTTGAAGAGGGCCGCACGGACCAGAGCTCGTACTTCGTGCGGTTCAACGCCGGCAAGGAAAGCGTGGCGATCGACCTCGGCAATCCGGCCGCAAAGCCTGTCGTTCTCGATCTTGCCCGCAAGGCTGATGTGCTGATCGAGAACTTCGTACCCGGTGTCATGGCGCGCCATGGCATCGGATATGACGCGGTCGCGGCGGCCAACCCGTCCATCGTCTACTGCTCAATCTCCGGGTATGGCCAGACGGGACCGTTGCGCAATCGTCCGGCCTTTGCCCATCTCATTAACGCCGCCTCGGGCGGAATGGATCTCGACCGGCAGGGCGCGCCCGAGCCGCGGGTCGCATATCTGCAATCGGCGGATGCGCTTGCAGGCGTCCACGCATTCGGCTTGGTGCTCGCGGCCGTCAATCGCAGGCAGCGCACGGGGCAGGGGGCGTATCTCGATGTGTCGATGCTGCAGTCGCTGTGGGGCGCTGAAGACATTGGCATCGCCGCTGCGCTCAACGGCGGCGCGATCACCAAGGGGCCGCGCCCGGGAATGATCATTCACGCGATCAGGGGTCGGCCGCTGGCCGTCCAGTTCATCGGCGGCGGCCCGACGTGGGACCGGTTGCTCGCCGTCATGGGACGCGGCGGGCCTGCGGGGGCGGAGCAGTTCTCGACGCCTATGGGCCGGCGCAACCACTGGCCGGAACTGCGCAAGGTGATCTGCGACTGGCTCGATGGTTTCGAATCGATCGAGGTGGCGATGAAGGCGCTGACCGCTGCGCGCGTCCCGTGCGCGCCGGTCGAAACGATGGAAGACGTGCTGGCCCATCCGCACATGGCCGAGCGCGAGGCGTTCACAACGATCCCGCATCAGGGCCGCGGCGAAGCGCGCGTGACCTCGTCGCCTTTTCATGTCGATGGTGCGGCGGTGCATGCCAAGGGCGCGGCACCGTACCGCGCTGGGGAAGACACGCGCGAGGTTCTCTCGAAAACGCTCGGGTATTCGGCAGAGCGAATCGAGTCGCTCCTCGAGTCGGGCGCCGTCGCCGTGCCGTAGGCGCCGTGCCAGAATGGATGCATCGATCCATCCTGGAGAAGCGTCTTGAACCATATCGCCGCAGTCGGGCGCGTGCTGTTGGCAGTTACCGTCCTGGCTGGTGCGTGCACCGTCCACGCGCAGACGGCGTTCCCGAACAAGCCGATCCGCATTGTCATTCCTTTCACCGCGGGCGGCACCAACGACATTCTCGCGCGCTTGCTTGCACCGAAGCTGGGTGAGGCGCTCGGCCAGCCGGTGGTCGTCGACAACCGGCCCGGTGGCAATACCGTCATCGCCTCCAACGAGCTGCTCAAGTCCCCGCCGGACGGCCATGCCCTCCTGCTCCCTGGCAACTCGCACGTGCTCGTGCCGTTCCTCACCAAGGCGCCGTTGCCATTCGATTCGCTCAAGGATTTCGCGCCGGTCGCGAGCCTGGCGCGGACCGGCCTCTTCCTCGTCGTCACGCCCTCGTTGCCGGCGAATACGCTCCAGGACTTCATCGCGCTGGCGAAAGCGAAGCCCGGCTCGCTCAACAGCGCGGCGCCTGGCGGGTCGATCAACCAGCTCGCCACCGAGATGTTCAATTCGCTGGCCGGCGTGAATCTCGTCCACATCCCGTACAAGGGCTCGGCGCCGGCCGTGGCCGACGTGATGGGCGGGCAGGCACAACTCTCCTTTCAGACACCCGCGACGGTGCTCGGCAACGTCAGGAGCGGCAAGCTCCGGGCGATTGCGATCTCAGGCGACCAGCCATTTGTCGACCCGAAGGTGCCGACTTTTACGCAAGCGGGCTTGCCCGGATTCGACGTCGGCCTGTGGTTCGGGCTTCTGGCGCATGGGGCTACACCCAAGCCGATCATCGACCGCTTGGCGTCCGAGGTGACTAAGATCCTCGCCTTGCCGGACTTCCGCGAGAAAATCGCTGCACAGGGATTGGAAGTCTTCGTCTCCACGCCCGAGCAATACGGCACCCTGCTGCGCAACGAGTCGGAAAAGTTCGCACGCATCGTCAAGACGGCAGGGATCACACCGGAATGAAAGCGAACCGCAAAATCACCGCTAACGTCGAGCGCCTGAATGCGCTCATGGACGAGGCCGGCCTCGACGCGCTGATGCTGCGCTCCGGCCAGAACTTCACGTACCTGTCGGGTGTCGTGTATCCCGGTACGCTGGCGCGGCATATCGACCTCACCGACTCGACGCGCCCGGTCGTGCTGCTGTGGCCTCGGAACGGCACGCCGGTCATCCTCACGAACAAGACGGCGGAAGGCCTCGCGCGCCGCGACGGCTGGATCGAGAAGGTCGTCCTGTACGAGGCGTACGTCGACTCACCGCAGGAAAAACTCGCCGAAGTCATCAAGGAGGCCGGTCTTGCCTCCGCGAAGATCGGATTCGAGAAGGACTACTTCAGCGCCCTGCACTGGGAGGCGATCCAGAAGGCGCTTCCTAAAATGCGCATGATCGAGTGCACTGCGTTGATGGACCGCGTGCGCTGGGTCAAGACCGATGACGAGGTGCAGGTGATCCGGCGGGCGGCGGACCTGCTCGATGACGCGTATCTCGAGACGTTCAAGCGCATCCGCCATGGCGACACGGAACGCAAGATCCACGCCGACATGATGGGCACGTGCCTGCGCCTGGGATTCGAATGGGCGCACGGCATCCTTAATTCGTTCAAGAACACGATTCCCTATGCGGGGGAAAGCGACTTCGTCATCGAGAAAGGCGACGCGATCCGCACCGATTACGTCGGCTACCTTCAAAGCTATCCCGGTCACCAGTCACGTACCGTCATCATGGGTACGCCCACGCCCGAGCAGAAACGCGACTACGCGATCAACCTCGAGATTCATCGCAAGTGCCTCGACCGCTGCCGCGTCGGCGCCAACGTAAATGATCTTTGGCAAAAGACGATGAACGACTATGCGGCTGTCGGCTGGCCGGACCACCACATGCTGATCGGCCACGGCGTGGGCGCCTGGTGGCACCAGCAGGAGCCGATCCTGCGCAGGAAAAGCAGCCATGTGCTGGAGAAGGGCATGGTGCTGGCGCTCGAGCCACACGTGAATTTCTGGCACCTGCAGGACATGGTGCTCGTGACCGACGGCGCGCCGCTCCTGCTCTCGCCGAAATTCAATACCGACGAGCCGTTTATAGCGGGCTGAAAACTCATCCCACGCCCGCTCCGGCGCTTACTTGAGCGTGGCGGCGATCTTGCGGATTTCGTCCGGGGAGTGCTCGCCTGCGAGGGGTGTGCCGGGCATGAGGTACTTGCCAAGCCCCGCAAGGGTACCGACCACCACCGGCTCGTACCCGACATCGCGCACCAGGCCGGCCGCCACCTCGATGGCTTTCGGGTCGTCCCCTGCCATCGGCATCCCGATTCGCGTGCCGCTGTTCCGGGCGTCGGCCATCCTTGCCGCGCTAATGGCGTTGAACGCCCGGACGATGCGCGTGCCGGGCAGGTATTCCATCGACATGATCCCGGCGCCTTTCTCACGGGCCGCGACCGCGATGTCGCCATCGCGCGCGACGATGGGGTTGGACGTGTCGATCACGATCTTGCCTTTGATCACATCGCCGAGTTCCTTACCGAGCCCGGGCAGGGCGGTGTAGGGGACCGAGACCAGGAGAATGTCACCAAAGGCCGCTGCCTCCCGCGGCGTGCCTGCGCGTGCGCCGGCACCCAGGCTCGCGGCGAGCTTGTTGTCGGCTTCGAGGTTGAGCGACGAAAACATGACGTCATGGCCGGCCTTGACCCACGCGCCGCCGAGCGCGCTGCCTACGCGCCCGGAGCCGAGCGTGCCGATCTTCAGTTTCTGACCGCCTTGCGCGAGCGCAGAAAACGGCAGGTTGCCGAGCAGAACGAGGGCGCCCAGCGCACCGGTTGCCTTTATGAATTCGCGACGGTTATGTGCTTTCAAAGTGAATCTCCTCTCAGGGGTTTGTCGAGGGACGTTCGGGATGGATTGGTACTCAAGTGCGGTAATCGGTGCCCTTCTTGTCGATAACGCGCACCCATGCATTCCACTCGTGGAGGCCGAAGTCGGGCTTGGCCCTATCCGCCTTCACGAATGCGGCTACGCCTTCAATCGCGCGCGGATCGATGGGCACTGGCGGCTCGCCCAGTGAGCGTGCGATCAGTTCGAGTTCGCAGGCGCGCTCGAGCAGGTACATGCGCTGGAGCGCGGCCGGGATCGTCGACCCATGCGTGAGCAGGCCGTGGTTCAGCAGGATCACGCAGGTTCCCTTCCGGCAGGTCTCCCCGAGCGCGTCGCATTCTTCCTGCGTGGCTGGCGTGCCGTACTCGTGGTACGCCACTTCGTCGATCACGTTTAGCGCGTCCTGGCTGATCGGGCGAAGGCCGTTTCTCACCATTGCGATGCCCGCACCAGCGCGTGTGTGCGTATGCAGGACGCAGTTCGCGTCGGGGCGTGCCTTGTAGACACCGCTATGAATGGTGAAGCCCGCCGGGTTGTAGCGCCCCTGCCGGCCGAGCAGCTTGCCGTCCATGTCCATCTTGATCAGGCTCGAGGCCGTGATCTCATGGAACATCTCATCGTAAGGATTGATGAGAAGGGCATTCGGTTCACCCGGCACGCGCGCCGACATGTGCGTGTTGAGCCCGTCGGTCCAGCCCAGATGGTCGACGATCCGATAGAGGGCCGCGAGGTCCACGCGAGCCTGCCATTCGGCCGCGGTCATGCCGGTGGGTTGGAGTCTTGCAGTTGCGCTCATTGGGGTCTCGGGTCGGGGCGATGCGAAGGGGGATTCTAGCGCTGGTTGTGCGTTGCCGCCGATCACCCTAGCATCCTGCTTCATTTAGGGAGAAGCGAATGCAGGTCATGAAAAGCTTGGTTGCCGCAGCGATGCTGGTTTCGAGCGCTGGGGCTTTAGCGCAGGGCGCAGACGACGTGGTCGGCACCTGGGTGTTCGTCTCATCCGTGAGGGACAGTGAAAACGGCAAGATCAATACGTACGGCGCTGGCGCGGAGGGGAGGATGACGCTGGACTCGGGCGGGCACTATTCGATCACGATCATCGGCGCCAACCTGCCCAAGTTCGCTTCAGGAGCGGTCTTTCGCGGCACCGCGGAGGAGAACGCTGCGGTGCTGGGACGGAGCAATGCCCATTTCGGCACTTACTCGGTGAACGCGGATAAGTCGCTGACCTTCAGGACCGAGCGCGGCACGTTTCCGAACGGCGACGGGACCGAGCAGAGGCGCAGTTTTACCCTCGTTGGCGATCAACTCGCCTATGTGATCCCGCTGCCCTCCGGCGGAACTTCGGTCGTCACCTGGCGGCGCGCGAAGCCTTAAGCGGTCAGGCGAGGCAGCAGCCGCAGGGCATTGTCCCGTTCGATCGCATGGAGATCGCCTGCGCTGAAACCGCACTCGGCCAGGCCCTTCACGCCATCGGCCATGTTGCCGCCCGATGGGAAATCGGTGCCGAACAAGACCTGCGTGATGGGCACGAGCTTGAGCAGTGCGCCAAGCGTAACGGGGCTCGTGGATAGAGCCGTGTCGTAGTGGAACTTGCGCAACTCGTGCAGGAGGCCACGCGGCAGGCGCTGCTCCCGCTCCTTCATGGTCCGCTCGAGGCGCTCGAACCGAAGGATGAGATACGGCGCAGTGCCGCCGGCGTGCGAAAAGATGAAGCGGATGTCCGGAAACCGCGCAGCCGTCCCCGTGAACAACAGGCTTGCGATGGCGCGCGAAGTGTCCGTGCCGTATTCAATGAGTGACGCCGGGACGTCGGGAATCAGGTTGCCGCAGCAGTTCGGGGCGGTCGGATGCACGAACACCAGGGCCTTCCTGCGATTCAGCTCCTCATAGACCGGGTTGAAGGCCGGGTCGCCGAGCCACTTGTCCCCATAGCTCGTGAACAGGCCGACGCCATCGCACTTCAGCTGGTCGAGTGCGAACGAGATTTCATGCAGGGTCGCGTCGACATCCGGCAGCGGCATGGCGGCAAAACTGCCGAATCGAGGGCGGTGATCGCTGACCAGGCCTGCAAGCTTTTCATTGCAGTCCCTGCAAAGGCTTTTCGTTGCGCCGTTATCGCCGAACCACAGCCCCGGGTTCGTGATCGACAGCATTGAGGTCGCAACGCCGTTGCGGTCCATCTCCTCGATTGATTGCGCCGGTGTCCAGTCGCGCGCACGAGGATTCAGGCGCTCTCGCGTGGAAACGGCGGCCAGCCAGCGAGGCGTATTGAAGTGGTGATGAACATCGATGCGATGGGCTTTTGTCATGGAAGGCTGTGCGGTTGCGTTACGGAGTCCGAGGACGTTCGCGCCGCCAAGCGCAAGCAACCCGCCGAGCACGCCGCGCCGCGTGGCGCAGCACGGGCCAATGGGAAGCGACATTCAGGGCTTCACGAACTTCAGGACGAATTCATCCTTGGGTTGCGCAGGCACCGGCGTGTTCTTGTCCCGGGGATCGTCGGGGTTGCGCAGGAAGTCGCCGCTCGCCACGAAGCGAAATCCCGCGGACTCGACCTCCTTGCGCACGAACGCCTCTTCGATGCGATGCAGTGTGCCGGCCTCGGAGATGCCGGTGCCGGGCCGGCCCGAGTGGTCGGCGATCACGTAAATGCCACCGGATCTGAGGCCGGCGAACACTGCGCGATTCATCTGGTCGCGGTCGATCTTGAGCCAAGCGAGATCGTGGTAGTTGAACATGAGCGTCACGAGGTCGAGCCCGCCTTTGGCGACTTCCTCCGGGACCGGATCCTCGAAGCGTCTGACGACAGCGATGATGTTGCTCGCATTCGGATTTTTGGCGCGCTCGGCGAGGGCCGCCGGTGAATTTGGTGGAGCCGGCGGCTTGGGCGCCGCGCCGGCCGCCGTACCGCCTTCGGGCGCAGCGGGCGTCGGGGCATTCGGGTCGCGTGGCCGGCTCTGCCCATAGACGCGTCCCTCGGGGCCGACGGCGCGGGCGAGTAACTCCGTCGTGTACCCGCCGCCTGCGCTCAAGTCGAGCGCGACCATGCCCGGCCGCACGCCAATGAAGGCGAGCATCTCGGCGGGTTTCCTGCGCACGTCGTTCGTGCGGTCGGCGGGACGGCGGTCGGGACTGGCGAGGATCTCGGCTATGCGCTCATTGGACAGGGGGGCGGGCGTATGGGCGCAACCGCCAAGGAACAGGGCAGCCACCAGGAGCGGAACGAGAAGATGGGTCATGGGATCCGGGACGTCGTTTTGAGGAGCCGTGTCACTGTATCAAACGCGTCACTGTATCAAACGTCCGAGGTGCGCGAACCGGTCGTCCGGGCGAAAATGCGGTGTCACCCCGGATGGAGAATGAAGTGAGCATATTGCGAGCAGTGGCGGGAACAGCAACTTTGGTTTTTTTTGCATTCGGCGCAGGCGCGGCCGTCGCACAAGCCTTTCCCACGAAGACGATTCGCCTGCTGGTGCCTTACCCGCCCGGCGGAGGCACCGACATCATGGCGCGCCTGCTCGCCGAGCCGCTCCGGGAGGATCTTGGCCAGCCGGTGGTGGTGGAGAACAGGCCCGGCGCGGGCGGCGCTGTCGGGGCTGCAGAAGTGGGCCGGGGCGCATCGGATGGCCACACCGTTCTCGTCACTGCTGCCGGCTTCGTCATCGGCCCTTCTGTGTTGAAGGAAGCGGGGTACGACCCCATAAAGGATTTCGTTGGTGTCAGCCAGATCGCCATCGTGCCGCTGATCCTGCTGACGCGCCCGGAAAGCACGCTCAACTCCTTGGGCGATCTGATCGCACTTGCGAAGAAAGACGGCGACAAGGTCAGCTTCGCGTCTTTCGGCAACGGGACGCCGCCGCACCTGGTAGGCGAAGCGATCAAGCAACTCGGCGGCGTGAAGATGACGCACGTCCCCTACAAGGGTGGCATGCAGGCAATGCCCGACATCCTCTCGGGGGCGGTGACGGTCGGCCTGCTCGATGCCGTGTCGATGGCGCCGTTCGTTAAGCAAGGCCGCCTCAAGGCGCTCGCGGTCACGGGACCGAAGCGCCTGCCTGCGCTCGCGGACAAGCCGACGCTGGTTGAGGGCGGCATCAAGTTCGAAGGTGTGGGCTGGCATGCGGCATTCGTTCCTGCCACAACGCCGCCGGCTGTGGTCGCCCGGTTGAATCGCGCATTCGTCAAGGCTGCCGGCCGACCCGATATCCGCGAACGTATCGTCTCGGGTGGATCGGTGCCGATCGAGCCTCCTTACTCAGCCGACCAATGGACGAGGAAGTATCGCGAAGAAGTCGGCGAGTGGGCCGCGATCGCGAAAACCTCCGGGGCGAGGGCCGATTAATGGGGGCCACCGACAGGACTTTCGATGTCAAGGTCACGCGCGACGTTCCTTACGGCAGCGCCCGGGTCGCCGTCAGCACGACGCCAAAAGAACGGGTCCTGCGCCTCGATGTCTATGAGCCTGCTGCGCCGGCCGGCGGTTCGCGCGCGGCGCTCATCCTGGCGTTCGGCGGCGCCTTCCATCGCGGCAGCAAGGAGACCGATGAGTTCGGCGAAGGCGAGCATCGAAACACGCCCATACCGACCTATTGCAGGGAGTTTGCGAGGCGCGGGTATGTGGCCTTCTCGATCGACTATCGGCTTGTGCAGGAGGATCCCGATCCAGGTGATACGCCGGTCATCGGCGAGCCGTCGAAGATTCCCCGGTCACGAGTCGATCATGTGCGCGGCCTGCTGGGCTTGCCGCCGGCCACCATGCAAATGCTTTGGGCGGGCATCGAGGCCGCGTGCGACGACATGGTCAAGGCGTTTCGGTTTGTCGAGTCGCATTCGAAATCCTACGGCGTGGATCCCGCGCGCATCGCGGTAGGCGGGTTTTCGGCCGGCGCGCGCACATCCCTCAACGCCGTATATGGCGAGCGCCTCCCCGCCGCGGCGGTCCTATCGCTTTCCGGCTACATGGCGACGGACGACCTGCAGCGTCATGTCGCAATGGGTCGCCAGCTGCCGCCGGCTTTCCTCGTCACCGGTGAGAACGACCTGGACTACATTGCCGGCCAGGCGCAGAACACCGACCGCCATTTCAGTCGCGTCGGTGTCCCTCACGAGGCCTGGACGGTTCCGGGCGCCACGCACTTCTACCCGGCAAGCAGTCCCATCGTCAGCGAAGGCGGCAGGCGCTCGACACTTGAGCTGGCGCTGAACGACTTCGTGCAGCGGACGCTGGGCTCCCCTTGA
>JANXRZ010000166.1 GCA_025352885.1 Pseudomonadota bacterium | reverse complement strand
CTCGGCGCAGCAATACTGGAGAAGCACTTCACGGTCTCAAGGTCTTGGCCGGGTCCGGATACGGGAATCTCCATCGAGCCACAGGAGCTTGCCGGTTTGATCAGCGGTTCCAAAGCGATCTGGCAGGCACGGGGAGGTGCGAAGACGGTTCTTCTTGAAGAGCAACCTGTCATCGATTTCGCATATGCAACCGTAGTGACAATCGCCCCAGTCCAGAAGGGACAAAAATTCGATCTAGAAAACGTTTGGGTCAAGCGTCCGGGTCTTGGAAAAATTAAGGCAGATCGACTTAATGATGTCATCGGAAGGATCGCGGCCCGGAATGTCCCCGCCGACGTCCATCTTGGTCCGGCGGACATTGACAGCTTTCAATGAGGGTGGCGGTAGCGGGCGCTTCTGGCTTTATCGGGTCTGCTTTCGTAAAGGCATGCTCCGACGAAGGGGTTTCGGCAATTCCCTTGGCCCGGTCGCGCAATGGGTCACCGCGTGCGGAATTCGCGGCCCTCAGCGAGTATGCGAGAGGACTGGGGGCGGAAGTCCTGGTCCATCTGGCAGAGACTCGAGACGTGGCCGCGGCCGAGTCGTTGGGCGACGCGTACATTGAGCAATCGGTTGCCAACGCAAAATCGCTGCTATCCGGCGGCTTTGCGAAAGTGATTTATGCGTCGTCCGCCGTCGTGTACGGGGACGGAGTCAGCACGCCCCGTCGGCCCGACGAGCGGATTGAACCTAAAGGAGTCTATGCGCGAGCAAAAGCGGCAGTTGAGAGACTGATTTGCGAGCATTCCAAGGGAGTCGTCGTTCGCCTGGCAAATGTGTACGGGCGAGGAATGGCCCCAACCAACGTGATTGGCGACATCCTTTCGCAGATTCCGGGAAACGACCCGGTATTCGTGCGGGACGCGTCGCCAATAAGGGACTTCATCGAAGTGACGGATGTTGCTAGCGGCTTGCTTTCCATGACGCTCGGCAGTGCGACGGGCGTGTACAATCTCGGCAGCGGTCGTGGTTGCGCCGTTTCAGACATAGTCGAAATATGCTGCGAATTATCCGGCCAGTCTGGACGGCCCGTCATTTCCACATCACCTTCCGGCCGCGCATCTGCACTAATCCTGGACATGGCATTGACGCGTGAACAATTTGGCTGGCAATCGAGCGTCAGTTTGCGTGACGGGCTCCAAGCCTTGCTAACGACTGGCCGATGATTCAGCCCAAGCGCACGATCGCCGTATTCACCGGAAACCGGGCTGAGTACGGCCTCCAGTATCCCATCCTGCGGGCTATAGCGGCCAGTCCGGTGCTCGAGTACCGCCTCATCGTTTCCGGCGCTCACTTGGACAATGATTTCGGTCGTACGCTCGCAGAGATTGAAGCGGACGGCTTTCAAGTTCACGCTGAGGCGAAGATCGAGATGCAAGCCGATACTCTATATGCAACCGCCCAGGCTATAGGTACTTGCGTGCTGTCGGTGTCGAAGATCCTTTCGCAGCTCAAGCCGGACTTGCTAGTGGTTTACGCGGATAGGTTCGAAGGGTTTGGCGCCGTTATCGCGGGCACGCAGACAAATGTGCCCACGGCACACGTGGAAGGCGGAGACCTGACAGAAGGGGGCGCGCTAGACGACTCCGTCCGGCACGCCATGACCAAACTATCCCATCTGCATTTCACGACGAACGAGCAGGCCACCAATCGCATCTTGGCGATGGGCGAGGAAAGCTGGCGTGTCCACACTGTCGGATTCCCTGCGATCGATCTGATCCAGGATGGGATATTCGCGACTACAAAGGAGCTTGCGGAGCGCTATAAGCTGGATCCGCTCCGGCCGGTCGTGCTTTTTACGCAGCATTCGGTAACAACCGAGTATGAAGCGTCAAAAGCGTACGTCGTTCCGGCACTTTCCGCCCTGCGCAGGCTGGCCCAGGAAGGCGTTCAAGTACTCGTTACTTACCCCAACAATGACGCCGGGGGGCGAACCATCATCGCCGAGCTCGAGCGACTTGCGGGCGAGCGCCTGCCGAATGTACAGGTTCACCGCTCGCTGGGGCGCTATAACTATCACGGCGTGCTCGCCTTAGCGCGCGATCCTGTTTGCCGGGTCGCATGCGTGGGCAACTCTTCGTCCGGGATCAAGGAGACACCGGCATTTGGCTGCCCGACCGTCAACATTGGCAGTCGGCAGGACGGCAGATTGCGCGGCTCGAATGTCCTCGATGCAGGCTACGACGAAGGTGCGATATATGCCGCCATCCGCAAATGCCTGGATGACGTGGACTGGCGTCAGGTTTGTCGGAACACCCCAAACCCATACGGTGTCGGCGATGCAGGAAAAAAGATTGCCAAGATTCTCGCCGAGGTGCCGCTGGACCAGCGCCTCATCCGAAAGCAGATGACACTGTCAGGCGAGGCGCAAAATGGTTGGTATCGATAAGGCGGGGGACGCCAATGGATAATTGGGCGAAGGTCCTCGTGACTACCGGAATCTCGATACGTGAAGTGATACGAGTGCTGGACGAAAGCGCCATGCAAATTGTATTGGTGGCGGGGGAAGGCAATCG
>JANXRZ010000124.1 GCA_025352885.1 Pseudomonadota bacterium | reverse complement strand
ATCGGCGACGTCACTTACCTCGGCCACGTGTTTTCGTTTTCGAAGCTGACGCTGGTGGTCGAGTTCATCGTGATGGCCGTCGTGCTCGTCCTCCGTCCGTGGGGCCTGCTGGGTCGGCAGCAACCGGTGGCGAGGGGCTCGGGATCGGCGGATGCGCCGCTGACCCTGCCCTCGCCCGGCGTCGTCCGCGCGTTGCTCGGCCTGGTGGCGGTGCTCGCGCTGGTCCCAGTCTTCCTCAAAGGCTACGCGCTTGTGCTCCTCATCGACATCCTCACCTTCGCGCTCTTCTCCGTGAGCCTGTTCTTCATCATGGGCCCTGGCGGGATGCACTCGTTCGGCCACGCTGCGTACTTCGGGCTCGGGGCCTATGGCGCGGGGTTGCTCGTGAAAGGCGGACTGCCCATGGAAGCCGGCCTCATCGCGGGCCCCCTGCTCGCCGGCGCGGGCGCGTTGGTGTTTGGTTGGTTCTGCGTGCGCCTGTCGGGCGTTTACCTCGCAATGCTGACGCTTGCGTTCGCGCAGATCGCGTGGTCGATCATCTTCCAGTGGGATTCGCTCACCGGCGGATCGAACGGCCTCATCGGGATCTGGCCGGCGACGTGGCTGTCCTCGAAGATCGCTTATTACTACCTCACGCTCTCGGGCTGCGTGCTTGGGATTTTCGCGCTCTGGCGCATCCTTTACGCCCCCTTCGGTTATGCACTGCGCGCCAGCCGCGATTCACCGCTGCGCGCTGATGCCATCGGCATCGACGTGAGGATGCGCCAATGGGGCGCATTCATGATCGCAGGGCTTGCAGCGGGCGTCGCCGGATCGCTTTACGCGTTTTCGAAAGGCTCGATCTCCCCCGAGTCGCTTGCCGTTCCAAGGTCGGTCGATGGGCTTGTGATGGTGCTCCTCGGCGGAATCCAGAACCTCACCGGCCCGCTCTGGGGCGCCGCCTTGTTCACGTGGCTCCAGGACGCGGTCGCGCGCGAGATCGACTATTGGAGGGCGGTGCTTGGCGCGGTAATCCTGACCCTGGTGCTCGCGTTCCCGCAGGGCATTGCGGGATTCATTGGCGAGCGCATTCGCCAGTTTCGCATCCCGCAATTGAAGCCTGCATGAACGTCCTGAGTGTCCGCAATCTTTCGAAGGCCTATGGCGGCGTGCAGGCGGTCTCCAACGTGTCTTTCGAAGTCGCCGCCGGCGAGCTGCTCGCGCTGATCGGTCCGAACGGGGCCGGCAAGACCACGTGCTTCAACCTGCTGAACGGCCAACTCGAAGCCGACAGCGGCACGGTCACTTTCGAGGGACGCCCGCTGACCGGCCTCAAGCCGCGCGAGATCTGGCGGCTTGGCGTCGGACGCACCTTCCAGATCACCGCCACCTTCTGCTCGATGACCGTGCGGGAAAATGTGCAGATGGCCCTGCTCTCGCATCACGGCCGCCTCGGATCGCTGACTTCAGTGGCAACCCACATGTACGTCGACGAAGCCGATGCGCTCCTCGACCGAGTGGGCATGGTTGCGCAGGCCGGGCGCAATTGCGCGGTGCTTGCATACGGCGACCTCAAGCGCATGGAGCTGGCCGTGGCGCTTGCCAACCAGCCGCGCCTGTTGCTCATGGATGAGCCGACGGCCGGCATGGCGCCTCGTGAGCGCAACGCGCTCATGCAGCTGGCGGCCGGCCTCGCCCGGGATGACCGAATCGCAATCCTCTTCACCGAACACGACATGGACGTGGTCTTCGCCCATGCGCATCGGATCATCGTGTTGGCCGGCGGAGAGTTGATCGCGCAAGGCCGCCCGGATGAAGTGCGCGCGCATCCGAAAGTGCGCGAGGTGTATCTGGGCGCCGGCACGACGTATGGCGCCGCGCATGAAACTGCAGGCGGGCTCACGCATGCTTGAGGTCACCGGACTCAACGCCGCTTACGGCCAGGCGCACATCCTTTTCGACGTGGTGCTCGAGACCAAGGCCGGCGAAGTGGTCGTGCTGCTGGGCCGGAACGGCGCCGGGAAGTCCACCACGCTGAAGTCGTTGATGGGTCTCGTGCGTCCGCTCTCGGGCGAAGTGCGCTTTCGCGGGACGCGCATCGATCGCCTCCAGCCTTTCCAGGTCGCGCGCCTCGGCTTGGGCTACGTGCCGGAGGACAGGCGCATTTTCGGCGACCTTACTGTGACCGAGAACCTCGAGACCGGGCGCCAACCGAAGCGCGATGGGGCCGCCCAGTGGACGCCGGCGAAATTGTTCGAGCTGTTCCCGAATCTCGGCCGCATGCAGGACCGCCGCGGCGCGCGCATGTCCGGCGGCGAGCAGCAGATGCTGACGATCGCCCGCACGCTCATGGGCAACCCGCTGACCGTCCTGCTGGACGAGCCTTCCGAAGGCCTCTCCCCGCTCATCGTGGAGCAAATGGCCGCGGCCATCCTCGACCTGAAAAAAGAGGGCCTGTCGGTGCTCCTGTCCGAGCAGAACCTGCACTTTGCGCAGGTGGTCGCCGACCGTGCCTATATCATCGAGACCGGCCAGATCCGCTACAGCGGCACAATGCAGGAGCTGGCCGCAAACGACGCCATCCGCGAGCAATACCTGTCCCTATGAGCACGACCCAGGCCAGCTGGATCGCAGGCATCGACGTCGGCGGCACGTTCACCGACCTCATTGCGATCGAAACGACCAGCGGTGCTGTGCGACTTGCGAAAGTACCGACCACGCCCGAGAACCAGGCTTACGGCGTTTTAGCCGCGATCGATTCAGCCGAGCTCGAGCTTGCCAGCCTCGCGTTGATCGTTCACGGCACGACAACGACGACCAATGCCCTGCTTGAGCGAAAACTGGCAAAGACCGGGCTCATCACGACCAAGGGGTTTCGTGACGTCCTCGAGCTCGGCCGCCGGACACGCCCCAACTCTTACGGCCTGACGGGCTGGTTCGAGCCCCTGATCCCGAGGGAGCTCAGGCTGGAAGTCACCGAGCGCGTCGATGCCGACGGGGCCGTCGTCACGCCGCTCAACGAAGACGATGTCAGGCGCACGGTGCAGCATCTCAAGGACGCCGGCTGCGAGTCCCTCGTCATCCATTTCCTGCACAGCTACATCAACCACTCGCACGAGGCCCGGGCGCTCGCCATCGCGAAGGAGATCTGGCCGAACCCCTATGTCACCGCCGGGCACCTGATCCTGTCGGAGTACCGCGAATACGAGCGCGGCGTCACCGCAGCGGTCAACGCATCCGTGCAGCCGATTCTCGATCGCTACATCCAGCGCCTCGTGGACGAGCTGCGCAAGCGTGGCTTCGCGCGCGACCTCCTGGTCATGCAGGGCAACGGCGGGACCATCGCCGCCGGGCTGGTCGCGGAGACTGCGGTCAACACCGTGATGTCGGGGCCGGCCTCAGGCATCATCGCGGCGGCGTACTCGGCCACGGCCTCCGGTGTTTCAAGCGTGATCACGTATGACATGGGCGGCACCTCGACCGACGTCGGCCTCATCAAGGACGGCATCCCAACCGTCTCGGCCGAACTCGAAATCGAGTACGCGATGCCGATCCACGTGCCCATGGTCGATGTCCACACGATAGGCGCAGGCGGCGGGTCGATTGCCTACCTGTCGGACGCCGGCATGCTCCAGGTGGGGCCGCGAAGCTCGGGCGCGATGCCGGGCCCCATCTGCTACGGGCGGGGCGGCATCGAGCCGACCATCACGGACGCGAATTTGCTGCTCGGGCGGCTCGATCCGGCGAAACTGCTCGGCGTGGACAATCCGGTGAGCATCGACCACCTTCGGGGCATCTTCAATGAGCGGATCGGAAAGCCGCTCGGCCTGGATGCGATCGGTGCCGCGGCAGCGATCCTGCGCATCGCAAATGACAAGATGGCCGGCGCCATCCGCATGGTGTCGCTTGCGAAGGGGCACGACCCGAGGGACTTTGCCCTCTTCCCGTTCGGGGGGGCCGGACCGCTGCATGCCGCCGCGCTGGCTCGCGAGCTTGGCATCCCCAAGCTGCTGATCCCAATGCGCCCCGGCATTACCAATGCGCTCGGGTGCGCGGCTGCGGACCTTCGCCACGACTACGTAAACACGGTGAACAAGCCGCTTGCCGTGCTCGATGAAGCACTGGTGAAGGCGACCCTCGATGACCAGATCGCCGAAGGCCGAGCCACCCTCGAGCGCGAAGGCGTCGCAATCGAAGGCGTGAAGCTGCTGCACTTCGCGGACATGCAGTTCCAGGGTCAGAGTCACATCCTCACGGTGGCCCTGCCCGGCACGGCCATCTCGCGCGAAGAGTTGCAGAAGCGCTTCGATGCCGCCTACTGGGAGCGCTTCGGCGTGGAGCTGCCCGAGATCCGGGCGGTGCTCGTCAACCTGCATACGGCCGTCATCGGGCTCAGAAAGCGCTTCGACCTCGCAGTGCTCGGACGCTCGGAGCGCGCGAGCTCGCTTGCCGGTGCGCGGAACGGGGAGCGCCCCGTGTGGTTCGACGGCGGCTTTCGCGCGACGCCGGTCTACCAGCGCGAAAAGCTGCCGGCGGCGATCACCTTCGAGGGTCCCGCCATCATCGAGCAGCTCGACTGCACGACGGTGATTGAGCCGGGCAACCGCGTGGCCCTCGACCGGCTGGGCAATCTTCTCGTGGAGGTGGGATGAGCACGAACATGGGATTGCTGCTCACGCTGACCGAGCCGCCGGCGGCCATGGATGAGGAGTTCAACGCCTGGTACGACACGGAGCACATGGCCGAGCGGCTGGCGATTCCCGGCTTCCTGTCGGCCCGTCGCTGGGTCCGGGACTGCGAGCCGGGCGACGGGCGTTACCTGGCGACTTATGAACTCACATCGCCCGACGTG